>NZ_JAYKKE010000001.1:439789-739789 GCF_036336025.1 Stomatohabitans albus
AAGTCCACTCATAAAGAGTGGAATAACAAGGACGGGTAACACAAATGAGCTCTATTCTTTCCAGCTTCAATGAAGTCCACTCATAAAGAGTGGAATAACATTATACCTTATCTATCGGTCGATGCAACCAAAACTTGCTTCAATGAAGTCCACTCATAAAGAGTGGAATAACGGGTTGACGGTTTTGCCGCCACCAGGCCGTATCTCAGCTTCAATGAAGTCCACTCATAAAGAGTGGAATAACAAGGACGGGTAACACAAATGAGCTCTATTCTTTCCAGCTTCAATGAAGTCCACTCATAAAGAGTGGAATAACGACGATCCGGGACGGTTCGTGTTTGCTGAGAAGCCGGCTTCAATGAAGTCCACTCATAAAGAGTGGAATAACAATTACCGGACGTTGGTTCCTGCTGCGGAGTCGATGGCTTCAATGAAGTCCACTCATAAAGAGTGGAATAACTCCTCGGCGTGCCGTGGTGGTGCGAACCCGAGCGCGGCTTCAATGAAGTCCACTCATAAAGAGTGGAATAACCTTGCTCACCTTCATGGCCGGTTGCGACTTGCCCGTTGCTTCAATGAAGTCCACTCATAAAGAGTGGAATAACAAAGTCTAAAGAAAAGTTGACAGCGACCGATATATAGCTTCAATGAAGTCCACTCATAAAGAGTGGAATAACCATCGGTCTCGTATCGCTCAACCATGATCTTGTCGACGCTTCAATGAAGTCCACTCATAAAGAGTGGAATAACTGTTCGAGTGGTACGCGAAACGGCCCGCGGGGGTTGCTTCAATGAAGTCCACTCATAAAGAGTGGAATAACAATTCGGTTCCACAACCCGGCGCATACTCGACACAAGCTTCAATGAAGTCCACTCATAAAGAGTGGAATAACGTGTAAACCGCAGTGACTTAAAATTGCTTTAGTTTCGCTTCAATGAAGTCCACTCATAAAGAGTGGAATAACGACCTGCAAAACGGGCATATCACCGAGGGTTGGTCCTGCTTCAATGAAGTCCACTCATAAAGAGTGGAATAACAAAGCATCATGGCCACAACAGTTAGCCGCGAAAAAGGCTTCAATGAAGTCCACTCATAAAGAGTGGAATAACACGCTGCGTGATAAACCCACCCTGTTCTAGAGGTTACGGCTTCAATGAAGTCCACTCATAAAGAGTGGAATAACCAATGTGCCAGCAAACATCAATGTGAAAGGAAAGGACGCTTCAATGAAGTCCACTCATAAAGAGTGGAATAACGTATACGGCTTTAGTCATGGGTTTCTCGACCGGGGAGCTTCAATGAAGTCCACTCATAAAGAGTGGAATAACGCTCGTCACGACCCTTGGCCTCGCGAAATCTGAGCTGGCTTCAATGAAGTCCACTCATAAAGAGTGGAATAACCACACTCCGCCAGCCGGTTAGTCGGTTAGTTGGCGTTGCTTCAATGAAGTCCACTCATAAAGAGTGGAATAACAGCGCATCGCGATCCTCATGCGCTGGTTAGAGTCTAGCAGCCTTTTGCGAGCAGCCCACGATACAAGCTAGTAATTCAATCTCTGTAATATTTTCAAGCATCTAGAAACTTCATATACCTAGTGCGAGCACCCTAGGTATTTTGGAGTAAGCCGCTCCCCTCGCTACCAGATAGTGGCACCAACATCAGGCGGCGGATACGCCCGTCCTACCCATTCAATACGACGTTCAGGAGTCCTGGAAACATCTCCAAGGTCAATAACTGCAACACTGTCTTCGTTTTGGTTAATCGTGTCTCTGACCATAGAAATTAGCTGCACACGTTCCATTAAATCTAAGTCGCATATATAAACGGAATACTGCATTCGATACCCATAAGCAATAATCCTTCTTCCCATACGAGCCAAGCGATCAGGGTCCGAAATGTCATAACAAACGAGATATCGACGTCGTTTCATCATTACCTCGTGGTAAACGCCACGTACTTGGCAATGTCTTCCATCATCACCCCAGCCAGCAACCGGCACTGTAAGCGCAGTGCTCTCCTGTACTCAGTCCGGTACTTAAAAACTGGGTGAATGATTGTTTCATCAAGACGACGTTCATATGCGCGCAACAAATCTTTTTTCATACCAGGTTTCATGATGCAGCCGTCACCTCGGTATTGAAACTTGTCAGGTGTGGCCACGCCAGTGTTGACAAGCTTGACGACCGTGGAGTCAACCACTAACGGCCTGAATTCTTCCATCATGTCTAGTGCCAATGCAGCCCGATTAAACCTTGGTTCGTGCAGTAACCCCTGATAAGGGTCGAATCCAACGCTGAGCAATGAAACTGTCATCTCTTTAGCAAGCGCTGCATACAAGAACGACAACATTGCATTCACAGGGTCTGTTGGCGGTCGTTTATTGCGCCCTTCTAATGTGAAACCCATCTCAGCTTTAAGCATGGCATCGAAAGCTGAGAAATAGGCTTTAGCAGCAATGCCTTCAACACCAAGGAGTGACTGCTTATCTTTGCAGCGTTTAACTCTTGCCAACGCTCGGGTCAGTTCTGTCAGTGTGGGTTCTACATCAATCTTGGCGTTTCTTCGAAGAAGCGTTCGGCAGTTCGCAATCTTGCCCGCAATCATTGTTTTTGCATAATCCAACGCACCAGTGATTGATGCCAACACCTGACGACGACGCAAGTCAACATTTCCACTCATCGCCCCAGACGCGTACCCTTTAAACCACCCGCCACTTGAAAACCATAAGATCGGGATGTTCCGCTCAAGACACGCCCCAATAAGTGTTGAGCTAACTTCAATGCGTCCATACAAATTAATTTCACTCACATCAAGAAGACGCACCTTTTCTTGGGTGACACGATCCTCCCTCAGCTCTACAACACCATTTGAAAGACCAATATACGTACCCTGTGTGGTTATATAAAGTGCTCGTGAAGCTGGATCAGTTGCAACCATCCGCCGAGGGGGTTGAGCACTCTTTCCATCGAGGGCATTTGTCTCATCAGGAATACACATTTCTACAAGCGAGCAACGCCGACACTTTGGACTATCAATCAAGGGTTTAGGAATCTTGTGAGACGCAGCAACCTTTTTCAAGTCTGCAACTTGGGCTAAAGCCCAATCGATTGCTTCTTTTGTTATTGGCACACTAACACGCCGCTTAACCTTGTCATACCAAACATAGGCAGTTGAACATTTATGTCCTGCTTCTCTTAATAACAAGGCCTGGATGAGGACCTGAACCTTATCTTTAAGCCAAACTGGGTCATCACCTAGCTGTGGAGCACCACGTTTAAACTCAATAGGGATCGAAAATGAACCATCACCTTCAAGCACATCAAGCTTGGCCACCAGACCTAATTCTGGCGAGGATAACTGCACTGAGGTTGCTTTAAATGGCTTTTCTTCGCTTGTAGCAGGAACCGAACCCTTCACAGCGTTGACCTTACGGTGAAGGGCAGTTCCCTCAGCTACCTCGTGATTCTCTTGAAACTGTCCCAGAACCCATTCTAAATAGAAAGAACGTTTGCAATAGACAAACTCACTGACCATTCGAGCTGGAACAAGGTCTGGGACAGGGTTCATCAGCTACTCCGACCAAACCAACTTTGGTGGACACATCCGTCCATATCCTTGACCAACTCGTAGGATTTGAGATTGATACACGAAGAAAACACCTTTCGGTGGAACCCAGTCCACCGAATCTAAACGCTGTTTGCGCGGCATAAACTGCATAAGTGCAGTAATACTTTTTGCCCCTAGGGGGCCTTTCCACATTGGCCATGCCCATGAGGCATTTCCCGCGGTTCCGCTACCGCCAGGTGTTAGAACCCGCTTGTTGCTACCGAATACCGGCAGCAGTGCTAACCCTCGGAATGCCAGCCAGTCGGCACCTGGTATCGTGGACTTTTTGGTATCAGATGGATTTGTTGCAGTTAACGCGTAATAACGATCATCACGAGGATCCCACATCAATGTTTGATATCCCGTAGCTGAGTATCGCCATGGCCCAAAGAGGCTTTCGTCCATTAAGTCTTTACTTAATGACTGCCCTACACCATTAACAATCGTCAGAAACTTTTGAGAACCAGATGTGAAATACAGGTCTGTTGGCTTAGAGAGGCCTTTCCCGTCAACTGTAATATCGGTGATAAACGAAGACCGGATTCCATGCTCTTCAGAAATACAGGTAAAAAGAAAGTCTAGTTTTTCTTCTTCCGTAAATCGTATGTCTGAATACTCGAATAATGGCCATTCCAAGACACGATCACGATCTTCTAAAAGTAGAGGAATGAGTTCGTCTTTCGCTACAGTGCTATGTAGTACCGCCGTAGGTTCAGAGTCCTCCGTCCAAGAAATCTTTGCGTTGTAATTCCGAAGAGCCTCACAAACTCCAAGTGCGGCGAGAAATGCCATCGGGTTATTACCGTGCAGGCCCCCTAGCTCAATCGTATTCATCCCAATCACCTTCTTTTAGTTCCAGATCGGACTGCCGATTGGCGGGCACTTTCATGGTGGTCAGCCAGGCGAAGCACTGCCTCTAACCAAGCAAGCCCATACCATCCAAACCGTTCCGTCATTGCCCAGAAACGATCAGTTACCCCTGAACTCACCGCGTCTAATCCATGCGCACTCGATGCCTCCATGTCATAGCCTTCACGCGAGACATGCACGTCAACCGGCTTTGGGTCGTCCTGCCGTGGTGGAATCGATCGACAATACCCATGGTGTGTAGCTACAAGGTGTTTAACTAGGTCTGCATCTGGACGAGTTTCAAAGCTCTGTGCATGCTCAAGGAGCGCCAAACTCATGAGCTCATGGCGGGTACCTCGAACATACCCAGACTGTTCATAAATAGCGGCAATTTGGGCACCTGATTTTGGCGTCTCGACCGATTTAGCCAGCACACCATCAGCAGCCATTGCAGCCGCAATCACATCCCCTCCGTATAGCACCGTTTGGAAGCGACTATCGGCTTTGCCAATATCGTGAAACGACCCTGCCAACCGAAGGGACTCGGCAAGTGATTCAATCCCTAGCGAATGGGCGTATCGTTCAGCCATAGCAGCAACATCATCACTATGTTCGTTAAGGCTAAGTGGTACACCAATCAGACTTGAAGCAGCGTCAGAACCATCCGTTTCAAAGACATACCCGCCTTTTTGGTCTTGAGTAGTTAAGGGCTTACCAACAGCCACATAGAACGTGCCTGTTTTGCCGTCAACGAACTCTTGAGGCACGAGGTCCACCAGTTCCACGCTGGAGTTGATGGTGTAATACGTACCTTCCGGGGCTTCAGATTGATTCCAACGCTCCAGCAAACGTTGTAATGCCACTAGCGCACCCTCTTTTTCAGCCTTCGAGATACGAGCATTATCCGATGACGCAGAGGGTGGCTTGATTGATGTTGGATACCCGAAACGTTCATGGAATCGAATTGTTGGTGCTACACCCGGGTAATCCTTAGCCCGTTGGAATTGGGCTATCTCACCAAGGTCAGTGACCGTATCAGTAGAAGTCGGGTCCCAGTTGCCTTCCGAAATACCACCCCATTCCAGAGGCACAATGACGACATCACCGTTGCGGACATCTTTAATAGGAATCCATTCTGAATCAACACCCCTCCACCGCAGCACCCAAACGACATGATGAGGCATCTGATCGCCCTCATCTTTCGCGTCAAAACGGTCAACATCGGCTACATCGATAAGTTGAGGTTCGTATGGATGTTCAGCTTGAAGGTTTGTTCTGTTCCGAGAACTGGCCCAGAACCTAAATGCCGGTATTGGCAGTGCGATTGCTTCACTTGAACGAGGTGGACAGGCCAACAATTGGTCAATCAGTGCCTCAAGCTGGTCAGTTCGCAACCATTCTAACGGTTGCCCATCATCGGTACGTCCTTTCCCTGGGCTGGCGTATCGAAGCGGGATTTCTCCACGCCAAATGACCGTTACTTCTGGGCGTGGTTCCTGAACGCCGTGCAAATGATAGGCAACCTCCGGTTGTGTGGCCGGTTCAGGGAATGTTTGGCTCAATGCATCAATATGACTTGGAGACAGTCGCGTCGTTTGAACATCAGGCGCTGAACAAACTAAACGCTCCTCAGGAGTACCGAGTTCTTGAGAAGCTGGCCCCATGTCAAACTGGTCTTTGCCATGAAGGCCTTCAAGCAGGTTCCAAGTTTTAGCCAGCGTTAGACCATATACCGGATCAACGTTCTTTTCGGATGTCTGCTTTTTATGCGCAACAATGAGAATCTCAGCTGGATTGCCACGCGCACTTAACTCACCCCGGCGATCAACACGACCAGCGCGCTGAATGAGTGCATCCATCGATGCAATCTCGGTGACCATCCCGTCAAAGTCGAGATCGGCGCCAGCTTCAATCGTTTGCGTAGAAACCACATACACACGCCGATCCATCTCATTACGGTCACGCCCCGCACCGGCTATCTCCTTGATGTGCGCCCAAATGGTTTCTCGATCAAGCGGCCGCATACGCCCTGTAAGCGTAATAACATCGGCATTGGGTTCGTTTGTCTTGATCTCTTGGCCTAGACGGACTGCCGTTTCCACGCGATTAACAATGACACCAATAACATTACCCGAAATCCGTTTAGCTTCGGCGGGAATACGTGCGATTAATGCCTCTTCGGGGCGTTTTGCCCCTTGGAGTGCGAGCAACTTTAAAGATGCATATTTGACCGCTCGGACTCGATCCTTGAGCCTTGGGCAAGATTCAATATCTTCCATTTCTTCAAGTTTGAAAGAAGACTGTGCCTCAAGGTCAACTGGGGTAGCCGACATTTGTACGATGCCGTTACGAATAGGTAAACCATCTTTGATGCAGGCATTTTGCATAGCTTTCAATTCGCCAAGCATCTTCGCAAAAGGCTTACTCAAGTGCACCTCGTCAAGCAGCCACAAACAGTCATTGCCCAATAAGCCCGCATGAATAGGGCGCATTTTGGGGCTAACCCCATACCCGCGGAAAAGCACTCTGGAACCTACTTGGTCGACCGTGCTGATAAGTACGGCAGGGATATCAGGTTGACTCGCCCACGTATCATCCAATGGGATACCGCCACGAAGCTCCGCTACTTCAAGCGGCACCCGATTGGGGGAAGCATTCGCCATCCGCGAACGAAGAGCCTCAGCCACTCGGCGTTGGATATCATCCGATGGGTTTAACAGCGCATTTTGAAGTGCCTTGACGTGACCCATCGTTTGACTCACAATTGCACGACGATCAACCACATACACAATCCGCCGGGGTGCCTGATGCATATCGGCCGCTTGGGTATAAAGCGCAATGTCAATGGCGCTCGTTTTCCCCGATCCAGTCGGCAGGTCCAACACCATTGGCCACCCTGCATTTATCCCAGGATGCTCTCTTTGGTTTTGAAGGATCTGCTCAACAAGACGCTGTTGCCAAGGGTATGGCTCAAATCCGTGGATCGACTGGAACCACATAGCAAAGTCCTGCCCTGAAAACTGTGTCATCGTCCTACCTCCGGAGCACACAATCCCATACCAAAGAAGCGCCCAGCACCAAGCACAAGAGGGCCTTGTACAGGTTCTTTAAATTGAATTCGTGCATGAATAAGAAACCGCCGGCGCCCACCGATTTCAATAGGGTCAAACCGTTTGCAGTCATAACTTTCACTGAAAAATGGTTGGCGTTGAACCTGAACTGAAACTGGCTCAGGTAACCCCTGATCTCGGCAAGCTCGCACAATGGAATCAATAGCCTTCGTTGCCGCAGCATCGTGTTTGCTTGCACTCGCATGACCAAAGTGTTTGGGGTTTCGATCAAGCACAATGGGGGTAGTCGTTACCCATATCGATGATGGTTTGCGCCAGGTATCCAGTTGTAGTGTTTTTACCCGTGACGTGGGATTGCGCTTGAAAACCGTTCTATCGCCGCCCGAGGAAAACAATCTCACGGTTCCCAGTTCTTGACTGTCATCATTTGCTTGTTCCCAGGCACCAATTGCTTGATACACATTGAGTCGATCTTGTTGATCGTCTGGTTCTGGAAGTATTAACACAACGCCCATGCCAGCCCCTGTTGCATGGCGGAACTGCACGAATGCGGGAGCGATGATTTTGATGTGCGGTTTGCTTGTTGGGGAGCCATCTGCTTCGTGCCCTGAGAGGTACGGGGACCGTGGATTAGGGGCGTGAGCTAACAGTGCATTTCGAAATGCCCGACATACATCCCAAGTCTTTTTAACAGAAAAACGCTTTCCCTCAACATATTCAAACGCCATCCACTCCCCAGCTTCAGTTGAAACGGCAGGGGTGAGCAGGTTGGGTTCACCGTGGTAATAAGCGGTTAGTGTGTGGGGCATGATACGTGGGTCAACATCATTAAATTGAGAAGTCGCATCGTCCCGCTGCGTAGCATGGATAGACCGAAGTACGAATGCTTGTTCCAGCCGCTCTAGCTGCCCAGCTTCAAATGTCCGAAGCACATGCCCGCCCTGTTTATCAGGAACCCAGTTGGGGGTTTGTGCACACTGACCAATAGAGACCGCAACAAAACTTGATGAATGGCCAAGCCGAGTTACCCGGGCCAACACTTGGTTTAGTGCCCCTTGGTACTGCAGCACATCATGTTCCTCAACCCCATCCCAAATAAACCACTGCACCGGTTCTTTGGGGGTAACCGACGGATAATTCCGTGCCTGCTTGTTGCGTTCTTCAGGAAGCAGGTCAACTTTGGGATTCTTGCCAATCTTCTCATCCCATGCAATAAGCTTGGTTACGTCACGTGCTGCTCCAATTTTCTTGAGTGCTGATGCCTTCTTAGCCCCAGTTGTGGCCATGGCTAACGCTTGTGTAGCATCGCCAATTTTGTTGTACTTCGTGACCAGTTGGGAAGCACTCATCACCGTCGCATCATTCGTTGGTACAAAGTGAGTTACGACAGCTCGTGCGCTGGCCTCGGAGGCAACAATCTTGGGCGCACCCAGTGTGGATAGCCAACGGAGAGCCTCTGCTTCAGCCAGATTTACCTCGTCATCGTCATGAAGGGCTGCTACACAGGCACTGAATAAACGGCTGGGATGGGCTGGCCACTCGTGGCCGGTACGGTTAAAGGCATCAGTTGCGATATAGCGCCGAGTCAGGAAATCGACGCGGATGCCGAAACGCATTAACCCTCACCACCATCTGTGGGGTTTTCAGCCATTAACTTTTCACGGCTGGCACGGATAAGTCCAACAAGCTTGTCAGCAGGATACAACACGATTGGGTCGCTCTCCCAGGTCATACCCAACGATGCAGCTTGAGCAACAGCCTGGTTCAATAAGGTGATTGCATCATTGGCAGTGAGTGAAACAACACTGATGTCTTGAGCATGTTTGCCAATGAGTTCTAAAGTCCAGGCGCCCTCATTAATCAGGTCACAACGAGAACGTAGCGCGAAATCGCCTTCCATACGTGAGGTGATGGCAACTAACCCAAGCGCAGCAATAACGGTGCGTACCGCATCGTTCACTGCTTTACGCTTCTCGCGGGGTACAGCAGTGCCGTCTGGATAGGTCGCAAAACGCAATTTTCGTAATGTGCCAAGGGACAACACACAGGTGTGCGTCGCGTGATCCATAACAATGCCACCGGCCTGCTTATCGATGCTCGGTGTCACATTGCCGTGGTTAATCTCACTCGGTCGCACGGCCTTGCCTTTTGCACCGCCTGCGTCAGCCTTGAGTACCCACTCTTCATCTCCTTTGTCGAGTTTGTAGACGACATTCTCGACCTTTTCTATTTCTAACGGATCAATACGACTCCCGACCTTCACGCCAAGGCGAATATCGTGGGCCACAATCTCTGAGTAAATAGCCCGCTCAAACTTGCTACCCAACCCACCTTTTGGCCCAGTGGAATCCCAACCACCAAAGAGCAATACCGTGGGTGCATATTGATAGAGGGCTGTGGCGTCACCAGGCCGTGCTTCCGTGATGGCCCGACCAATATCTGACAACCGGAACAGTGTGCCATCTAACAAGGAATCGCGAATTGCGGCATCATAAACACGGTGCGGAAGACCCAATGTTGACAAGGCACCAAGATCAGCTAAATCAGCTTTCCCCTCGCCATCCTCGACACTCGTAAAGTCAATCTCCATAAGTGGAATAGAGACTTCACCAGCATCGATCTTGTCCTGGACCGCATACTGCAAACCGCGCGCACCTTGGGCAACACTCATTAGTAGAGCCGTTTCCCAGTGGTTTGCCGTCCGCTCAGTTTCCCCTTCGTCAAGGATTGGTCCTTCGACAGCGTAACGAGTTCGCGCATTGTCAGGCACGGCATAGGTAGCCGGATAAACGGGTGTGCCTGCCCCACCAACTGGCTGCATCACCGCTGATACACGAAAAGCAGTTCCAGCACCTGCAACTGCTTCAGTCAATTCTTTGATATCCATCATCTATTCCTCTATGGTCATGGCGTACCCCGCCGATTTGCTAACAAGTCTCAATAGAGACCGACTCGGGCAATTATTGCACAGCAGTTTATAACCTTGCAACTATATTTCGATTATTTATCGAAATATTCAGGTAGAGGTCGGTCATCGTGGCACTTCTTGTGGCCACAAAACAAAAAACACCACATCTCAAGATGTGGTGCCCACCCAAAACAAACCGAATACAGCTAAGCGGCCACCCGCTCAGGTAACGGTGCACCAAGCCCAAGCCCTTCAATATCGCCTAGCCAGTGACGCAAACGTTCCTCTTTAATGCCGTATGTATTAACAAGATAATCGTAGGCACCCAGACCAAAGGCACGCCCCGCTGCCATGCCAAGAAGTCGCGGTGATTCTGCCTGGGGTTCATCGGGTTCCTGACGACTCCACCCCCTTGCCTCAAGCTCCTTAAGAAGTTCACGATGACGCGCCACACTGATAACACCGCAGTTCTTGGCGCGGTGAATACTGGCTTGTACAGAGATACCGTATTCACGCTTAATAACGAGAAGATCTTCGATGGTGGTCTGTTCGTTGATGCACGCCTTAGCAACCTTCAACGGCAAGAGCAACGCGGCAGCAAACTCGTGCGCCTCTTTTTCGATCTGCTTAGGGCCACGCTTACGCGCAACATGTTGGTCCATCACAAGGTGCGCAACCTCGTGCGCAATGGTGAACCGCAAGCGATCTGTCGGCTGTGCTTTTACGCTCACGATCAAGGGTCGTGTCTGGTGCTGCGCACACAACCCATCCGTCATCAATTCCAATGAAATCCGCCGGTCTTTACCGATGAGTTGGTGAATAACGCCCACACCCAGTCGTTCTGCTGCCTGGGTCATACTTGGAATAGGGTCAGAATCACCAAACCCCAAAAAATGCCGCACATCTCGCGCTGCATCTTCCGGCTTCCCGGCCGTTGTTGGCTCAACGAACATTGGATAGTCCACGCGGTCTAATAGTGACTGAGCTAACACCTGTGCCTCATTAAAGATGGCCTGAACTAAGTTCCGTTCAGTGGTAGTTACTTCTGGCGCCATCCGGAAGTTCACATGTTCAATCTCTGGAATCTCATGGGAAAAAAACGAATCAGGCAACCCAAACTCGTCAATGAGCCGTTGAGCAATCTCACGCGGCAACCCTTTGGCTCCTGTTTCAACCGCTGAAATGAATGCCTGCGACACATCTAATCGCTCAGCCATATCCCGCTGTTTAAGTAAATGTTGGTCACGCAACGACTTCAAACGGGTTCCAGGTATCCATTCCATAGAACAAATGTACGCTTTTTTGGTTGATAAGACAAGCACCCAAGTCTGATCGTCTCACCACCCGAATGCGCAAGTGCAGAATGACTATGTTCGTTTGGCATCTCCTGCATTGGCATCGGGATCAACCGTGATCGTTATCAAATCAAAGAGCGCCCGTGTCATCCCGATATATTTCAACGCATTAATGTCGGCCCCATGCCGGTCATCAACTTGTTTATCGGGATCAAACACGTCCGTCAAAATGACTGCCGGTGACTCCATTCCCTTAAAGGACTGAATGGTAGTAAACCGAATCTTCTCACCAGCAGGGTCCCCAACTTCGTAGGGTACGACCCAATCCAATAGTTCTGGCACCACTTCAACTGCCCGTTCCACAAGCGAACCATTACGTCGGTGACTCAAAATAACAATGTCTTTGGGCGTATATCCACGCTTAAAGAGCTCAGAGATACTTATCCCTAAGGTCAGTTGTGCCTGTTCATCTGTCGCTAAAGTGACATGATTTGGCCCCGGTCCCTCATCAGCACGTAAGTACGAGCGCACACCACCGTCGACCAAACTCATCTCGGTTGCAGCTTGTCCAATGATCGGCGAATTACGGCAATTCTTTGTCAGCTTAAACTTGGTGACATCGGGCATACGTTCACGGATAAGCCCCTCTATATCATCATTGACATACACCAATTGACGGGTGAAATCACCGAATAGCCAGACGTTCCCACCGGCGAGCCCACCTTTGACCATGACATCGAAGAGGTCCAAAAATACGGGACGAATGAGATCTTGGGCTTCATCAATGATGATGGCATCAAAGCGTTCTTCTTCAGAAATGGTGCGATACATCTCGATTGCTTGGAGGGGCAATGATTCGTTCCAAAAGGTTGAGCGTTCCAACACACTGGCTTCGGGTGCAGGTACTTGAATCCCCGTTTGATCAACAACCAAATCAAGCAATGGTCCAACTGTTGCATGCCGTAACCCGGCTGTGAGCGCTTGCAACCGTTTACCCAAGAGCACGTTGTAGCAAACTAGTAAACACGACTTTCCCTCTTTAACAATGCGTCGTGTGGCTTCAACCGCGAGGAAGGACTTACCCGTTCCGGCAGCACCATCTATCATCACACGCATGTTGTCGTCAAGTGCATCAATAATCTCATACTGCTCATCAAGGAGACGCAACATTTGTGCTTTTTGCTCATTGCGAATATCACGTACCGAACGCGCAATATCGAATGAGCCGACGAGATGTTGTTTGATTTCCTCAACAACGTCTGGGGTTAAACCGCCTTGCTTGACACGAGCGTTGGCACGACGATCATGTTCACGTGAGTGACGCAAGACACGCGCGATGGCGCCAGGAACGCCCGAACGAAGGTCATCAATATCGAGAACTTGCCAGTCCTCGAATTCAATGGAATGGGGTGCATTCGTCTTAAACGGTGCTCCTGTGAACCACACCACATGGGCAAAAGGAATCCCACTGGTGTCAACAAACGACTTGAGATAGGACATTAATGTCCACTTATTGTTGTCGGCTTGTTTAAAGGGTGAACGCTCGGCGAGTTTCCCATTGAACTCCCACTTGCCATCGCTACGACGGGCAATGCGCTCGTGAGACTTCACCTCAAGCACCACAATGCCCTCACCAGGAATAAGAATGACAAAATCAATCTCTCCTTGACGCTGCGTCTTGTGGCGAGCAAGGTTTAATGAGTGAAACACGACCCAATGGTCTGTCCCGTTAGCTCCTTGGAGAGCTTCAAAAATGGCGCGTTCACCAGGTGGAGCGTTCGAGTCAATCGCGCTCGGAATTAATTCAGCCACGAGGGTTATCCAATCTGCTTGCGTAGGTAGGCACCGAGTTGCTGACTTATCTTTTCAGCAACGAGTAGCCACGTGGTGTATGCCCCATCATCGGCACCATCACTGACTATTTTGACTGAGTACAGCTCCACCCCCAACGCCTGACAGCGAACAGCCAGGTCATACAGTTCCATATCCACCAATTGGGCGTGGGCCTTGAGTGCTTCATGTTCTGCAGGATCGTCAACAATATGATCGACCGTTGCAACCGTTCGCCGTGGCAAGTCTTGCGCCCACTCAGGAACCGCTAATTCAATCGGGTCACGGCCTTGGCTCGTGCCATCAACCACCTTATCGATAACAAATATGGAGCCTGGGGTATCGCCCATCCCCCCTGCGGTACCGGTATTAAGTACTGCATGTGGCTTAGGGGTTGTTCGTTGCACATAGGCATCGAGCAAGTCGATATGCGGATTCCCAATACCCACACGAACGATGTCGGCAGGTTGTGCCCCAATACCCTTTATCTCCTGATCAGCCGCAATGACCAGGGGAATAGATGGCTTCCAATACATAATGGCCTTCCTCCCATGTTGTACAGACCTTCACCATAGCGGACATTTGCCATGAGATGGGTTTAGCATCATGCAGTAATGATCTCGTCGCCTCGTTTTCTGTCGCCCGTTGCACTGTTCGTCGCCTTGTTGTGCCTTGTCCTCACCGGTTGTGCCTCGACACCAGCACCCATTGTGACTACCACACCGAGCAGCTCACCAAGTGCCTCAACATCAACAGCGAGTTGGCAAGGGGCACCAACACCGACTCCGACCCCAATCGCCACGTCTTCACCGAGTACGCATTTACAAGCTCCACAGTCACCCGATGCCACTACGACGAGCAATCATCCCGTCGCCCCAATCCCTCAATCAAGCGAACCAAAAACGATACAGCCCTTACAGGGGCTTCGGGTAGTCCTTGACCCTGGTCACAACGGCGGTAACTTCTCGCATACGAAGGACATTGCTAAACAAGTTCCTGATGGACGGGGTGGCACAAAGAATTGCAATACCACCGGCACTGCAACCTCGTCTGGCTATCGTGAAAGTACCTTTAATTGGGAAGTAAGCCAACGAGTCAAAACCTATCTCGAACAGCGGGGTGCAGTGGTTTCGTTAACCCGAACGAGTGATGACGGGGTAGGGCCGTGTGTGAATGAACGTGGTGCTGCTGGTAACGGGGCCGATGTCCTAGTCAGTATTCACGCGAACGGGAGTGACAACCCGAATGTGCGCGGCTGGTTCATTTTGCATTCGAGTGCCCCACTTAATCACAACCAAGACAACCCCTCACGACTGCTGGCCGGCCATATCGCTGAAACACTTAAAAACCAAGGTTTTCCAACGAATCCATCAGGCCCTTTTAGCCCACGCAGTGACATTGCCACGATTAACCACTCAGGCGCACCCGTGGTCATGCTAGAGCTATTAGAAATGAAGAACCCTGATGAAGCGGCGTTAGCCCAATCGCCAGCAGGCCAAGAACGCTACGCTACGGCCATCGCCGATGGTATTGAACATTGGGCAGGCGATCCTCGACGAAATGAATAGCCCTATACTTTCCAACTATTCACAATAAAATCAAACCTGTAACCCTTACCAATTAGGTAAGCCCGAGACGCTAGACCAGCTGTTCACCCGTTTTAAGTCCATGGGGCACCACAGCAGCCAATCCGGTTCCGCTGGCCCACGCCCCAGTGATCGCTAGTCCTGGCAATGTGGCCGCAGCCTCATGGAGCTGAGCAACCCGTGCTAAATGGGCAGGGGTAAGTGGCGGCAAACTCGGCCCCCAATGCATGACCTTGGAACCCAATACCTCTTCAATCCTTGCTCCGGTCAAGATTTCAGCTTCTCGAACCGCGATCGCTTCGGTAACCGTGGGATAGGGTTCACCTTCCCTCCCCCAACTCAAGCGCATGGCATGGATATCTGGTCCACATGCCCCACCGAGCCACGGCCACTTTTGAGAAGAATGGGTGAGTGCTTTAGCGCTGACCAGGCTATTTGCCTCAACAAGCATGCCAGAACCCCGTGGCGCATCATTCAACCCAGGAGCACGAACCACTAACGTTGCATGCACAATGGGCACACCTTGAGGAACCTCCCACCCTTGAGTTTCAAGCTCAGGAATTGCATCTAACAGCCGCAACCCTTGCCCTCCATCAGTTGCCACAATAACTCGAGGAGTCTGGACGATCGTGCCTTCTCCACCCGGTAACGGGGGAAGCGCTGGATTGGGATTGCGTTCTGCTCTAAATGTTGAGACCGCCCATGGAGTATGGTTTGTACCACGCTCTAGGGCAGTCGCAATGCGATGGGTTTCGATGCGCCCACCACCGGCAAGGATCTGCGAGACAAGGCCTTCGACTAGTCGGAACAACCCGCCCACGGGTTGGGCGACCGGATTACCTTTCGGCCCCCCTCCCCGTATCGCGGCAACTGCGCCAATCAAACTGCCTTCACGCGCTAAGCCTGCTCGCAAACCAGGAATGACACTATCTGCAGTTAAATTCCGTGGATGTGCACTGTGAATCCCTCCCGCAATAGGTGCAACGAGGCGATCAGCCACTTCATCACCCAACCGGAAACGAACAAGATCGTCCAGGCCCTCTCGTTCAGCACCAGCCTCTGGGCCCATTGTGAGATCTTGACGTGCGCGTTCTAGTCCTTTTGGAGAGAGCACCATCGCAACATCAGGGTCATCCAATGAAGCTGGAATACCTAGTGATCCAAAAGGTAGCGGGGTCGCACCATTCTCTTCGCTAAATAACCAGCTTGTTCCAGCTGGCCCAGCCACGGCTAAGCCCAATTCCTCACATAACTGAGCACAAACCTGTGAACGAGAAGCATACGAATCTGCACCAAGATCAAATGTTACTGGCCCGACCTGACCACCAATAATCAGTCCACCGACACTGCCACGTTGCTCTATAACAACAGGCTTCAACCCGGCCTTCACCAGCGAATAGGCGGCCGTTAAACCAGCGATACCACCGCCGATAATGACGGCATCAGCAGATTCAGTTTGTGTGCTCATCAGTTGTCACCTCGTGAACAAATTCAACAATGCGGGTCAAAACATCAGGATCTGTCGTGGGGGGTACCCCGTGGGCAAGGTTCACAATATGACCAGGGGCTTTCGAACCAGCATCAAGGACCTCACGAATGTGCTGTTCAAGCACCTCCCATGGTGCCGCCAGCAGCGCTGGATCGATATTGCCTTGAAGGGTGACAGTGTGCCCCAGGCGCCGGTCCGCCTCATCCAATGCAATACGATGATCAACGCCCACAACATCGGCTCCGGCATCACGCATTTCAGGGAGAAACTCGTTGGTCCCCGTACCGAAGTGAATAGTCGGAACACCGGCTTCATGCGCAGCTTGGAGAACCGTAGCAGAGTGATCAACGACATGGGCAACATAGTTGGCTTGGCCGAGTGATCCGGCCCAAGAATCAAAGAGCTGGATAATGCTTGCTCCACCAGCGATTTGTGCTCGAACGAAGTCGGCGCTGATACGAGCACACCAATCTAATAGGGCATGCCAAGCAACCGGATCGGCATACATCATTGTTCGCGCCGCAAGGTGGTCACGGCTTGGCCGACCCTCAACCATGTATGCCGCCAAGGTGAAGGGGGCGCCGGCAAAACCAATAACCGGGGTGTATGGAGCGGTACCGTCAGGGCGACCAAGTTCCTCGGTCACCAGCTGAACCCCTTGAGTGATTACCTCCTCACCCTCAAGGTGGTGCGTTTCTAAGGCCGAGACATCAGCCATTGTGAGGATGGGTTTATCGAGGACTGGTCCAACCCCAGGTTCAATGTGCACATCGATACCAGCAAGTTTGAGCGGCACCATAATGTCAGAAAAAAATACCGCCGCGTCAACCTTGTGGCGGCGAACCGGCTGACAGGTGATTTCTGCAGCAACCTCTGGATTCAAACATGAATCCAGCATCGGGATATTCGCTCGAAGATCACGGTATTCCGGCAAACTCCGCCCTGCCTGTCGCATAAACCAGATTGGTCGATGGGCAGACGGTTGGCCTTTAATTTGAGCGATAATCGGTGGTTGCATGGCACCACGGTAGACGGATTACAACCGAAGGTGTAAGCAAAAACGGCAGGATTGCCAATGAACAGTCAGGATAGGTTCCATGACTGACCCGCTTGAACCGTTTGACGCCATCTTGCTCCTCAGTTACGGCGGACCGCGCGGACACGAAGATGTGCTGCCCTTTATGCGTAATGCCACTCGTGGTCGAAATGTTCCAGATTCTCGACTGGAGATGGTTAGTGTCCACTATAAGAAATTTGATGGAGTAAGCCCGATTAATGCACGCATGGATGAACTTATTGAGGGGTTGTCCATGGCACTGCGTGCAAAAGGGTCTACGCGTCCGGTTTTGCTCGGTAACCGAAATTGGACGCCCTTTATGGTTGACACATTGCGTGAAGCCCATGCACAAGGGCTGCGGCATTTCCTCATCATGCCTACAGCTGCGTATTCCTCCTATTCCGGGTGCCGCCAATACCGCGAGGATGTTGCCGAAGCGGTGGAGACCTTGCGGCAAGAAGGTATCGACGGGTTCCGCTTTAGTCGCGTTCCTGCGTATTACCACTTAGATGGGTTGATACGAACGAATGCGCAAGCCGTTATCGAAGCGGTACGTGAAGCAAGCGCCGCTTCAACCCCTGAGGGTGGTGAAGATGATGAAACACCAACCGTCATTTTTATCACCCACTCAATTCCACTCGATATGAATGAGGCCAGTGGCCCGCAAGGGCAAACCAATGTCTACGAGGCCCAACATGCTGAGCACTATGCCGCAGTAATGGCCAACGTTGAAGAACTCCACGGCGGCCCCGTGCCATGGACCTTTGGGTACAGCTCACGTTCTGGCCCACCACACCAGCCTTGGCAAGAGCCCGATATTGTTGACATGCTTGAGGACATGTATGCCGATGGGATTCGCCGGGTGGTGATCTGCCCAGCAGGGTATCTCTTTGACCATATGGAAGTGGTCTACGACCTGGATACTGAGGCAGCCGAAGCTGCCGCTGAGCTGGGTATGGTGTACAAGCGCACCCGAACCGCCGGCGTGCACCCATTCTTTATGAATGATTTAGCCGATTGGGTGCTGCAGGCTGCCACAATAGCGGATACAAGCTGCTCACCCCAGTGTTGTAAATCCGCACCCACCGCAGAGATGCTTCCAGCAGTATGTGGCCAGGATTAACGAGACCAAATTTTCTACAACAAGGAACAGCTATGCCACCCCATCACGGTAATGATGCCGACCACAAGGCACCCGTTTCTACACACGGTGGAAACGACCATCCACATGCTCATGGGCGCCACGGGGCGGGAGCACATTCGGCAAGCCATGGGCATACCATGCCTGGTGCACCCGAACCAGTTGCTGATCCCAAACCTGGCCAGGGTCACTTTGGGCAGGGTTATGGCCAAGACCCGGACAAGTTAGATCCTCGTGATCGTATCGTTGACCGTGAGGTTGTAAACGCCACACCCCATTACAGCTTGCACGCAGTCTTTAAGACCGTACTCCCCTTTCCAAAGGATGAACAAAGTCAGCGCTCCGATGTTGAGCAGCTACTTTCCGCACTCGATGCAACCGGTGTGGAAATTCGTGGCTGGTATGACGTGAGTGGTTTCCGTGCCGATGCTGACTTGTTGTTCTGGGGACTTGCTGATTCAACGGATACATTGCAAGCCGCTAACCAGGCCATCTTGAACTCAGAACTTGGGGTGAACCTGGAACGGGTTTGGAATGTGATGAGCGGCCATATGGTGGCTGAGTTCAGTCCTTACCACCTCCCAGCCTGTTTTGATGGCGTTGGCCCGAGAGACTACGCTGCCGTCTACCCCTTTAATCGGTCCTTTGACTGGTATTGGCTCCAAGCCGAAAAACGCCAAGACATGCTGAAGCGTCACGGGATGAATGGACTGAATCACTTGGATGTGAAGATTTCTACCCTGGCTGCCTTTGCAATCAGCGACTACGAATGGTCGATTACCCTTGAACATGATGATGTCGCGCGGTTGATGAGTGTATTGCGTACTCAACGCGCAGTTGAAGCCCGGGTATACACCCGTGAAGACACTCCGATGTTTGCCGGTAAGCGCATGGAATTAATTGATTGGGTTAAACGCCAGCCTGCTGAAGAATATTAAGTCTGTTTGATGGTAGTCCTAACCATTCCCCCTAGGGTGTCCGATACTAGATAGGAACGGTACAAAGGATCCCCATGGAAGATGTAGCAACCCATAAACCAGCGTTCTTTCTCGTGCCATTGATTGGGACAATTGCGGGTATTGCCATACTGCTTTCCCCCGCGTTCACTAATACGGTCGAGAGCTTCTTAGGTGTCAATGATGAAGCGACGTACACCTATTACGAGAAAACCATCACAGAGGAAGAACTCGATCAAATCCTGAGCGAGAAGAACGTCTATACCGTTCGTTATAGCGCCCCGGTCAACGGTGTTATTGGATCAGTTTGGAATACTGAAGAAGAAGCTAAACAGGCAGAGCAAACCTACCGTAATGAACAGGGCGGTCCTGATGTACTCCCCGAGAGTGACAACTTTCAAGACGTACCTGGTGCCACACAGAACCAATCCGTTATCACGCAATAAGGCCAAGCTATGACTGCCATTGACATGATGAGCACTAAAGCAAAAATTCACAGTTTCGTACTTGGAGCTGCGCTACTTCTTGCTGCGGTATATGGGGCACTGTAACCCGTTGCATACGCCAGGCTTATAGTCCATCGAATGCCATCAGTCGCTATGCTGCGTTGCGTTTGTTAGAACAGCTTTAACTCTCCTGAGTCAATGCCGCGCAATTCATCGTAATCAACTTCAATGCACTGAATATCCCGACTTGCAGCCAGTACTTTCGCCTGTGGTTTTATGATTT
The DNA here is from genome assembly GCF_036336025.1 of Stomatohabitans albus. Taxonomy (NCBI): domain Bacteria; kingdom Bacillati; phylum Actinomycetota; class Nitriliruptoria; order Stomatohabitantales; family Stomatohabitantaceae; genus Stomatohabitans; species Stomatohabitans albus. The sequence goes on from NZ_JAYKKE010000001.1 coordinate 460,309, forward strand.
GGGCTGCAAAGATACCGCGTAACCCATTGAGCATGGGGTCGCGTTTCATTCGTTCGAGGTATCGCGTTAACTGTTCAACCCCGTCGATTTCTCCACGGCGTTTTATTTCCACGGCTACGGCATTGCCTTGGGCATCGCGCAACAGCAAGTCCACCGGCCCGATATCGGTTGGAAACTCTCGGCGAACAAGGGTGTATCCCTCGCCCAATGCCTCTGGATTATTCGCAAGTAACTGTTGCAGATGAGCTTCGACGCCATCCTTACTTAGTCCAGGGTCCTCACCAAATTCATAGCTTGTGTCACTGATCACGTCGTGTAGCTGAATGGTGAGTGTTTCACCCTTTGGATTCGTGACTACCCATTTCGCTGCATCTTCACCACTAGCTGGTTCTTCGGTCAACGTATTGGGCGCGACCATCCAGTTCAACGGTTTGTACGCACCACCATCAGCATGAATAGCCACACAACCATCTGCTTTCACCATTAATAGGCGAGTTGCTTCAGGTAAATGAGCCGTGAGGCGACCGTCGTAGTCAACGGTGCACCGAGCAACCAATACACGCATCTCTCGTTATGCCTTTGTGTGATGAGACCCCACCGTTTGAGGTCCAGGTGGTGTTGTGCGTTTATGGGCCGAACTCCGGAACTTTTGTTCGAGATTGACTCGTGCGGCTTCACCGATCGTGCCACCGGTCAAATAGGTATCAATATCGTGATAGGTGAGCCCGAGTTCTTCTTCATCGGGTCGACCTGGTTGGCCATCTAGCAAGTCTGCAGTTGGTACTTTTTGCCACAATTCTTCTGGAGCACCGAGTGCCATTAAGAGCTGAGCACCTTGGGATTTCGTTAGCCCGGCTAGCGGCATCACATCGGCTGCCCCATCACCAAACTTTGTAAAAAAGCCTGTCACCGCTTCGGCAGCATGGTCGGTACCGATCACGAGGTACCCATGCTCGCCCGCCATTGCGTATTGGGCGACCATACGCATACGTGCCTTCACATTGCCCTTATTGAAATCACCTAAGGGTTGGTCGATAGTCGCAAAACTATGGGCGATTGCGTCAGTTGCTGGACCGATATCAATCGTGACAACTTGGTCAGCGTTGATAAACGATAAGGCGAGTTGGGCATCGGCTTCATCGACTTGAACGCCATAGGGCAAGCGCATAGCCACAAAGGTCGCCGCATGCCCTGCAGTTCGTAGTTCTTCTACGGCAAGTTGGGCTAGGCGACCGGCGAGGGAAGAATCTTGGCCACCACTAATCCCTAAGACAAACCCGTGTGCCCGTGCGGACAAGAGGTAATCCTTTAAAAAATCCACACGGTGACGAATCTCAGCTTCTGGGTTGATAGTGGGCTTAACTCCGAGTTCACGAATAATCTCAGCTTGCATATGGCAAGGGTAGTCCCTCTCACCTAACCACACCTGGGACCAATTGGCCGCAACCATCGTGAGGCCAGCGTGCACAGTACACGAGAAACAACTTCAGGTAAGCCCGTAGAGGCAAATAACGCCCCAATACTGCCTCTAACCGCTTACTTGAATGTTATCTATCCAGAATCAGGGAACACCCATGACGCAAGCGACACGCGGTACGTCAAACTAGTCGCAATGCGCATGTTTCCCAGACTATTCATTCCGATACTCAGTTCGCTCATTGCTATTGCTTTAACAAGCTGTGGATTTGACGAGAGTGGCATTAGTCGAACTCCGAAACTGCCGCCAGCTAGCAACCTCATTCGGCCAGCTATTCATGGCCTGTGGGTGGCAACAACAGACCCTGAACTTGATTCTCCCGAAGGGGTTACCACGCTATTTGATCGCGCCCACAATGCGGGTATCACGGACATATATGTGCAAGTGAACTGGCGCTATGCCACGAACTGGCCAAGCAATACATTCTTGCAGGTAAAAGCCGATGGGCGTGATGTGTATGAAGAGGTGCTTACGGCCGGAGCTGAGCGTGGAATGCGCGTACATGCCTGGATGACCGTCATGTTAGGCGGTATGGCCGATAGCCCAAATGAATTGTGGAAGGCCCACGGCCTCCAAGCACCAGAGGATCAGCGCTGGGTCACGCGCAGCGTAGATGGCCGGTGGAGCGACTTTTTAGATCCCGGAGTTCCCGAAGTACGTAAGCTCGCGGTAGAGGCGGCGAGTGAATTAGCCCAAAAAGAACCTGCCAGCGTTCACCTTGATTTCATTCGGTATCCCGAAGACGAGAACCGTGTACCAGGAAGTGAATGGGGTTATAACCCGATCGCATTATCTCGCTATTACGAAGAGACCGGGAAAACAGAACAACCGGCCACCGATGACCCCGAATGGGCGAAATGGAAGCGAGAACAAGTCACCAATATCGTGCGTGACATAGATGCCGCCGTAAGCCCACTGCCAGTGAGCGCTGCGGTAGTCACCTGGGGCCAAGGGCCGCGGTCACGAGCAGGGTTTAAGGGAACAAGTGCGTGGACCGATGTGATGCAAGATTGGCCAGGCTGGGCTGAAGAAGGCATTGTCGATCAGCTTGTGGTTATGGACTATTTCGATGAATCCAGTAATCGTTCGTACCACGCATCGTGGGCGCAGTTCGCTGGCCAACTGCGCTCAACCTACCCCAACGTCCAAGTGCTCCTCGGGCAGGGGACTTGGCTAAATACCACCAAAGATTCACTGACCCAACTCGCTCGTGAGAACGATTATGTAGATGGGTGGGCGTTATATGCGAATGACAAGGTACCTGCTGACTTGTGGCCTGCTTTACCCAACGCGACTCCCGAACCAACACCATCAGCATCGCCGTCTCGCAGGGCTAAATCATCACCGTCACCTGCATCTAGTCAGTAGTGAACTAACAGCGAGTGGTACTACCAACATCTCGGTGAGCGACCATACTGCTGGTTAAGCCAGTGTGGCGACCATGATTGCCTTAATCGTGTGCATTCGATTCTCTGCTTGGTCAAATATCACATCGGCATTGGCTTCAAATACGTCGTGGGTGATTTCCATTCCATCAGCGAGGGATGGGTACCGCTGTGCAATCTCTTTGCCGATACTGGTGCTCGTATCATGAAATGCCGGTAAGCAGTGCAGTACCTTCACTGACGGATTCTCCGTAGCGGCCAGAAGGTCGCTATTCATTTGATAAGGCAGGAGCGCTTCAATCCGATTATCCCATATTGCTGGGTCTTCACCCATAGAAACCCACACGTCGGTGTACAAAAAATCAGCGCCTCGTACCCCCGTCTGTACATCACTTGTTACGGTTACACGGGCACCTGTATGGGTGGCCCGTTCACGAACACCTTTAAGGACACTTGGGTGGGGCTGCAAACCATCTGGAGCAACAACCCGAATATCCATACCGAGTGTGGCGCCCAGTACGAGGAGTGAATGTGCCACATTATTGTGTCCATCACCGAGATACACCAGTGTGGTGGTCTGCCAATCGCGCACCCCGTGTTCTTGCATGGTTAGGGCATCGGCCAGCATCTGAGTTGGGTGAAACTCGTTGGTCAACCCGTTATATACAGGAACTCTCGCATAGGCGGCTAATTCCTCAACAACCGATTGACCATACCCACGGTACTCGATGGCGTCATACATCCGACCAAGTACACGCGCCGTATCAGCAATGGACTCTTTGGTGCCCATCTGACTACCGGTTGGCCCCAGGTAGGTCGTGTGCGCCCCCTGGTCGGCCGCTGCCACTTCAAAGGCACACCGAGTGCGCGTGGAATCCTTTTCAAAGAGTAAGGCGATATTTTTGCCTACTAGCCGCTGGGTCTCATTTCCCATCCGTTTTGCTTTCTTGAGGTCAGTGGCCAGGGTGAGGAGGTAGGCCACTTCTCGCGGGGAGAAGTGAAAGAGGGTTAAGAAATGGCGTCCGGTGAGATTCTGGGGCATATGCGAAGTCTATGAGTTGCCCGTGGCGTACTCAATGCCCACTGATTGAATACACAAATCAGGGCAGGAGTAGTCTGCCACTCTTCGCAGCACAACATCATGGACGATGTGATAGCGGTCCATTCACCCCGTGGCTGGTGTAGTGGGATGAGCAGCACGCACAACGCGTACGGCTCCGACCATACCCAAAGCAAGAAAGACCATAGCGGTTACTAGGGACCAGCGCGTAGCACCCGTAAATGCGGTAGCAAGTGCATTCACAATGTCGTTGCCTTGTGCGCCGAGGAGACCATTGGCAACATCTGCCCGTAGCCCAGCGAGGTTACTGCCGACCGATGATCGAGTCGCATCGATCAGTGCTTGTGCTTGACTGGGGTCGATAGCGGTCATTCCGTCGAAGGCATGGGTGAGATATCGGTCAAAGCCAGCCGCCAACGCCGATCCACTGAGTGCGATGCCGAGGGCTGACCCCACTTGGCGTACTGTGGATTGTGTTGCAGAACCTTGGCCAGATTGAGTGGGAGGAATATCGGCGAGAACCGTCGATGTGAGTTGTGCTGCTGCAAAGCCGAGGCCTACTCCGTAGATAATGAGGCAGGCACTTACAAGAAACGGGCTAACGCTTCGGTTGAGAACGAGTGCGAGAACCCCTACCCCAATTACTTCAAGAATCAACCCAATGAGTACCACTCGAGCGGCACCGAACCGTGCAGAGGCATGACGTGCCAGTGCCCCAGCGACAAACGCACCGAGCGCCATCGCAGCTAACACCCATCCGGCTATAAACGGGCTGAGCCCGAGCACCCCAATCAGGTAGAGGGGTAATACAAAGACCAACGCAAACTCACCAACAGCTACAGCCATCGCAGTGATGTTGCCCCAACTGAATGTGGGAATGGAGAAGAGGGCAAGGTTCAAGAGCACCCGTTGCCGTTGGTGGAGGCGATGACGTTCCCAGGTGATAAACACCCCGATGCCAACAATCCCAACTACGAGGGCGAGAAATGCGAGCGAGACTGGTGCGCTGCGTGACCAAGTTGCATTCCCCACGGTGAGTTCACGGATCGGGTGAATCCACCCCAACTCAGGGCCTTCGATGACGGCAAAGACAAGTGCACCAAATCCGACAATGCTGAGCACAAGTCCGAGCCAGTCGAATCGTCCTGGTTCAGCATCAGCAGCCTTGCTGTTGGGGGCCACGAGTAGTGCCCCGATCACGACAAGGAGACCGATAGGGAGGTTAACCCAAAAAATCCAACGCCAGGAGAGGGTGGCTGTTAACCAGCCACCAAGAAGTGGCCCGATAGCAGCCATACCTGCCATGACCGCCCCCCAAATACCGAAGGCCGTTGCGCGGTCGTTGCCTTGGAACATCGTATTCACACTTGACAGGCTGGTGGGAAGGACCATTGCCCCACCAACACCTTGTAAGCCCCGCGCAAGCAACATCGTGTTTCCGTGTTGTGCCGTTGCAGCCCAGATGGAGCCGGCAACGAAGACCATAACCCCTCCTATAAACATGTTCCTACGACCGTATAGGTCAGCCATGCGCCCAAAACTCATGAGCAAAGCTGCAAAAACAACCGAATAAATGGCATTAAGCCATTGGGCATCTGAGAGGGTGAGGTGTAAGTCACGGATGATGGCTGGCAAGGCAACACCGACAATCGTGCCGTCAAGAACGATCATCGAAAGGCCTGCGGCAAGTACAGCCAAGGCCCACCATCGTGACGGGTGTGTTGAAGTCATAGGTGGTGGATGTGGTTGGTGGCGATGTGGGTCATGACAATCACTGGTTGTGCACTGTAGTTGGAATTGCGTTTCATACCATCTCTTTTGCGACACTATGTCTCTATAAGACTACGCCTTTAACAAATAGATTGCGACACTATGTCGCAATAATGTTAGGATGGGGCTGACCGAGCTAAGGAACTATCGTGCCAAAGATTGAAGCTGAAACCGTCAAGGCCCACCGGGCTCAAATGGAAGACAAGCTCATTGACGCAGCCCAAACCTTGCTGATTGATCAAGATGACAGGGCGTTCACGGCACAAGCAGTTGCCCAGCATGTAGGTATCGCACGCAACTCCCTATATCGCTATGTCGATTCGATTGATGACCTTCGTGCACGTGTTATTGCACGATGGCTTCCAACGTGGATTGATGCCGTTGACGCTGCTGTAGCGACCGCAACGAACCCACGAGACAAATTGCTGGCCTATATTGACATCAATCTTGAATACGCACACGCGAGCAGCCATGGCAAATTAATCACCATAGCCCAATCACTCAGTCCGGAGTATCGCGCCACCATCACCTCAGCCCATGAACAACTTGCCGGAATGGTGACTGATTGGTGCGCACGCCTTGACCCCGATGGGTATGTATTAACTGCGGCCTTCATTCAAGCTATTTTGAATACAGGGTTTGACCAACTTGCCCGCGGTGGCGAACTATCTACCATACGAAAGCGGTGCCGTAGTGCGATTTTGGCCATCATCGATGACCGGACCAATCAATAGCGAGCGCATGGTGCTCGAAATTGCCATCGCACCTCACGCAATGCGGTCAACGGCTTTGGCGGCCATAGCCATGAGGGCATCGATAATGTCTTCGCGTCCTCCAACGAGTGAACCCAAGGCCACACCAGCTCGATCAATATGGTCAAAGGCTAACGCCCGCGCCTGTTCAATAGCCGGGTGGGCTCGTAGATAGTCAACCGCGAGCGCCACATGCTCTTGCGTTGGATCATCAACCCAGCGGGCAAGATCGCTATCTAGCCCATCAGTTTGTATCGCAAACAAGACCGGAAGGGTACGCACGCCTTCCCGAAGGTCAGTACCAGGCGTTTTGCCACTAACCTCGGTATCCGCCGTAATATCAATCACGTCATCTGCGATTTGAAAGGCCATTCCCGTGTGATAGCCGAATTGACGTAAACATGCGACAGCCTCATCATCAAGACCACTAACCATGCCCCCAATGGCGGCACTTGAGGCAACAAGACTGGCTGTTTTCCCCTCAATAGCTGAAAGGTACCGCTCAACGGATGGGGTAAGCGCAGGGAGTTGATGTGTATTTGCGTGTGCACTCGTCACTACTTCTCGAATTTGTCCACGCGCCAAACTGGCCACACATCGAGCCAATTCTGGTACGACACGAGCATCTAATGTGCTTGCCATCAGCGAAGCACGCGCAAGCAACCAGTCACCAGCCAAAATCGCAACGGTGTTCGACCACTGTTCGTGTGCAGATGGCTGGTTGCGTCGGGTGGGCGCATTATCCATAACATCATCGTGATACAAGGTGCTCTGATGGGTTAACTCAACAAGTACCGCACCATCAATCGCATCTGGATGGGTGGGTTCCATACCACCGACCATTGACGATAATAGAGACACGACGGGACGAAACCGTTTGCCACCTGCATGATTTAAGTGACCGGTTACAAGGGTGACGAGGCTCTCATCATCAGCAAACGATGCTTCAAGGCGGGCTTCAACGGCACGCAAGGCGTCGGTGAGGTCAAGTCCATACTGTTTGGCTTCGGCAATCAGGGGGCTGGTCATACCCATAACCTAGCCCACACCACCTATGAATCAGCCGTTTTGGACGTGCGATGGGATATTCAACGTGCAGAACCAAGCACGAATACCGGCGCTTATCCCCTGCGCAGAGCGCTGAGCAGGCATTATTCAGGGAGTTGCGTGATCCAAACTTCCGTGACCATATGCAGATCTACAGATTCTTGCTGCAAATCTGGGTGCGTGTCGACCACATGCTGCAACGCTTTTTTTCGGATCAGCTTTTGGGTTGGACTCATCACTCGGTACGCCGAATGAGTTGTGTAGAGATCAACGAGATGCTTAGTGGGAAACCGTCGAATCCAGGGGATGAAGTGACGTACTGTTGGCCCAAACGGGGTGGTTGGGAATTCAGCATGGGCGATCATCCCACCAGGTGTGGCTGTTGAGTGCGGCTGAATCTCAGCGAAGGACTGGTGCCAACCTGGTACCGCAGACTCCAAGTTCCAAATAATTGCGAACTGTCCACCCGGTTTCAAAACACGAGCAACTTCAGCACTTGTTGTTACGGGATCCATCCAGTGCCAAGCCGTTGCGGTCACGACGACATCAACATCGTTATCCGGTAACCGGATGAATTCGGCGGTTCCGTGAATCTGTTCAGCTTCAGGAGCTCGTCGAGCCAAAATAGCCAGCATGGCTTCACTCGGGTCAACCACAACTACCTCGGGCACCCTCTTGACCAAATCTTGGGTCAACAAGCCAGTGCCCGCACCAAGTTCAAGAACTCGTTGCGCACCCTCGGGAATGATCAGGTCGATCGCTTCAGCAGGATAGCCCGGACGGTACCGATCGAATTGTTCTGCTCCGGTTTGAAATGACTGGGCGCGGCGCAAGCGCTCAAGCAAATTAGGCATATGCCTGAGTGTAGTGGCTTTTAGTTAGTCTGTTATCCTCCTACACCTATTTCACCTAAATTGGGCAAGCGTTCTTTCTCATGAGTTTATGTGCCCGATTTTTTTCTGTTAAATAGCTAACGCAGCCACGATAGTGGCCGCGTTAGTAGGGTTAAAAAAGAATACTTAACCACCTAAGACAGATGCCGCCTGGTTGCCCAGCAAAATCAAGATGGCTGGCAAAAGCCCGAAGACAAGCACGGCCATCGTAGACATACCTGTTCCTAACAAGGTGCCCGGAGCCATCATCATGTCTGGCAGTTCAGCAGTCTTTGCGGTTTCCTCACCCATCCAAATCTTGGCAATAATGCCAAGGTAGAACACGCTGGCAATAACGCTCGCCGTCAATGCAACACCAACGGCCCAGTATTGGCCGGCTTGAAAGGCAGGCATAAAGACACTGAGTTTGGCGATAAACCCAACGGTTCCAGGAATACCAGCCAGGCTGATTAAACAAATGCTGAGCATCGCGCCCACGCCGGCATTCCGTCGCCCAGTTCCGGATAGGTCAGCGAGTTGGGGTGATCCCATCATTCGGCGTTCCAGGAAGGAGACACACCCAAAGGCACCAATGACGGCCAGACCATATCCAAAGAGGTAGATCATTAACCCAGATACGCCATTGCGTGCCCCTGTTCCACTGAAATCCGTAGCAAGAAGCGCCAGGGTCAAATAGCCCGCATGCGTGATCGCAGACCAGCCAAGAATACGTTTCACATCCTTGGTAGTTATTGCACCGACAGCACCAATAACCATCGTGGCACAGCCAAGCAAGAACACGATAGGCATCCAGGTCCACTGGAGTGGAGCGAGCCCAACCGCAAACAACCGCATGAAGGCAACAAAGGCGGCAACTTTAGTGCCCGCAGCCATAAAAGCGGTGACCGGAGTGGGGGCACCCTGATAAACATCAGGCATCCAGAAGTGGAAGGGGACGAGCCCGACCTTAAAGGCTAAACCAACCAAGGTGAGGATAATCGCACCGGTGAGCGCCCCATTGGGTGTGGTTAATGGTGCAAGGCTCTGACCAAGGGCGGAAATAACTGTTGTGCCGGTAAGCCCGTACAACAGAGCCATCCCATACAGCATGACAGCTGAGGCCGTAGAGCCGAGAATGAAGTATTTGATTGCGGCTTCTTGGCTATTTAAATCGCGCTTGGCAAAAGCCGTCAGGACATAAAGGGCCAAGGAGAAAATCTCAACACCAACAAAGACCATCAGCAAATTGTCTGTACTGGCCATGATCGTCATACCCAAGGCACTGAGTACCAGTAAGGGGTAATACTCACCACGATGAATCTGGCGCGTTTCAAGATATTCGTAACTCATCGGAATAATGAGCATGAGGATCAGGCACAGTATCCCCCGTGCCGCCAAGCTAATCCCATCTACGACGAGCATGGCGTTCAAATAGGCATTGACATCAAGCAATGAAGAACCAGTTGAACCAGTCGTCACATCAATAACGCTTAATGACTTGGGGTCATTGATCCACAAGTTGATGGTCATTGCCAGTCCAATTGTGGCACCAAGCCAGGTAATGAGGCTCACCATTAGGCGCGGACGAGCGGACAAGGTCATCGCCAACACAAATTGGACGATCCCCAGTAACCCGACTGCACCACCCAAAATAAGGGTGGAATTGCTGGGCGTGGAGAACAGAATCCCCATCACAGAGAGCGTGATTGAAATGAGCAGAATCGTAAAACTCATTCCTTTGCGTTGATGTTTTGCTGCATCCAGCGCTAAGGCTATGAGGGCTGCGGCAAAGAGAACTAACTCAACACTGATGGACTGCCAAGGAATCGTTGGGGTTCCACCCGTCGCCCCTAGGCCTTGAAGCAGAGACGGATCAATGGTGAACCCTTCAGGGGTTTGTGCTTGCCCAAAGGCAACAACTGTAGGCCACGACATTAGTTACCCTCCGTGGGTTGTTCGGGAGCCATTTGGGTAGCGGCCGGTGCGGTAGCACCTAAGAGGTGATCTACCGCCGGATTGACTACATCAAACAGGGGAGCTGGATACAACCCGAAGATCAGCATGAGAATTACTAGGGGGTAGACGAGATAGCGCTGTGGGCCAGTCAGGTCACCCATATGCTCACTGGCGCCTCGTACGGGACCAAAGAATGCACGTTGGTATGCCCACAAGAAGTACACAGCGGCAAGGATTACGCCTGTTGCTGCCACCGCGGTCAGTCTCGGTAATACCCCATAAGAGCCGACCATGATGGAAAACTCACCGGGGAACCCGTTTAGGCCAGGAACTGCAATGGATGCCATCACGGTGTAAAGGAAAATCCCACCGAGGACTGGTGCTTTGGAAAATATGCCTCCATGATCGTCGATGCGATTGGTACCAGAGTGAAGCACGAGCCAGCCGACGAGCATGAGCAGTGCGGCTGTGGTGATCCCGTGGTTCACCATTTGGATAATGGCACCAGCGACCGAAACATTGGTTGCGGCAAAAATACCCAAGGCGATAAACCCAAGGTGGGCCAAGGATGAATAGGCGATGAGCCGCTTCAAATCCTTTTGGGCCGCAGCAATCATTGCCCCGATGATGATGCCGAGCACAGCCAGCGTTCCAGCGAGCGTGGCTTGCTGTTCAGCAGCTTGAGGTAATAACCCCACATTGAGGCGAATGAACCCGTAGGCACCAACTTTGCCCATTACGGCCGCGAGAAGTACGGCGATAGGGATAGGTGCAGATGCGTAGGCGCTAGCCTGCCAGGTGTGGAAAGGCATTAAGGGGAGCTTGATCGCAAATGCAAGGAAGAACAGCCAAAAGACAGGCGTTTGAACGGCAAGTGGTAGGCCTGCCCCATGGAGTTGGGCGATATTAAATGAGCCAGTATTGACCCAGATATAGATGATGCCTGCGAGGAAGGAAAACCCACCGACCAGGGTGTAGACAAAGAACTTCATTGCCGCACGTACCCGGTCCTCAGTCCCAAAGGCGCCGATTGCTAACCAGGTGGGAATGAGCATCACTTCAAAGAACAAGTAGAACAGAACAAGATCATTGGCAAGGAATACACCAATAAGTGGTGCCTGCATGCCTAAGAGACTCATGGCCAACCCTCGCATATGGTGCTCGGTATGCCACATGTAAGCCACCAGGAAGGGCACAAGGAAGGTAATTAGGCCGACCATAACAAGACTGATGCCGTCTGCGCCTAATGCATAATTTACATTCCAGGCAGGAATCCATGCGTGTGTTTCAACAAATTGAAGGCCAGGAACACCACGCTGGAACGTAAACCATGCGTAGACGAATTCAGCAAAGGTCAATAGAGATGTTGCTAACGCAATCGCTCGAATGGCAGCGTGCTGTGTTGACTTAAGGAAGGCGATGAGCAGGGCACCAAGGGCAGGTGTTGCGATAAGTAGGGTCAAAATTGGGATCGTTGTCATCCTATGCTCCCAACAAGGTCAGGCCGACGATGGCTGCCATCACAAGAACACCAACCAGAATCCCGCCAGCGTAGGTACGAACCTGGCCGGACTGGAGGTTGCGTACTGAATCGCTAGCCGCTTTGGTTACGGTGCCTGACCCTTCAACAAGACCGTCAACGAAGAAGCGGTCGACGAATGATAGGAAGATAGCAAATGGTTTTGCTACATCAGAAGTAAATCGTTCATAGGCTGCGTCATACCAGAAGGCGTTACGAGCCATATCCCCGTACATGCCACCAGCGACCGTGAGTTTGGACGCCACCGGGTTGCGGTTGAGCATGTAGCCAAGGGCAATACCGAGGAGACCAACCGCAACTGCGGTACCCATCTGTATGGTGTGATCAATCACATGGGCATGACCTTCATAGGGTGCAATCGTGTGCGCCAGCCAATGTTCTAGCCACCCGGTCGCATTTAACAACCCACCAACGAGTGAGCCAACCGCAAGGAGCAACATGGGGAGGGTCATTGATAGCGGGCTTTCGTGTGGATGCGCGCCAGCTTCCCAGCGTGGTTCTCCCATGAAGATAAGCACAAACCACCGTGTCATATAGAACGCGGTGAGTAATGCCGTGAAAATACCGATACCCCATACTGCGAGGCCTGCCCCGCCGAGATCGGCGGCCGATGCAAGCACTTCTTCTTTGGAGAAGAATCCGCTTGTCAAGGGGAAGCCAGCAATCGCAAGCACACCAGCACCAGAGACGACGGCGGTGATTGGCATTTGTTTGGCCAGTCCACCCATGCGACGAATGTCGGTGGAGTTAGCCATCGCATGCATGACTGAACCTGCAGCTAAGAACAGTGCAGCCTTGAAAAAACCGTGGGTAAGGAGATGGAAGGTTGACGCGGTGTGGTTTCCAGCACCGGCACCGATCATCATGTACCCCAGTTGTGAAATCGTCGACCACGCGAGGATTTGTTTGTATTCGTTTGTGAAGCACGCAACGATTGCGGCCATGAGTGCCGTCAAGGCACCGATCCACATGACAATTGGTAATACCCCACTCAGCGCAAATGGGATGCTCAGTCGGGCTATAAGGTAGACACCCGCCGTGACCATGGTGGCGGCGTGGATAAGCGCAGAAACCGGTGTGGGGCCAGCCATCGCATCGGGCAACCAGAGGAATAAGGGGATCTGGGCACTTTTAGCGGTTGCACCAAAAAAGAGCAATACGCAGGCGGTGTATAAGACCCCTGGATCAACGTCGGGTGCTGCCGTGATCAGTGTTGGAATATCTAATGTGCCAACACGCTGGAAGAGTAAGAACATGGCAATTAAGAACGCAGCATCACCGATACGGTTGATGACGAAGGCTTTCTTAGCTGCCGCGGCATATACCGGATTATCGTGCCAGAACCCAATAAGAAGGAACGAGCACAATCCGACCAGTTCCCATCCCACAAAGAGTACGGGCAGGCTGGCACCCATGACAAGGATGGCCATCGAACCGATGAACAAATTGAGGTAGCCAAAGAACCGGACGATGTTCTCGTCGTGGTGCATATAGCCCAAGCTGTACACATGGACTAAGAGACCAACCCAGGTGACGAGCATAAGGAGTGCGGCACTGAGCGGGTCGATGAGGGTTGCCCACTGCACGGTAAAGGGGCCAGCCACAATCCAGGTCGCAACGGGCGCTAAGAGGGCGGGGGCACCTTCACCAGCAAGCTGTACTTGGAGGAAAGCAACTGTCGCCATGAGCGCAGTGGTCAGACTTGTGGCAGTTCCAAGCAATGGGCCGACAACGCCAAGACGACGATTTCCTAATACGAGGACTGCTGAACTCGCTACACACAAGACCGGCAGGAGCCAGATCAATGCAGCCATGGAGCCAGGAGGGGGTTGAATCACGTTCATTGTTACGCCTTCAAGTTCGCCAAATCGTCGGGGTCAATGGAGGCACGCAATCGGAACAGATTGACGATCAAGGCCAACCCGACTGTGACTTCAGCAGCAGCAACAACCATGACAAAGAAGGCAATAATTTGTCCTTCAACTTGGCCGTGGAGCGCGCCGAAGGCCACAAAGGCCACGTTTGCGCTATTAAGCATCAGTTCGATGCACATAAAGACAACAATCAGATTCTTGCGAGTCATGACGCCAAATAACCCAATGGCGAACATGGCTGCACTCAGGCATAGGTAGTACCCGATTGGGATGCCTGCGCTAATCATGCGCCCTCCTCTGTCTCTGAAACAGAATGTACGACGGTGTCATCGAATGCGAGGTCATCCTCATCGTCAACATCGTCATACTGTTCTATACCGGCCTGGGGTAGTGCCTCTCCAGGTGCGACGGCCTCACCGAATTCAACCAAGTCAGATGGCTTTTCATTGAACCGACCAATGATTAATGCTCCAACGGCCGCAACCGTCAATAACACCGCCATGACTTCAAATGGCCAAACATAGTTGGTGAATAAACCTACTCCGAGGTCATGTAAGACTTGTCCTTGGTCTAGGCTTAGCCCTTTGCAGGCAACCGATGGGTTTGCCTTTGCGGCTTCGACGACCGCCTCATTTGTATTGCAGGCGCTCGCCAGGCTCATCCAAGGGTTCAATACCCATCCTGCCAACCCGAGGAATACCGCACCGCTTCCCAGGGCCGCCGCGATATGCCGCGATTGTTTCCAATCCAGTCCAACCCCTTCAGCTTCAATGCCCAAGAGCATGATGACGAAGAGAAACAAAATAACGACAGCACCGGCATACACCGTTATTTGCATGGTGCCTAAGAACTGACCACCCAAGGCAAAATAAAACACCGCTACACAAAAGAAGTTGACCACTAAAAAGAGTGCCGCATGTACCGGACGTTTAATAAGAACTACTGCGAGGGCGCTGGCTAGTGCTAAGGGGCCAAGAATCCAAAAAAGAAAGAATTCTCCGCCACCTGAGGCAGATAGTGTTTCGGTCGCCTCCGCCCCTTGGGCGAAGATCGTGGGTATGAGCGCACCCATTAGGCGATCACCTCACCTTCAGAAGCGACCGGCTCATCAACAGGTTGGGGAACCGGTGACGGTGCCCCGGCGTCAAAGGCGTCCTGTGGCTTAGCCGTGCGATGACGGGCCGCTTCATAATGGTCGTTAGCTTTAATGGTCGGTTTCTGTCCAGCAAAGTTGTGCTGGTAGTACTCGACGTTGGAGTGCTCCACATCCTCATCTGTCATGGGTGTGGCTTTACCGCCTTCTGGGATTGGGGCAAGGAGACGGTCCTTGGTGTAGACCAAATCGTTACGGTCATACTCGCTCAGCTCGAACTCATTGGTCATCGTGAGCGCCCGTGTTGGACACGCTTCAATGCACAATCCACAGAAAATGCAGCGTGAATAGTTGATTTGGTAGTCAGCACCGTAGCGTTCACCGGGGCTGTACCGGGCTTCAGCAGTGTTGTCACCACCGCGAACAAAAATGGCGTCGGCTGGACAGGCCCAGGCGCACAATTCACACCCCACGCACTTTTCGAGACCATCGGCATGACGGTTTAATTGGTGCCGGCCGTGGAAGCGTTCCTGAACAACGGCAGGTTCATCGGGGTACCGGCGTGTCAGGTCCTTCTTTACGATGGATTTGGCGGTGAGACCAAACCCTTTAAATGCGTTTTCAAATGAGGACATATCAGACTCCGGTCATAGATGAGGACGTGGCCATCACGTCGTCATCGGATTCTTCTTCGAGGACATCATGGTCTTCAGAGGTGTCGTGATCTTCAGGGGCATCGTTCAGGAATGGTCCAATAAACCAAGCAAGGGCGGTTAATAAAATGACCCCACCGAGCCAGGGAAGAACCTCAGCCACACTTGGCCCACCGTCAATGACACCGGTACGCATCGCAACAATAAACCCGGTAGCAGCCACCCAGAAAATGCCGGTTGGCAACATGACTTTCCAACCCAAGTCCATCAGGTGCGGGTAGCGGAAACGAGGCATTGAGCCGCGGAACGCTACAAAGATGTATAAGAACACGAGGATCTTGATAAAGAACCAGATACCTGGCAAGAACATGTCAACAATGCCAATACCCGTTAATGGTCCACCGGTGCCACCAAAGAATAAGGTGACCGTGAAGGCTGCCATGGTGATCATATTCATGAACTCAGCCAGGTAGAACATCGCGAATCGGGCAGCGGTGTATTCGGTCATGAACCCTGCGACCAGTTCGCCTTCAGCTTCTGGTAAGTCAAAGGGTGGACGACCAGTTTCAGCAAGACCAGCGGTAAAGAATAAAACGAACGCTGGGAACATTGGGATAACGTTCCATGCCGGTAACCATTCCAGTACCGGGATACCTGGAAATAGGGCAGCCCCCTGGGCGGCAACAATGTCACTCATGCGCATTGACCCGTTCCAGATGAATACAGCACAGACACTCAGCCCAAAGGCGAGTTCGTAGGCAATCATTTGTGCGCTTGCGCGAACCCCACCCATCAGCGCATATTTAGAGTTGGAGGCCCAACCGGCCAAGATGATGCCGTAGACCCCGATTGATGACCAGGCCAGCGCCCATAGCATCCCGACATTGGGATCCCATATCTGTAGGCGCACCTCTCGGCCAAACCATTCCATCGTGCCGCCAAAGGGGATGATGGCCATAAAGCTCATCCCCACCACTGCGCTGATCAGTGGTGCGATGACATAGACCCCACGATCAACCTTTTCGGGGATCATATCTTCTTTGATGAAGAACTTGAGCCCGTCGATAAAGGACTGGAAAATACCCCAGGGGCCAATCTGAATAGGACCAACGCGATACTGCATGCGTGCGATAAGCCGGCGTTCAAACCAAATAACCATCGCGGTACCTAAGAGCCAAAGCATGAGGCCCAAAAGTGCAACGAGGAAGACGATGAGAACGTCGAGCCAGTCGTTAATTCCGTTGACAGGCATTAGGACTCCTTTGACCCGGAGACGGTGACCTTACGCCAACCTGAACCCAGGTCAGCGAGGGCCGAACGAGCGATCACCACATGGTTAGGTTTGATCGCTTCAGTGATGGTGGCGGTAAGGGGCACCGTGCCGGTCGGACAGCTCACACGCACGGCTTGCCCATCAGAAATATCTTTGGCGTCTTGGGGATGTATCCAAATTCGGGCACCAGGACCAGCTGCAAGTAACTCATGGGCATCCGTTAACAGCGCTTGAGGTTCAAGTAACTGATGAACCACAATGCTCTTTAAACCCTGACCTGTCGAAGTATCCGTTGGTGAACTACCTGTGGCGGCTGAAGGGGCAGCAGCACTGGTGTCACCCATCAATACCGCCGCTTCTCGGCGAACATCATTGGCGGTCTGCCAACCCAAATCGCGGTCCATCGCCTTGCTCAGTTGGCGGACGATGTCCCACTCAGGTAAGACGCTACCAACGGCACCTGTTACTTGGGGCCAGGATTGTCGGCGGCCCTCCCAGTTGGTGTAACTGCCAACACGCTCTGTTGGTGCCGCAGCTGGGAATACATAAGAGGATGCAAGCACACTCGTATTTCGTAACACACCAGTGGTAATAACCGTCGCGGTGTTCAGCGCTTTGGCCACGAGTTCAGGGTCTCCAACGCTGACCATCGGGTCGGCACCAACCAAGAACAGCACATCCAATTCACCATTCGCAGCGGCTTCAAGCATCTGCCGGGTATCTTTCCCGGTTTTGGTTGGTACCCGAGACCACATTTGTGCAACTGGACCAGGCTCGGTTAATGGACGGCCACCAGGCAAGACACCCGGTAACAAACCAGCTTCAAGTGCACCGCGGGTTCCCGCATGTCGTGGAATCCAGGCGAAGCGTCCATTTTTCACCCCAGCGAGATGCCGTGCAGCTTTAAAGGCTCCAGGGCTTTGGGCAATGCGTTCGCCAGCAAGGACCACCAGGTTGTCACCCATACCGTCAAAGACGGGTGCCAAGCGCTGATCACTGCCGTCGGCCAAGGTGTACAGCACGTCGCGTTCTTCACCTGCATCGGTGGGAATCCATTGCCATGCAATTTCAGCGAGGCGACCAAGCACTGGACCGATAACAACAATTTTCAGGCCACGTTTCCGCCAATGCTTCCGCAACCGTAAGAACAAAGCGGGGTTCTCTTCATGCGGTTCTATACCGGTGACTACCACACACGAAGCCCCATCAATATCGGCATTGGTCGCTTGTTCTACCCCAAGCAGTGTTGGGAGTTCAACAAGTTCCTCCTGGGTTGGTATTGCCCGAAAATCAACATTGTCAGTCCCCAGCACATCTCGAGCAAAGCGACTAACGGCATAGGCATCCTCATCGGTGATGAGGTCACCGGCGAGTACCCCGATACGCTCACTCGGGGTCTGGTTCAACAGAGTTGCAACGTCTTGGATGGTTTCTTTCCATGTGGTTGCACTCAGTGTGTCGCCAACCTTGGCGAGGGGTGAAACAAGACGTTCATCACTTTGAATGAAGGCAAACCCAAAGCGGGTGGCATCATCTATCCATGCATCGTTCACACTGAGATTGGTTCGGGCCATGACCCGTTGAATCACCCCACGACGCACATCAGCACGGATATTTGAGCCTGATGCGTCGTGGTATCCGATACCTGGCATTCGTTTAATATCAAACGGACGGGCACCAAAGCGATAGGTCGTTGCAGTTAATGCCCCAACGGGACAGATCTGTGTGACGTTCCCTGAGAAGTAACTCTCATAGGGCTGATCTTCATAGATGCCAACTTGTTCAAGGGCACCCCGCTCCATTAACTCGATAAACGCGTCGCCACTAATCTGCTTCGAGAAGCGGGTACACCGCGCGCACAGTACGCACCGTTCACGGTCAAGTTTGATGAGCGGACTAATCGGCATCGCCTTCGCATGGGTCGATTTACGCTCAGCCATCCGAGTGTCAGGGTGACCATGCTTTAATGCTTGGTCCTGAAGTGGGCACTCCCCGCCCTTATCGCACTGGGGACAGTCAAGCGGGTGATTGACCAGAATCAGCTCCATCACATCCGCTTGCATCTGTGCGGCAAACTCGCTCGTATGCTGTGTGCGAACCACCAGCCCAGGGCGTGCGGCCAATGCACATGCAGCCTCAGGTTTACGCGCCCCCTCAACGTCTACAAGACATTGACGACAAGCCGCAACGGGGTCAAGGAGTGGGTGTTCACAGAAACGTGGAATGGTAATGCCAAGCTGCTCAGCCGCGCGGATCACTAAGGTACCCGGCTCAACCGAGATTTCTTGGCCATCTATGGTGATGCTAATCAGGTTGGAAGTCTGCTCAGACATTGCCGGTCCCTACCATCAAATTCGGGCGATCAGCCTGGGCGTTGGAGACCACCGGACCAACATGGGGCACGATATGGTCACCAACACGGCCGTTCTCGACCAGTTCGACAAATTCATTTCGGAAGTACTTGATCATCTGGGGAATCTGCCCGCTGAACCCATCAGCTAGTGCACAGAATGACCGTCCTTTGATGCCTCGGGACTGGTCAACAAGCAGATCAATATCGCCCAATGTCCCACGGCCATCTCGGATACGTTGCAAGGTTTGCCCCATCCAGTAGCCACCGTCACGGCAGGGGGTGCATTTGCCGCAGCTTTCATGTTCATAAAAGCGCAGCCAGTTGAGCCCCGCCTCAACAACACTGGTTCGGTCACTAAAGACCATCAGGGCACCGGTGCCAAGCATGGACCCCGCTTCGGCAATGGACTCATAGTCCATTCCTAAGTCCAGGTGGTCTGCCGTCAGGATCGGTGTAGACGAACCCCCTGGCGCCCAGAACTTTACGGGGCGTCCATCGACCACACCACCCCCCAGCTCTTCAATGACATCACGGGCACTCATACCCAATTCGATTTCATAATTTCCAGGACGATTCAGCTCACCTGAAATACACATGAGCTTGGTACCAGGTGCTTTCTCTGTTCCCCATTGCTTGTACCAGTCAGGGCTGTCTTGGCCCATGATGTAGCCAGCCGCAGTGACTGACTCCACATTGTTGATGACCGTTGGGCTGGCATAGAGCCCAGCAACAGCAGGGAATGGTGGGCGTAGACGAGGCTGTCCACGGCGACCTTCCAGCGCTTCAAGGAGGGCGGTTTCTTCACCACAAATGTAGGCACCCGCACCATAGTGCAAGGTGATGTGATGGCTAAAGCCTGTGCCTTGGATGTTCTCACCGAGCCACCCGGCTTTGTGCGCCGCGTAGATGGCTTCTTCGACACGAATACCAGGGAAGACGTATTCTCCGCGAATAAAAATGAATGACCGTGGGCTATTGAGTGCATACGCACTGGCAATGATCCCTTCAACTAAACTGAACGGATCGCGTTCCATTAACTCACGGTCTTTGAACGTGCCGGGTTCGCCCTCATCGGCATTTACAACAAGGTAAATGGGTTTTCCAGTGTCTTGAGGAACAAAACTCCATTTCAAACCAGTTGGGAACCCTGCCCCTCCACGGCCGCGTAGACCGGAATCTTTCACGAGGTTTCGGTTTTCTTCAGGACTCCGTTCAAACGCTCGGCGCAGATTCTTCCACCCGCCGGTGCGTTCATACCCCTCAAGGGTGTGTGCATCCTCAACGTCGTAGCGCTGAGAAAGCAATTTAACTTCAGGCATGTTCTGCCTCCTTTTCAGGGGCGCTACCCAGATCAATCATGTTCAATCCCGTGCTATCAGGTCCCGCTTCGGGTCGAACAACTCCACCATCTTTGGCTGTATCAAGGCCAAGCTTTTGTCCTGGCGCTTGCTCATCAATCGGGCCAATACCCGCCAACCGATGGCTGATGGCTCGTACACCAGGCGGAATCATCCCACGAGTGGGCGGCGGTACAACACCGTCACGCAGGTTATCAACAAGGTCAACCGCTTGGTCAGGGGTTAACCGTTCATAGTTCATGTAGTCAACGGTCACCACGGGGGCGCCTTCACAGTTGCCTAAACACTCAGCATGTTCCAAGGTGATCTTGCCATCATCTGTGGTGCCCTCATGACCAACTTGGAGATGGTCTTGGAGGGCTTGGTAGACCGCTTTACCACCGCGAACAGCACACGCAAAGTTTGTACATACACTCACCAAGTGATCACCCATCGGGCCATCATGTTTGTACATCGTGTAGAACGTGGCCACCGCTTCAACCTCGGCAGCAGTCATCCCAACAAGTTCCGCGCATTCGTTGATACTGTCACGCGTGATCCACCCATTTTGGTATTGCACCAGGTGTAAGAGCGGCAGGAGGGCCGAACGACGTTCGGGGTACCGATTACAGAGCTGTTCAGCTTTAGTTCGTAATTCTGGGGTAAACATCGCTACTCCTTACCGGTCAACGCCGCCCATAACTGGGTCTACGGCTGCAATGATGGCAACAACATCAGCGATCTGATGGCCGGGGATCATGAAGGGCAAGGTGCCCACATGTGTAAAGGATGGGTCACGCATATGGACACGCCAGGGTTTGTTGCCACCGTTACTAGTCATATGCACACCAAGCTCACCTTTAGCACTTTCAACACTGGCAAATACGGTGCCTTTGGGAACATCAAACCCATGAGTCACGAGTTTGAAGTGGTGAATCAGTGACTCCATAGACTGACCCATAATCTTGCCGATATAGGCCGGTGCATTCCCTAATCCATCGGGGCCTAGTGCTAGTTGGGCTGGCCACGCAATCTTTTTATCCTTAACCATGACTGGCCCTGATGGGAAGTTGTCAATGGCTTGGCGAATGATGCGTAAGCTCTCATCTATTTCACGCAGACGGACTACGAACCTGGCGTAGGCGTCACCAGCAACTTGGGTTGGAATATCAAAATCGTACTGCTCAATATTGCAGTACGGATTTGATTTACGAACGTCTTGGGCGATCCCGGCGGCACGTAGCATTGGTCCGGTGACGCCAAGGGCGAGCAGCTCGTCTGCGGTTAATACCCCAACATTGACGTTGCGGTCCATCCACACGGGGTTGCCTTCCAATAAAGCGGCGTTATCAGCAAACCACTGCGGCAGTTCCTTGAGCAGCTTGTTGACATGGTCAACAAAGTCGTGGGGAACATCATTCGCCACGCCACCTGGGCGAATAAATGCATGGTTCATACGCAACCCAGAGACCGCTTCAAAGAGGTCCAAAATCATGTTGCGTTGGCTCAACCCATAAATCATTGCGGTGGTAGAGCCCATTTCATTTCCGCCAGAACCGAAGGCCACCACGTGATTGACGATGCGGTTGAACTCAGTCAAGATGATACGGATCGCCTGAGCCCGTTCAGGAACGTCGTCCGTAATACCTAATAGTTTTTCCACACCGAGGCAATAAGCCAACTCATTATGGAAACTCGTCAAGTAGTCCATACGGGTGACAAATGTGGTGCCCTGGGTCCAGGGACGATATTCGAGACTCTTTTCGATACCTGTGTGCAAATACCCGATGACTGGTGTGGCTTTGGTGACAATTTCACCGTCCATCTCTAAGAGCAACCGCAATACCCCGTGGGTAGATGGATGCTGCGGGCCCATGTTGATGATCATCTTGTCGTCTTCAACGGCTGGGGGAAGGTTCTGCCAGTCGCCACCAGAAACGGTGAACTCGGGAGCGTTAGCAAATGTCGTCATCGTGGCTCCTAGTAGTCCCGCTCATCAGCAGGCGGCACGCTTGCACCATGGAAGGTGACTTCAACACCGCCAAGCGGGGAATCTTTACGGACGGGGTGACCAACCCAATCATCAGGCATCATGATGCGGCGAAGATCTGGGTGCCCTTCATAGATCACACCCATGAGATCCCAACTTTCACGCTCCATGAACAATGCTGAGGGCCAGTACGCCGTGGCACTCGGTACCCGCGGGTCCGTATCTGTGACTTTGGTGCGTAACCGGAACGTGCGCGGAGTTGCTAACCCGCGAAATAGCCACAACACATCAAAGTGGCCGTCCACATGTTCTTCAAAGACTGGCCAACCGGTCGTTACCTGTTCGGTATGTTCAAAAACCCCGCCGGGCCAGTGCACTGCACTAGCATCCAAACAGACTTCAGTCCCAAGCTCATTAGCAATAAGGTCAAAGGCACCGAGGACATCTTCAAGGGAGACATCTATGGTCAATTCATTGAATGCCACACTGGCAACCGCTGAATCAAGCGCATCGGTGAGTACGCGTGCCACTATCCGTAGTGGTTCACTCACAGGTAATGGCACCTGGCTGAGGGCCTGCTCTTGTGCTTCCGCTTCGGGGCTCTCGAGGTGTTGTTCTTCAGTCATAACCGCCCCGCTTACATCCCGTTTGTAGGCCAACCTGAGGCAGGAGACCCTTGTTGAATGGCTTGTGCCGAATGAATCTGGCTGACGCGATCACCACGCCCGCTCACAACCTCTGACCGAGGAGTAATGCGATGTAACGCCGGGGCTGCAATATCACCGTTATGACGGTTGGGATCAAGTGTTTCACCGTCAACCCACCCCGTGCGAGCACGGAAGGCTTCCATACTTTCACCCTTGCGAGGACGCTCAACAAGTTGTTCGTTCAAGATTTTTTCGCGTAGTCGCATAAATCCCTGTAACAACAATTCAGGGCGAGGAGGACAGCCAGGCACATAGACGTCTACGGGGACAACATGGTCAACACCTTGCACGACGGCATAGTTATTAAACATGCCGCCACTTGTGGCACACACACCCATAGACATCACCCATTTGGGTTCAGCCATCTGGTCGTAGAGATTTCGCAAGATAGGTGCCATTTTTTGGGTGACTCGTCCGGCAACCACCATGAGATCAGAGTGACGAGGGCTCCCACGGAATACTTCTAGCCCATAGCGCGCCATGTCGTAGGTAGCAGACCCGGTAGCCATCATTTCAATAGCACAGCACGCCAACCCAAAGGTATTCGGCATGATGGAGCGACTGCGACCGAACCCCAAAACCTTTTCGACGCTCGTGAGTAGCACCCCTTGCGGGATTTTTGTTTCCAATCCCATTAGTTAACGTCCTCCTTGCGGATGGCGAGACGAGTCTGGTCAAACCCTTCCCAGTCAAGCGCACCCTTCTTGACGATGTAGTAGTACGACTCAATGAGCAGTAACAAAAAGACCGCCATGACGCCAAAGCCGTACCATCCCAGATCACGGAGGACGACTGCCCAGGGGAATGTAAAGACAGCTTCAATGTCAAAAATAATGAACAACATGGCAACCATGTAGAACTGCACAGGAAAACGGTTGCGCTCGATGAGGTTCTGGCGCTCAGGCAACAAGCCAGACTCATAGGGGTATGCCTTAATAACCGTACGATTACGTGGCCCAAGGATCTGGGTTCCATAAACCAGAACAAGGGTCATTACAACTGCTAACGCAAGCAGCATAAGCATGGGAAGGTATTGAACCAGCACGTCGCCTACCTTTATGTGTTGGGCGCTTTTCGCGCACGAGTTGAACCAAGGCTAACCCTGTCCGCGACTTGTTTAAACACTTTTAGGAACGTTATGGTGCTCCTGGACTGCTTTAGGCTACCAGAAACCCTCTCACCTGGTCTCTTAAGTCCTTAATACCAAGACCGGAATGACTACTGATGGGGTGAACTAAGTCCATTTCACAGGCTTGTCGAATCGCCTCAATTTGATCCTGCCGCCACGTGGCAGGCACCTTATCCACCTTGGTAATAACGACTATTACGGGAAGTGACCGTTGACGCATCCACGCAAGCTGACGTAAATCGTCTTCCGTTGGCCCAACTTTCCCGTCGATCAAAGAAAGTATAAGTGCGAGCTGTTTGCGATGTTCTAGGTAGGCCAACATGCGGTGATGCCACCGTTCACGTTCTGCTTTCGAGGTTTTGGCGTACCCATACCCCGGCAAATCAACGAGTTGTCCGCCACCTTCATGTGAAAATGCATTCAGTAGCCGAGTTCGCCCCGGAGCAGAACTGGTGTGTGCAAGTTCATTCTTCCCTTGGCTCCGGCCGGCAAGTGCATTAAGCAAACTCGATTTACCAACATTCGAACGACCAATCACCGCAACTTCATGTCCGCCTTCAGGTAACTGCTCAACGGCTTCAGCACTTCCCGCAAACGTTAACCGGAGGGCCTCACCCGCTTTGGCTCCTTCTGGATAGGGGGGTTGTGCCGTTGTCTTCCTGACTGCCATCGGCCGTGTGGGGCTATCATGTACTGGCTCTGATGGTGTTCGATCATTCGTTCGCTGTGGTGTAGGTGTTTCAGACTTATTTTTTGCGGCGCGACTCGCCTCACGGGCCGCCCTCGCCTGTTGTACTTGTTTCGCTCGCCGCTTTTGACGAGGGGTAAGCGGTACATCACCTTCATGTTGGGCAGATTGGGGTTGTTCACTCATGCGGCACGAACCAAACGGCTCAACCCTCCAATCACAACGTCAGTGATATTGTGCGGTCTTGGTTCATTGATCAGTTGCGCCATCGTGCGATTAACAAATTCGAGCACATAGCGCCGCGGTAACCCGTGTTGGGTACATAGGCGCATGACGTCCTTGTTACCCATCGCTTCAAGGAAATAGATACCCAGTCGGAAATATCCTCCCCAGGCAGCCCGCACCGCAGCCGGATAAGCCTCTAATGCACGGTGAGACCCATTTGCAAGAGCTGAGTCAATCGCTTCTGCGGCCATATATCCAGCTTCAAGCGCATAGCTAATCCCCTCACCGTTGAACGGGCTCACCATACCTCCAGCATCCCCAACGAGAAGAACACCCCGATAGAGGTGTGGATGACGGTTATGCGCCATAGGCAACGGTGAACTCTTTGCCCTCCCCACTTGTGTTTCAGTGGAGATCTCCCAGCTCTCAGGCATATTATTCACCCACGCATCAAGGAGTTGGCGGTAGTTCACTTTCTGGTACTGCGGGCTCGTCGAAATTAGTCCCCAGCCCACGTTCACAAGACCATGATCGAGCGGGAAAATCCAACCATAACCGGGCAATAATTCATCACCGGCACGCATCTCAAGATGGCTTTCCATATATTGCATCGATGCCCGTGGGCTCTTGTAATAGGCACGAACTGCAGTACCCATAGGACGAGCCTGATCGCGTGGCAGTCCTAGTTTCACCGCAATACGGCTTGATCCACCGTCAGCAGCCACAACATAGTTGGCCCGAACCTGGCCGGCCCCATTCGGGCTCTGAAACATCACACCCGTACAGTGGCCGGGATCTGCACCAAATACCGGTTCCGTAACCTTTGTTTCACTCCAGATAGTTGCCCCGCATTCTTGGGCATACTCAGCTAAGCGATAGTCAAGAATTTCACGCCGTGAGGTCAGGCTGTAACTAGGGAATCGGTCCGTTTCTGGCCAGGGCAGGTTCCACACCATATCGCCACCATAGATACGCAATCCCTTTTGTATGGCAAACCCGTCAACCTCTCCCGCAGCTTCCTCATACAACCCAAGCTGCTGTAACGCAACAACGGCACGAGGGGTGAGACCGTCACCACACGTCTTGTCACGTGGATAGCGTTCTTTTTCGATTAGGATGACGTGATGGCCATGTTTAGCCAACATGGCAGCCGTCGCTGAACCACCTGGCCCGCCGCCAACAACAACAACGTCACATTCATGTTCGCCAGCCGGCGCAGGATTTCCTAAGGGTTGCATTCGATACAGGCTACTCGCACACACCCTTGTAAAACAGATGGTTTGTCAGAAGCTCATTCACGTTAAACCGAAAAATAAAAAAGGAGTGGCCGAAGCCACTCCCTACGCAAGACCACCTAGTAGGTCTTCTTCTTTGCCCCACCCTGACGCACCTTAAAGCGTGGGGCGGTCTTGTTGATCACATATACACGGCCCTTACGACGGACAACCTGGCAGTCAGGATGACGACGCTTCAAGGAACCGATGCTGTTCACTACCTTCATGATGATCTCCTCAGGCAAACGTGGGGCGCCTTCGGATAACCGGGCGCGGACAGGGCTGACCACTGTACCGATTTACACGCCAGTTGCACACAGAAATTGATGTTTTCAGTCTGTACGTAAATCAGCAATCACATTTGCAACCGCAGCGACCTTCAATCGTGTTTCATTGGCTTCTGCGTCTGGGTCACTGTCAGGCATAATGCCACAGCCCACATGAGCACGTGCCGTATTCCCCGGCCCGAATCGAACACAGCGTAGGGCGAGTGCAATATCTGCATCACCGTTGCCCCGAATCACTCCAGTTGGCCCGGCAAACTGGTGGCGAGACTCTGGTTCAAGCGCCCGAATAACGCCAAGTGCAGCCTCTCTTGGTGTGCCACAAACTGCCGCGGTGGGATGAAGGGCATCAAGAATCGTCATGGTGTGTACGGCCGGGTCAATTGTGGCACGAACATGGCTGGCTAGATGGGCGACATTGGGTAGGCGCAGGATGAACGGTTCATCATCAATATCAATCTGGGCGGTGAATCCACCCAACGCATTAGCCACTGAGTCTCGGGCAATCACATGCTCGTTGAGGTCTTTTTTGCTCTTGCGTAATCGTTCTGCGTCTTGAACCGGTGCTGATCCAGCCAGCACCAGACTGGTGGTTTCTCCACCCCGTCGTCGTAATAACACCTCTGGGCTGGCACCTACAAATTGATCATGGACATAGGTTAGGCACATCGGAAAAGCATCATGGAGCGCTGAGGCGAACATGGGCACCGTCACGCCCTTGGCGGGCAAGTCGATGGTTCGTGACAACACGACCTTTTCTAACTCGCCGTTTGTCAAGCGCTGCACCGCCTGGCGAACCATATATTTAAATTGACTGGCATCGTCACCATCCAGTGTGGTTGATGGTCGCACAACCGGCTCGTCGATATGACCGTTCGTATAGACCTCAGCCACTTGGGCACAACGAACAATTTCGCTACCAGGGTCTAGCGGGTCAAAAGTGAAGGACATAAAGGCAAGATCCTCTTCACCTAGGTGTGCATTAACCCACTGTGCCGCTTGGGTAAACCGACGGGTGGGGTCGCTTGGACGAAAACGTTCAGCAACCCCACGGCCAGCAACCGCAATGTGGGGGCCAACAAGGGCATAGCCGTGGGTAGCAGGAAGATCAGCCAGCAATTCTGAAGACATGGTCGCCCACATTATGCACATTTAAGGTGGAGCCATGACGGTCAATTTGCCAGACGCTCGCCCCACCGCTGAAAAAAATGCTGAACTTGTGCGCCAAATGTTTGATCGGGTTGCCCCAAAATATGACCTTGGCAATACGGTTTTGAGTATGGGTTCAGACCAACACTGGCGGCGAGTACTGGTCAACACGATTAACCCTAAACGAGGGATGCGTATCTTGGATGTTGCTACTGGCACAGCCCCATTGGCACGTCTGCTAGCCCAAACAGGGGCCGATGTTGTTGGCCTTGATTTCAGTCAAGGCATGCTTGCGGCAGGGGCAAAACAAGATGCCGCCAAAGGCCTGGCACCACTCAAACTCGTTAATGGAGACGGTAACCGCCTCCCGTTTGCCGATAATCAGTTTGATGCATTGACTATTGCGTTTGGATTACGCAATTTTCCCGATCCAAAGGGAGCGCTTCGTGAGTTCAGCCGTGTGGTCCGTCCTGGTGGCCTGGTGTGTGTCCTGGAGTTTTCTACGCCGACCAACTGGCTGTTTAACCGCATCTACACGGATTATCTCGTTGCTGCCCTACCGGCATTAGCCCAGGTTTTCACAAGCGACCCTCACGCCTATTCCTACCTGGCGGATTCCATTTTGGCGTGGCCACACCAGCGGGACCTCGCCAGATGGTTTGCTGAGGCCGGCCTTAACCAACCGCGCTGGCAGAATCTGTCCGGAGGGATAGTTGCCTTACACGTTGGGGAAGGCGCTTGCTAAGCCCTATTCATAGCCGGGTTGCGTCATCTTGAGGTTTTGCCTCGCCCATACCTGAGGATGCTTACCAAGTTGATTTCTGTGGATTAGTAAACCCCGGATAAGGTTCTTCTGGAGCAAACATCTCTGCGATGGCCATCGAAATAGAGGCGTAGGTCATACGTGTTTCTTCGGGATCGCTCGCAAACTCGACAACCCGGATACCAGGCTTGGGTGGGATATTAGCTACCGTTGCCGCTACCTGTTCAGCATTTTGGATACGAACGGACTCGTACCCCATCGAACGCGCAATCTTGGCCGGACTATGGCCGTGCGGTGTAGTGAATACCCGCCGGAATACGCTCTGATCAACGGCCTTAAGATGCCCGAGCCGATCAAAAATCGCCCCACCATCATTATTGATAACCACAATGGTTAGATCTGGTATCGGCTCCCCCGGTGCCGCATTGTTAATGAGCCCGGGAATGTCATGTAAGAATGACAGGTCACCCGTAATCGCTAATGTCCGTCGACCCGTCGCCAATGCTGCACCAATTGCAGTAGAAGTAAAGCCGTCGATTCCGCTTACCCCTCGATTGGCAATGACCGACAAGTTTGGCAGTACAGGAACGGTTTCGTTGACGATTCGAATTGGGGATGATGACCCAAGTACAAGCAGGTGTGGTTCGGGATTTTCAATCAGGTCACGGACCAATTCACGAACAGCTGTTACCGCCCCATGATCCGTTGATACTGCGATATCAACCGCTTCCATAGCCCGTGCGTCAGCAATTTGCCACCGTGATAGCCATGACCTATCCGACTCATTTTCAACATCGGGCAAGAGCTCTGAAATCGGACTAAATACAAGGTGCGTGGCCCGGCGTGAGGGGTTCCATCCCCGGGCTTCAGGGTCAAATTGGATGACCTCACGGGCACGCCCGATAAGGGCGGTTACATCACGGCTCAACGTGGGGCGGCCAAGGACCACAACAACCTCAGGGGTAGCCTGATTAATGAAGTCTTGGTTTGATGCTAACCATGGGCCACTTTTGATGAGGGTCCCACCATATTTAACCCCACTCGTTGGTTCAGCGATAATTGGCCAACCGAGGCGTTCACAGTGTTCGATCAGGTGGCGCTGATCGTACGGATGGGTCCCGTCACCAGCTACGACGAGAACCTGATTTATTGCGCTAAACAATCCAACCAGTTCATAGAGCACTTCTCCGGGTACCCGATTGGGGGCATGCACAATCGGACTGATACCGTCCAGCGGTTGAGGTTCCCAAAGGGCGTCCGTTAACGGTTCGCGCAAATGAACATTGATATGGACTGGGCCAGGAGCCGACCCTCCCCTACCTGTGGCGTGGACAACCGCTTGAACTGCTGTTGATCGAATTGAGGTGCCAGCCTCTTTGCCTTCTCCACGGTCATGAATGTTGAACGATGCCCGAACATAGTTCTGGTGCAGATTCGTTTGAGGCATGGTCTGGTTATCCCCAATGCCATGCAACTCTTCTGGTCGGTCAGCTGAAATGATAATCAGTGGGATACCAGCATTGTCTGCTTCATGAATTGCTGGACGATGGTTAGCCGCAGCGGTACCAGATGTGGATATCACGAGGGCCGGTTTAGTATTCCCCAAAATGAGGTTGCCCCGACCAATTCCCACCGCAAGGAAGGCAGCGGATCGTTCATCAACGCGGACATGACAGACCAGACGTGAATCATTGATGCACGCCAACGCAAGTGGAGTCGATCTGGACCCAGGCGAGATAACGACATCGGTTACTCCCTGGTTAACTAATTCATCTATTAGCGTTGCACTAAGCGTTGCTGAGCTAATCCCCATCTGTCCAGTCTCTACGTGTCAGTGTGTTCTTATCGCCATCACTACGCATCGTGTCACGCAGCTGGGCAGTTAGGTGTTCTAGTCCGTCAAGTCTATCGACATAATCCAGATTGTTAGGCGATACTGGCCCGAGGGCCTCTTCGCCTGTCGTACTTATCGGCCAGGAAACGTCGTGGTTAAACAGTTGACCTGTACCAAGACCACAAGCTCCAGCCAACGTTGGCACACTCGCTGCAAGGGCGACACCAGCACGCATCCCCACTGCACTTTCTAGTGCACTTGAAATGACACATGGCAACCCATGGGTGTCAACCACTGCACGTGCTCGCCGAACCCCCCCAAGGGGAGCGGCTTTGACAACAATGAGGTCTGCTGCCTGATCAAGACCAGGTATTTCAAATGGATCTGGTGCAAGACGGATACTCTCGTCAGCAGCCACACGAACGCCGGTTGCGGCACGAACCTCAGCGAGGTCTTGGAGTCTTTGGCACGGTTGCTCAACATATTCCAAGCCAGGGGTACGGGTATCAGCCCCTTGGGGTCGAGCCGCATCGTTATAGGCCTTAACACGGGCAATTGCCTCATCGACATGCCAAGCCCCATTCGCATCAATGCGGATTTGGCCGGTATCACCTAAGGCGTGTCGAACAGCCCGAAGACGGGCAACATCATCGTCAATTGTTTGCCCAGGGTCAGCGACTTTGACTTTCACGGTTGTCGCATTCGTTTGACGAACAATCGCCATCGCATCAGGAGGAGAAATAGCCGGTACTGTCGCATTGATTGGTACATCGCTACGAACCGGGTCTGGCCACCCGATGATGGCTGCTTCTAACGCGCTGGCTAACCACAAGCGTGTTGCAGGAAGGCCGTATTCCGGGAATGGACAGAACTCTCCCCATCCATTTGGGCCATGAATGAGGAGAACTTCTCGGGTCAAAATGCGCCGGAATCGAAACCGTAAATGAAGCTGCACGCCAATGGCCTGGTCAATTGCCTTAGGTAAACCAAGGGTGTTGGGGTCTAGGCGTATCGCCTGCGGGGCACCATGATTCATGATGGGTATTCAACTATTTAGAACTGAGGGCTGAGCAGTATGGCACTCAGGGTAATGGTTACAGCCATCAGCAACGCCCACACCGTCATGGCTAGGCCGGTACTTGCCAGAACTGGAATCAGCGCCTGACCAGAGGCTCCAGAACGTACCCGTGCAATACCTCGGTAGGCCAAGGGGAATGAGAGCAATGCGCAAGCTGGTAGGAAAGCGGCATACATACCTGGGTGATTTATCGATTTTCCAGCTAATTCCACGCACTTCCAGATTGTTACAAGATATGGAAGGAGTACCAGTCCGGTATAAACGTTCCGGGCTTGTTTATCACCAAGCCGGACTGCAAGGGTATGTTTTCCGTTTGCCGAATCCTCCGGAATATCACGAATATTATTTGCCTCTAACACGGCGCATGAGAATCCACCAATACCAATTGCATAGGCCAGCCCATACCACGGTAAGCCGTTGAGGCCATAGGCAGTTCCCATAGTGGCTGCCAAGCCAAAGGTCAGGAATACCGCTACCTCTCCAAGAGCATGACTGGCCAACGGATAGGGACCGCCGCTGTAGGCATAGAGCAACAAGCAACAGATGATCCCTATGGGCAATAACACCCATGCTTGGGCGAGCACAATAAGCGCCAGGCCAGACCCTATAAACACCGCCATCGCAATCATTAAGGCACGCGTCATCGCTTGTGGGGTGACCAGTCCGGCTGCTACTGCACGGCGCGGACCTGTACGGTCCGGGCTGTCGTTTCCGGCAACGCCATCAAAGAGATCGTTGGCATAGTTCACTGCTACGGTCGCAGACGTTGCCACGACGAGGGCTAGCAGGACAAAACTAATCAGGCTCACCGGATGGGCAGCAAGGGGTTCATGGCCGTTAGCCTGTAGGGTTTCGGCGTATTCGACTGAACCAGCTATCCCTGCCCCTGTTCCCATTACCACTGGAGCTAGGGCATTAAACAGGGTTTTTGGTCTGGCCGCCTCAACATAAGGGTTCATGCGCCTAATGGTACGAGGCCAGGGCCTGGTCACGGTAGAACATAGACCGCACAGGCTATGGACTAGAGGTACCTGTTTATAGGTGCAATCTTGAGAGAATCAGGACGGTTGATAGATGTTGGGTTTGCACTTGTGCGATACCGTGACGCCATGCGTGAACTCCTCGCCATCCCGGCCACCCCAGATGTCCTGCTTCCTTCACTATTCGCTGCATGGGAAGGAACCGGCCCAGCCATCCTCCCTTATGACCCTGGATTAGAAGGTCAAAATTTTGGACGGTTATTTGCGGCAATGCAACCCAGCTCAACCATGAAACCCGGTGGGCCGGTCAACCTCCCCTTCGGCCGTGGGGTGCCCGATGATGTTGTAGCAGTTATCCAAACCTCTGGATCAACCGGAGAACCACGTGGTGTACAACTCACACGTTCGGCACTTGAAGCCAGTGTTCGTGCCGGTTTACAACGCACCCAAGCCGATCCATCAATTCCCTGGCTCAATGTGCTACCCCTCCACCACATTGCCGGCTTACTTACCGTGTTACGCGGTGTGGTTTCAGGAACCCCAACCGTTGTGCACGATGGGTTTGACCCTGATGCCATCAAAGCGCTTGATGGCCCCCACCACCTTTCGCTCGTGCCGACCATGGCTCTCCGGCTCACAGAGGCGGGGGTTCGCCAACAAGAGGGTACCGTGGTGCTCATTGGCGGAGCCGCGATTGCCCAACGAGTTGCCGACGCTTGGCCACACGCAGTTCGAACGTGGGGAATGACTGAAACGGCTGGCGGGTGCGTCTATGACGGCAAACCACTCGATGGCGTCAGCGTACTTGCAACACCGAGTGGCCGGTTGCGTATTGGGGGGCCAACCCTGATGGCTGGATACCGTATTCAAACCGATGCTGGACGGGGGCTCACAAATGGTCTTGCAACCGATGTGACGACGGAGCTTGGTGAAGGGCTGGATCCCGACGGTTGGTTCACCAGTGCTGACCTGGGCGAAGTGCGTGACGGTGACGTCACCGTGTATGGGCGCGCCGACGATGTCATCAATACCGGTGGCGAAAAGGTTATCGGTGGGCAGATCAGCCAAATTCTTGAACAGCTTGACGATGTTGAAGAAGCCGCGGTCGTTGGTATCCCAGATGAGGAATGGGGACAACGTGTTGTTGCCGTATTAGTGCCCGTGGATCCTAACCGTGAGGGGTTGCGGGCCCGCCTCAGCCTTGACGTTGTCCGCAACCATGTCAAGGCTGCACTGGGTGCCCCTGCTGCGCCCAAAGATGTGCTCGTCGTACGCGCTTTGCCACGACTTGGTAACGAGAAAGTCGATCGGATCGGATTGACGGCCACGGTTGGTGCCATGCTTACGCCAAAACCAAGTGAAGGTGGTGGCTGTGGTGGCGGTTGCTGTGGTGGCGGCGGATGTGGGAACAACGCTCCTGTAGAAGCAGAAACCAGCGGCTGTGGTAGTCACTAGGCAGGGCGACCTGTTTTCTGGTGTAATAGCTAAGCGTGGCACGCCCCGCGTAGAACAGCGAACATAGGACAACATGGTGACCACTCCCCGCCCCCATGATGACGACGACGATGCAAACCTTGTCGCCGTTTCTGTTGAAGACACCGGCCGTAGCCGGGCAATTAAAGCTGAGCAGGCACAGGCCGCGTCCAAATCAAAAGGACCTCGCTTACGTCGATCAGGCAAAAAATCTACATCAAAAGGCAAGAAGAAAGTCCGCGCTTTGCGCCCACAAACGCCTGATTGGTTGACGAGCCCAGCCTTAACGTTTATCCAAGCCGTAGTCCTTGCTGGGCTTGCATTCGGGGGTTTGCAAGCTACCGGGGTCTTGCATTCGATCACGACAACGACAGTCATTATCAAGTATCTGAGTGGGAAAACACCCATTGATGCATCTGTTGATGTCGCTCGTCGAGACTTTAATTCGGCTGAAACGGTACTCGTCATTCAACAAGACGATTTCGTTGATGGCACATTAGCTGCGGGGCTGTCTGGAGCCATGCATGCTCCCTTATTGCTAAGTGATACTGAGCAGCTCACCCCACGCACCTTGGATGTCATTCGTGAAATCAATCCAAAGCGAGTGATTTTGCTCGGCGGTGAGGTGTTGCTGAGCCCGAATATCCAAACCCAACTGGAAAGCCAGATTGAGGTAGAGGTCGTACGTTTTGCTGGCCTTGACATGCAAAACACGATGGTTGCCATTGATAATGAAGTGGCACGTCTCACGCGTGAAGAGTTCAATCGCCCCTCACAGCGCGGCGTACTCGTTGACCCAAAGGATTTGTTTAATGCCGCTGCGGCCGGGGCTGTTGCAGCCGACTGGAAGAATCCCGCCTCGATGCTCCTTGCCGATGGTGACACCGCAATTCCAGAAACCGATCAGTTGGTGAAGGGATTGAATCTCAATGAGGTCTTTGGCTTTAATGCCTCAGTTGCTGGACCAAAGGTATTAACGGCGACAACACTCCAAGAACTGGCCACCTTGAAGGGGCGAGAGGATGGGGACCGCCTATCAACCGTCTTTTTAGTGCCTCAAGATGATACCCACCGAGCCATGCTGGCCGCGCCAGCAGCCGGTAAAGCAGGCGGGGTCGTACTTCCTGTCAATAATGAGGACACCCTGGCTTGGCTGCGCGATGCCTGTCCGAAGATTACTGAAATGACCCTGCTCGCACCTGATGGCGAGTTTCTTGAGGAATACAACAAGGCGATTGAAGCAGTGAGTGCATGTGGTGCCGAGGTTGAGAACCCGAAATCATCGGTCACGATTCCTCTTCCCGCAGAAACGACACCGCCACCTGCGCCGCCAACACCCACCCCAACGATTCACCTCCCGCCAACGACAGTGGCTCCTGAAGCGCCCATCATTACTGAGGACCCTCAGGCGATTGAGGATGCACTTGCACCTGCGGCACCAGAAGGCTAAATGCTATTGACCACTCAACCCCCAACAGATGCACGATTGTTGGGGGTATTTTTTGCTATCGCAGTACTGCCTGCCAACAGCCTCCACCGCATGACCATGATGTCGGTTTCTTCCCGTTCTCCTCAAACGCTCTAAGCTTGGCCCATGTTGATGTTGCTTCCCCCGTCTGAGTCCAAATACCAACCTGATCGTGGGAAACCAACTGATTTAAATAGCCTCACCGGTTCACCGACATTGACCCAAGCTCGCCAAAATGTTCGGGATGCGTTGATCGCATTATCTGGCCGTGCCGATGCCGCTGATATTTTAGGTATCGGCCCGAAGCTGATCGACGAGATTGCCAACAATGCGCATATCGATTCGCTTCCCGCACGCGAAGCCGCCAATATCTATACCGGAGTGTTATATAGCGCCGCAAAGTTGGGTGAGTTACGTGGTGGTGCTAAACGTCGAGCCACAAAGCATGTGCGTATTATGAGCGCCTTATATGGCGTGGTGAGTCCAAACGATATGGTGTGTGCCTACCGTTTGAGTGGCAACGTTAAATTGCCTGGTATTGGGTTGGTGAACCGGTTTTGGGAAAGCCGTCTTGATGATGTATTGGATCCCCTTGCCCAATCGTCTGTGGTCATCGATTGTCGTTCTGGGGCATATCTGCCATTTTGGACCCCAATGGGTAACAACGATTGGGTTCAGGTGGCGGCAGCCCAATATAAGGGGGGAATACTGAAGGTGGTGAGCCACTGGGCCAAACACCACCGAGGTGTGTTTACACATCATCTCCTTACCCGATCAGCCCCAGTACCTACAACTGTTGAAGAAACCGTTGAAGCCGCCCAGGAACTCGCATACGACCATCCTGATTTGCAAGACGTAACGCTTACACCTACCTCCAAGGGGCACAAACTGACCTTTATCGTCAACCCCTAGTAGCGGCCTATACCCAATCGTGTCCAGCTATTACCGGTGCCAGAGAAGGAACTCCTTACCACTCATCCTTGCTATCTTCGATGCCGTTTTATACCATGAATTCGAACGATTCGAAAAAAATGAATGAAACGAACACATTGACATACTCCACTGGGGAGATGCTTCCATGAACCGAGCCCTTCACGACCGCACGTATTTCCCGCCCACTCACGATGAGGATAAGCACAAGGCACAAGCACTCCAACAGACGGTTGACAAACTCGAAGAAGCCACATCAAATATCGGGAATCAAACCCCTTCACTGATCATCAACGATGGGTCCGGCACATCAATTGACCTTCCCCCCGATGTGTTGCCTGTACTCATCCAAGTGATTGAGGCGATGAGCCAAGGACTTGCAATCAGCCTTGTCCCCCACAATATGGTGCTCACCACCCAAGAAGCAGCAGACATGCTTGGCATTTCACGTCCTACGTTGGTTCGTATGCTCGAAGATGGGAAGATTCCATTTGAGCGCCGAAATCGACACCGCCGACTGTACCTACGTGACGTGGTGGAATATCGAGAGCGACAGCGCCTCGTGAGCCATGATGCCCTCAGCGATATGGTCTCCGACGCTGAGTCACTTGGTCTGTATGAGATAGATCATGATGAGATCATTGCATCGCTTGATGCAACACGAACAGCTAACAATAAACGAGCCTAGCTATGGTTTTTTCAGCCTTCCTTGATACCTGCGTACTCTATCCCTCACGCCTGCGTGATGTATTACTGGAGCTTGCGTGCCAAGGGGCCTATCGAGCTGTCTGGTCAGATGGAGTCGAAGAAGAACTTGCCAGAGTATTAGAGCGAAACTATAGCCACAAAAAAACTATAGGTGATGATAATAATACCGATTTAAGAAATGATAGATCCATCTATATTAATCGACTACTTGACCAGATGAACCTAGCCCTCCCCGATGCTAAAGTTTGCATTAAAGATTCCCCAACTAGTTTCTCTATCGAGTCATTACCTGACCCTAATGATATGCATATTGTCGCCGGGGCATTAGCCGGTAGAGCAGATGTGATCGTCACATTCAACCTTAATGATTTCCCTAAAACATGCCTTCCATTTAGCTTGTTCGCACAAGATCCAGATGAATTTCTCATCGACTTATTAGATCTTAATCCTAATCTTGTCAAAATAGCGCTTAGAAATGTTGCTAACCGAACAGGCAAAAAAGGCCCGAAGCTAGAGGAACAAGATATTTTAATACATCTTGGTAACTTATCAAACGTAAAGGGATTTGCGACTCAAGCTCATACCATTTTATATGGATAATTGCCAGCTAGTAGCATATTATATATATCAATCAGCTACCTTGATAACTATCCTTTTCTGACCATGGTTCATCTGTACTTGGTAGCAAATCATGAACAGAGGTATTTCAGCCCTGAATGATGTGTAGTGCTGTACAACTACCTAGCATGAGGCGATAAGCACCATCCAACTGACGTTGTGATTCCTGCGTGATCATATGCTATTTCCGATCAAAGAATAGGAGCACCATAGATAAGGAAAGGGGGCCTCTCCCGCCGAGAGACCCCCTTGGATATGCACAGGACTCTTATCGGAAGTTCTGTTGTGGGGATTAGCGGGCATACCTATTTCAATGCCGGCGCACAGGGCATTAGCCCAGCGAACATCTCATGCCACATAATCCCATGAGCAGACACAATGGGAACATGTGTGGGCGTTATTCCTTGGCCGTTGATACTCAACAGCTGAGACTGCATTTTGATGTTGATATCGCCACGGCTGACTGGTTGCCTACCTATTCAGTAGCGCCGTCTACACCGGTACCGATTGTGCGTGAACGGACCAATGAGCGAGGGCTCACCACAGCGGTATGGGGCTTTCGGCCAAAATGGGCAACGGCAGACGGTCCACGCCCAATTAATGCACGCCTTGAAACCGTTGCAACGAATGGTCTCTTTAAAGATGCGTTTGTATCTCAGCGCTGTCTCATTCCCATGACCGGCTACATCGAGTGGGTGCCAGCAGTAGATTCATCTGGACAGTCCTTTAAACAGCCGGTGGCTATAGCCACGCCTAACCAACGCATCCTCGCCGCCGCTGGCTTGTGGGCTGCATATCGTGATACCTCAGACGATCCTTGGCAGGTTACTTGTACGGTTATCACCCGCCAGGCGGTTGATGCTAGCGGAGACGTGCATGACCGAATGCCTGTCGTTGTGCCACCATCGTTGTGGGATTGGTGGCTTGACCCAAAACGACCTGGTCAACCAATAGATTGCAAGGAACTTTCCCATGGGAGTGACACTGTGGCCAAGCAGTTAATGGCCTGGCCGATCAGTCGGCGAATCAATCATGTTCGGACCATTGATCCGACTGATCAATCCTTGCTAGACCTGGTCAGGTAGCCACCTCATTTAGGCAAAGAGACAAGAAAGTATCGAAAGGCTCAAGAGCAGACGTATAAGGCCCGTACAATACGTCTATGGCATTCATCCAGCGAAAGAAGCGTGAAGAAGACGACGAGATTGGGATCCGCCAAAGCGAGTTTGCGGGTCTAGGTATGGATCTTGGTTTGGTGGTTTGTCCCCAATGCCGCCGTGAGGTACCTGATTGGCGCGACACCTGTGAAGATTGTGGTAAGCGTCCAGTTCCCAAGGCAGGGCTACCACCCGCAATGCCTGATATTCCTGAACACCTGGTTGCTCCCGACCCCGAACTCGAAGCGCTACTCAATGGAGAATATGAAGCCGAGGACGAGGACGAAGTTGAAGAAGATGACATTGAAGAAGTCATTGGCGATCAGCCACAGTCCAAGAAAGGTAAGCGTTCCTGGCTGCGCTGGACCTAGACCTCATCGTGGCAGACGATAACAATCGTCACTCAGATAAGACGGGTGCTCATAGGTTGAGTACCCGCCTTCTTTTTATACGCCATCACGGTTCGCCCCTTGACGGGCGTAGGCAGACACCTGGGCCTCAACGCGCAGGGCGTCAACCCGTTCAAGGTCATGCGCACTCACCTTAGGAGCATGGATACCAGCCACGTCAGCATCAACATCGCCAAGACCGAGCCGACG
This sequence comes from Stomatohabitans albus, assembly GCF_036336025.1. Classification (NCBI taxonomy): domain Bacteria; kingdom Bacillati; phylum Actinomycetota; class Nitriliruptoria; order Stomatohabitantales; family Stomatohabitantaceae; genus Stomatohabitans; species Stomatohabitans albus. The sequence goes on from NZ_JAYKKE010000001.1 coordinate 499,805, forward strand.
CTGAGCAAAGGTTTCTCGCTCCTTGATATTTTGAATCAACGTCAAGGGCACAATCGAAATAGATCGAAACACCAACCCCCGACGAATAACAAAACATTCTTCGTTAATCGCCCAACGCTGATTGTGGTACCGCCACAGCCCAATGGGATAGGCAATAGCTAAGGTAAGAACGGCCAGCACAAGCGCAGAATAGGCCGAACACGCGATCACTGACTCAACTATCCCAGCGAGAATCACAACGGGGAACCCGACTTGAAGGGTGCGGATAAACCCACGGTAAATAGCACGCCGAGATGGCCGGTTGAGCTGGGTTGGTATGGTTACACCAAGGAGGTCTTGGGCAAGTTCTCGCCACTGGCCAGCGGGTAACAAGGGATGAACCAACCGCAAACTTGAGTCATAATTCTTTTCGATATTGGCAGTGGCGTCCGCAGTTGCGATCGTGACTTCATCAAGTTTAAGCCAAAGTCGAAGCGGGTTTTGTCCGATGCTGACCGACTGGATACGCCCGAGGGAAGCGCCCTTCTCATATCGAGAGAACAACCCTTGCACGCTGTGAATCCTTCCATCTTGAATCCAAGAGGTAAATCCCCAGTTATTTAATTGGCTCGCTACTATCCCAAATACGATTGGGAGAAGCGAAACGATCACAACCGGAATCGAAGCGGCTGCAATAAGTCCAGCGAGGTCCGTTCCAACCCCGAACATAGAAAACCACACCACAATCAACACGGGTACGGCTAAGGCCAACGTAATCATGATTGATGGTGCTGCCGCCATGAGTACGAATAAGAGCCACTCCTTGACACCGAGATGGGCAATATCTACCCGCGAGGTATGCCCAACTTGCCCAGCATTGTCAATTGGTATAGAAGGAGCGATCTTTTCCTCAGCACTCGCACCAACCCCTTCAACCGATTGATGCCTGCGAGTGGTACCAGTTTTTCGATGCCGGAATAGTGCTTCCCGAACAGGATCATTAATCAACGCTGCATCAGGCTGAATGGCAGTACCCATTTGAGGTGCTATCGCAATACGCAAGCGGTCAGCCAGCGCCACGTCGACAAGTTCAATCACAATATCTTCGGTATCCCCACTCGATACAACAACTGAGCGGGTGTTTGTAATTCGGGCAAACGGATTCGCTTTCAGTGTCACATTCTGGACACGACTCCTCGCCATTTTTTGATGTTTCTGAAAGAGAATGCCCTGGCGCATTTCGATTGTTTGTTCATCAAGACGCCAGCGGATAGTCAGCCATCGTCCAACAGGTACTAGCCCAACCACGATGGGGACAAACAGATTCAAAAGCGCCTCAATGACTACCGGCGTGAGAAAGGGAAATATTGCCTCTATTTGTTCGATAACGGGACCTGGTAGAAACACCATGCTCCCAACCATGGCGAAATTATAAAAGAAGTACGCCACAAGAACCCAGGCAACTTGCCCAAACAACCCGACGAGTGTCCACGGGCTGGTTCGTTGCCATTCTCCAGGGTCGGGGAGGTTCACGGTTTGTGATGGTGTATCACCAGATACGCCCTCTCGTTCCACTGCACCTTGAACATCAGGTTGTGACGATCCTAATAACGGTTCTGAACCTTGGTGTTCAGGCGTAGTCACGATCGACTCCTAACTGATTTTGAATGGCGTAGGCATCAGCATTGGCCAGGTTATGGATAGTCATATTGGGGCTATGCACCCCAGCCGTCGTAATGGTCACGCTAGACACACCTAGGAAGCGTTGGAAAGGGTTGGCCGTTATTTCAACACCCTGAACGCGCAGCCCTGGAATCGTATGCGTATAGGTCGTGTAGACACCGCCCTTTTTAATGACCGCATCGGGGGCGAGGCGATACCGAATAGCCCGATGAGTGAAAAATGCCCAAGCAATTGCGAGCAGCTCAAGAACGATAAAAACACCAAAAATCCATTTGATGACCTGAGGAATAATTGCAGGGTCAACAGGTAGATTCGTGAGGTTAGTCTGAATATTAACAACGACTATGTTCGCAATAATGAGCAGAACGATTGTCATAATTAGTGACAGGACATGTTGTCCAAGACTGAGAATCAAATTTCCTACCCCCAAGCGCTTCCACTCACCCTCAGGAACCTGCCCGTTTTCAGCGTACGTGGGTAATGCGTCAACCATGGAACTTCTCCCTTAGTGATTGAACTCAGTCTTCCTAGAATGCTTTACCTTACTAACCTTTCACCCTAGAAGATCTAGGAGCATACCCCTATATACGCTACGGCAAAAAGGGGATGGCAGCCGAGTAGCTGCCTGTCGGCAGCACGCTTACAACTAAGACACAGCATTCACAATGAGCCCGGCGAATAAAAGGACAAAGCCGATGACGTTCAGATAGGTCACCGGTTCACCTCGAAACCGTGGCAAACGCCCAAGCAGTAGATACAACCCGTAGAGTATGAGACCACCCACAGAGATCACGGGAGAGAGGGTATCCGTCCACGCGGGAACCCCATGGGTATAGGCCACCATGACTCGTAATACCAGGGCAATAGCCACGACGGGTGCAGCAACAAGGGTGACACGATAAGCCGCGTCATACAGCAGATCAGATGCGGGCATTCGAGGGATCAGCCACCACGCAAAGACACCCAATGCCCCTGCCCCGATGCCAGCGATGAGGGCAGTAATGGAGTCCACGAGGACATAGGCCGCGGGCGCAATAACAATGACGGGAAAAAGCGCAAAGAGCCAAGGTTTTTGGAGGTCGCGTTCAATCGTGGCCGGTCGTTTACCATCACGCCCTTTGACAAGCCCTTGAGCGATCAGATCACCTTCTGGAGTCGTAGCCACTGTCCGTTCAGCCATATTTTTGATGAGGTACATCACTGACATCACAAGGGTTATTGCGATCATTCCTAAACCGACGCTTTGAATCGTCATGTAGACGTTAACCATTGTTGTCGTGGTCTGGGCAAACATTGGGAGCAGCGTGATCAAATAGCACAGCATTACGAAGCCAAACATGCAGCGACCTCTTCCTTAAAGCGAACAAGCACGATCGAACCTAGAGGCAGCGTACAGGCTGTACTACAGGTTCGTACCGAGCTCTTACGGCATTGTCTATCACCTGTGGACATCTTTTGTATTTCGCTGTCCTTACCTCATGCGATGCTTGGATAACACTCTGTATTTCTGTATCCCGCAGCTTGAACACATGTGCGAGAGGATGATGAGTCCTGGTCAGCGAAGGCAGAGATGAAAGCAATTCATTTCATCCTTGGATGCCGTTGCAGACCAGCAAAAAAGGCCAATTCTCAAAATGCGCTGACCAGGTAAAACACGCCTATGTAATCGGTTTCTTTAACTTCAAGGGTGTTCATTCAAGGATGATGTGTTAGCGTATTGAATCACAACAAGACGGCTCCTTTTTCCCCACCGATGCCGATTTTTTTACAGGCATCCGCCGTCTCTAACAACCAATTAACAGGTTATCCTCAGCGTTATCCACAACTGTGGACAATTTGCGCTGCCTGTTGAAAACCTGTGGATAAGTCTGGGATAGTTGCTACATCGAACCATGCTTATGCACAAGTAGTCCGAGCGGACAGGGTTCTTGCCAATACGGTGTTGTCTGTCTACTTAAATGCGCCGAGCCTCAATGAGGCGACCTAAAAACTGTCGGGTTCGTTCATGAGTCGGCTCAGTAAATATGACATCGGGTGTCGTCTGTTCTAATACCTTCCCGTCATGTAAGAAGGCCACCTGGTCACTAACGTCTCGAGCAAAACCCATTTCATGGGTAGCGAGCATCATCGTCATACCATCCTCAGCAAGCTCACGAATCACGCCAAGGACCTCACCAACTAATTCAGGGTCAAGAGCACTCGTCACTTCATCAAGCAGTAATAACTCTGGGTCAGTAATGAGGGCACGACAAATCGCGACACGTTGTGCCTGCCCACCACTAATACGATCAGGCCATTCTGTTGCCTTGTCAGCTAAACCAACCCGGCTGAGTAGCGTCATCGCCTTGGACTCGGCTTCATCTCTGGGCATCTTGTGGGCTTTACGTGCGCCAAGGGTCACATTATCCAAGATGTTGAGGTGCCCAAATAGATTCCAGGACTGAAAGACCATACCCATGCGACGGCGCACACGATTAACATCAACCCAGTCAGTAGTGACACATTCACCCTGAAATGTGATTGACCCTGCATCTGGTTTCTCGAGGAGGTTCACACACCGCAACAGCGTTGATTTTCCACTCCCTGATGGACCAATCAACGTGAGGACCTGGTGCTGTTCAATAGCTAGGGTGATGCCATTTAATACGGTGTGATGGTCAAAGGTTTTCACCAATTGATCAACTTCTAGGCACTGGCCCGTAGTGGCTAAAGGCCCCGTTTGTGGTGCACTCATACCAGTGTTCCTGAACGTTGTGCCCGAGTCCGAGCTGCCCAATAGTCAGCAAAACGAGCTAATGGCACGCTAACTGCCAAAAAGAGGAGTGCGGCAACCACATAGCCCGAGTAGTTGAATGTTCGCGCAGCACCCAGCCCAGCTTCGCGTACCGCTTCACGCACGCCCAGCACACTGATGAGGGCAACATCTTTTTGCAAACTCACCACCCCGTTCAACAGCGCAGGGACCACATTGCGTATCGCCTGGGGCAAGATGGCATGACGGAGGGCCTGCATTTGTGTTAACCCGATTGAGCGCGCAGCTAGACGCTGTGACTCAGGCACACTTTCAATACCAGAACGAATAACCTCAGCGGTATAGGCCGAGTACGACAGCACAAGGGTTGTCACACCCCAGAACAGTTCGGAGTTGGGTAGCCACGGAATTTGAAGTGCAGGCACCCCAAAGCCAAGCAACAAAATAGCCAGAATCAATGGAATCCCTCGGAAGAGGTCGATATAGACAATGGCCATAACCCGGAGCGGGAAAAACACCGGTCCGCGGAGAGAACGCACCCCAGCAATGATGATCGACAGTAAGAAAATTGCGAGCTGTGCAATCACGAATAATTGCATATCCAGCACGAAGCCCCGCCAGATATTTGGCAACGCATTGACCATATGCTCCAAGCTGAAAAATTGATCTCGCACCACCGGCCATGTCGGGCTATTCAACACGGCTGCAGCAATAATTGCGCCAACAACCACCGTCGATATGACGCTAATACCAACCCCAATCGCACCTTCTTCGTTGAGGAGCGTTCGGACACGCCAACGCCGAGACCCGACGGGTCCCGTGAGCGACGGCGGGGCTATCTGGTTCAGCGTTCTAAGGTGGCGATATCGCCGCCAGCGGTAAGCCACTTATCTTGGAGTGACTTCAGTTCACCGGCAGCATCGAGTGATTCAATAGCCTGATCTAGGCACCCCTTAATCGGTGAACCCTTCGGCAGCAGCATGCCCATGGCTTCACCATCTTCGGCTTCGGGAAGAATCCCGACAATGGTTGTATCGGGCATCTCGACTGCGGTCACATAAAAGGCAGTGGGTAAATCAAAGACCACACCATCGACTTGACCCGCATCAATCGCTGATTTTGCGGCCACATTGTCGTCATATGCCTGCGCGGGGGCATCTGGCTTAATCTCATCATCAATGTAGTGCAATGATGTTGAACCAATATGTGCACCGAGCTTGGCACTCTTTAACGCACCAATCGTTTTGGCCTCTTTAATGGAAGCATCCTTAGCTGCTACGACTGCCTGTTGAACCTTGTAATACGGGGCAGAGAAATCGACAACCTGTTTACGCTCATCGGTGATGGAGTACTGCTGAATATTAACGTCCCAGTTCTTTTCACCAGGCTTGATGGCCTCATCAAAACCGGTGCGCACCCACTTCACATGATCTTTTTGGTATCCGAGGCGTTCAGCAACCGCATACACGAGGGCACTTTCAAAGCCTTCGCCATTCTCTGGCGTATCATCTTTCATCCACGGCTCAAATACCACTTCACCAGTAGCAACCGTCAACGTACCAGCTTCTATTGTCTGCATATCAGCTGGTGTGCAAGAAGCCATTGAAGCACCATCAGAAGCTTGGGCGATTGAATCAGAATGACCAGCAGCAGATGGCTGACTGCTACCTGAATCTGATGACGGTGCGGACGGGGTCGAAGAGCAACCTGCAGCGAGCAGTGCAAAAGACAGCACCGGCGCGACAGCACGAAGACGCAACATAATGAATCTTTCAACGTAGCCAGCTTGACGACCACCAAGCTAACGCTTTACACCTGTTCAGGCTGAGAGAAATAGGAAATACCTTACGACGGTGCGCTACATGCCCGCACAGGAGCAATGTCGATAGGCTTTTGACCATGAGCCATCATGATGAACCGTTAACCTATGCCAAAGCCGGTGTCAGTATTGAAGCTGGTGACGCCGTTGTTGAACGGATCCGTCCGGTTGTTGAACGGACACGGCGGCCTGAAGTCCTCGATGCAATCGGGGGATTCGGCGGGCTTTTTGCAATTGACCCAACCCGATGGACGGCACCCGTCATGGTCACCGCCACCGACGGCGTAGGAACAAAGCTCTCATTGGCTCGTCAGTTAGGCATCCACCATACGGTTGGTATCGATTTAGTCGCCATGGTCGTTGATGATCTTGTCGTTTCCGGTGCCGAGCCGATGGTCTTTTTGGACTACATCGCCATTGGGCAAGTGGATCAAGATGTGGTGGCTGACCTTGTGACGGGTATCGCAGCAGGCTGTGAAGAAGCGGGCTGTGCCCTAGTCGGGGGAGAAACCGCTGAACATCCTGGGGTGATGCCGGCAACGGACTACGATCTGGCAGGCTTTGGTGTTGGGATGGTTGAGCGGGATCGAATCCTTGGACCAGATCGCGTATCTGAAGGTGATGTCCTGATCGCCATGGCCTCATCCGGACTGCATTCAAACGGCTATAGCCTCGTGCGTGCAATCGTAAATGAATACGACCTCGCCCAAGACCCAGACGGGCGACTAGGACAGCCCCTCGGTGAAGCTCTTCTGGCCCCAACGATTATCTACACCAAACCTTGTTTAGCCTTGTGCGCGGCAAACCTTGTCCACGCGTTCTGTCACATCACCGGCGGTGGGCTGCCTGGTAACCTACCTCGGGTATTGCCTGACCATTTGGGGGCACAGGTAGATACAACGACATGGGAAGTTCCCGAGCTATTCACTTGGCTGTGTGAAACTGGAAACGTCGCTCAAGAAGAAGCATTCTCTGCATTCAATATGGGAGTTGGGATGGTCGCCGTTGTCAGCCCTGACGATGTTGACCAGACGTGTTCTCTCCTCAGCGAACACGGGGTCACCGCTTGGGTATGTGGAGAGGTCACCTCAACGCCAGGGGTCGAACTTTTGTCGTAAATGGAGTGGTTCACACAGCTTCGATAAATCAACGATAACGAGCCTTCGCCTTATCCGGTGTAGAGGATTTCGCGGGCTTGGGCACACGCTGCAGCACTGGCGTAACAAAAGACCATCCGATGTTCTGGCGCAGGCACCATATCCCGATCCGGTCGCCCAAAATCACGAAGCAAACTCCGAGTAGGAGCCGGAATCGTATCGCCTTGCACATACGCAACATTGGTCAAACTGCGTGCTGGAAACGCGGTCTTAAAGAGGTCTTCGCGTTCACCATCAACAAGGACAAGTGCTTTCGCCCACCGAGGGCTTTCGGGCATCCCGTTTCGTACCGCTTGTGCCGCCGTGTGAAAGCGTGTCGCCCCAGCAATCCGGTTTATCCCGTTAAATCCGATCTGAGCGGGTCGCCCAGCCCGGTCAGTCCCGCGAGTGGGTACGCGCACAATCGTATTGACAACGCGATCACTCACGGCTTGTGTTCCGCCGTAAATACGCAACGCATGGCTATTCGCCCATCCAAAGAGTTGCCCATCTGCAGAGGCTTGCATAAGGTCTGCAGCAATCACATCGGGGAGGTGGTCGGTGTTGGTGACATAGATATCGCTATATTCAAAGCGCACATTTACCGCATCAGCGTAGGCACCAGACTCAGATGAACCTGGTTGAGCAAAGCCACGTACTAAGGTGACGAAATGTTTGCCGCCTGCAATCGGTTTTGAAGCGGTGGGGCGCATATTGATGATCGTTTCAACCCGGGTGAGGCCGCCAGACCGTGTGACCTGCCAACCCATTTGGGTAAGGGTTTGTTCGATAGCTGGCGCTAAGACTGTGGTACCACCAACAAGATGTACACGACCAGGTTTACCCGAACGTTTCTGGATACGGTTCAGCGCATCTATGACTTCCTGGCTGAGATGATCACCGTTGGTTAACAGCATGTCGCCGGGAGCGCGGTTGCCATTAAAGGCGGCGTTAGCCCCATAGCTAGCCCCAAGAGCATCAACCCAAGAATCTTCGTTAGCTAGGTAAACAACCGGGATATTGGCACATTGAGGTTCCGTACCCGGACAGTAGTTACGAAATACCTGCTGATGTTCGGGGGTGGCATAGCGGAAGGTTTCGATGTCTTGGAAAATATGGGCCGCAATGACCGACCCTGTCCCCGGACCGGTTGGCGGATTCCATTCATAAAACCGCCGGGCACTTTGCCGAGTTGGTACGTCGCTAGTGTTCACCGGTTTGAAGTCGTATTCAACGTTTACATCATTCAGGGAAACACGTTCAACATAGGTCGCCCAGTCACGACACTCAGGTTCGCTTTCAGTCAGTGGATTGTGGGGTTTCAAGTCGAGACGACAAATCTCATGGAAAATCTCTCGCGGACGGTTGTCAAAACCGTATTGATGATCCTCAGTGATTGCTGCCTTGCCAGGAAGAAGGATGGGGGCAGATTGCCCACCCATAACCGCAGTGGCCGGAATCGTGGCCAATGCAGCGAATGCGAACAATAACAGCTTGATACCCATCGTGATGTCCTAAATACGTATACCCATCTCGGGCTTAGAACGGTGTAGTGAAATTGTTATACCGTTCAGCACTGTACAACGGTTGTCCTGCTCCTGATATATCGGACAGGGTAAACACGTATCGCCCAGCCGTTTGGCCGGGCGATGGGTACAAGATGGATTACATCACTTCTTTAATCTGAGCCAAGAATGGGTTCGTCAATACCGTGTCTCCAATAGCAACGGTGGGCACAACTTCATTGCCATTGTTGTGTTTGCGTACAAAGGCGGCTGCCGCCTCGTCTTCCCAAATATTGACACGCTCAACTTCAAATCCGTCGCGTTCAATTTCTCGAAAGAGTGCTGCGCAGAAGCCACAACCAGGACGCCAGTACACCACGGGAGTTGTCATTTGTATTCCTTTTCTCTAAATGGGGGGTCAAAACGTATAGGCGCTAGGGCTGTCGGATTGGTTCTGGCCGGCCCGCAAGCATTTGGCTGTCTTCTACCGCGATTGGATATTCACCCGTAAAACAGGCCACACACAAACTTTTAGCGGCACGACCAGTTGATTTAATGAGTCCTTCAACTGAGAGGTACCCAACAGAATCAGCACCTAGATATTCAGCCATTTGTGCTGTCGTCATATCAGCAGCGATGAGTTCTGCCCTGCTTGCCATGTCAATGCCGTAGAAACATGGCCACTTCACTGGTGGGCTGCTAACGAGCAGGTGGATTTCTTTGGCACCCGCTCGGCGCAACATGTCCATCAGCTGACGGCTGGTATTGCCACGCACGATGGAATCATCAACGACCACGAGGCGCTTACCATCGATCATGTCGTGAATCGGATTGAGCTTCATCCGAATACCAAGTTGACGCAGGGCTTGGGTGGGTTGAATGAAGGTGCGCCCGACATAGCGGTTCTTTTGCAACGCTTCGGCGTAGGGAATACCACTCGCAAAGGCGTATCCACTTGCCGCGGCCGCGCCACTGTCAGGCACCCCAATCACGACATCAGCATTAACGGGGTATTGCTCAGCCAGCATTTTGCCCATCTCGAAACGGGCACGGTACACACTCGTTTCAGCCGTTTGATGATCGGGACGGGCAATGTAGACGTACTCAAAGGCACAGAACTTGGGTGTCGGTTCGGCAAAACGACGACTTTCAATGCCTTGTTCGTCGATGCGGATTGCTTCACCAGGTTCAATCTCTCGAACGACGATGGCCCCCACAATGTCGAGCCCGCAAGTCTCGCTGGCAAGCACCCAACCACCATCAGGAAGCCTGCCCAACATCAACGGGCGAACCCCGTGTGGGTCACGGGCTGCGTAGATGGCTTGGTTATCAGCCAACGTTAGGCTGAATGCTCCCGTTACAAGTGGCAGAACCTCCACCAACGTGTCGAGCGTGGACCCGTTATGACGCGTCTTTAACAACGTGGTGAGCAGGAGGGAATCACTCGTGCATTTATCTGATTCTTGAGGATCGCCAATCAGTTCACGAAGCTCACCCGTATTGGTCAGGTTGCCATTGTGTGCCAACACCAGTGGGGTACCTGAAGCCGTTTCGGTGAATGCCGGTTGAGCGTTGGCCCAAATCGATGACCCTGCTGTTGAGTAGCGCACATGGCCAATAGAGAGGTGGCCTTCAAGGGCAGCTAGGGAACTCTCATCAAAAACACGGGCAACAAGCCCCATATCTTTGTGCACGAGCAGGTGTTGCCCATCACTGGCTGCAAGGCCAGCGCTTTCTTGACCACGGTGTTGGATGGACTGTAGGGAGTAGAAGGCTAGTTTCGCCGCGTGCTGCTCTGGCGCGAATACCGCAACTACCCCGCATTCGTCTTTCGGCTTGTCATCAAAAGTCGTCACTGAACCAGGATAGATTGTCGCGCCACGTTGGGGGAGAGATTCACCGTATCCACGGGTGCCAGAAAAAGAAATACGAGTATCTCTCGCGCATGGCTCCTCTCACCGTAGGCAATTATTTGCTACACCACAGCTCGAAATACGGGCTAACCAGCCCACTCATCGTTTCACTTCGATGTGCCGGTTTTGATGTAGAACAACAGCAGACTTACCCGTACCAAAAAGACCACCGTCTGACTAATCTTATAGCGATGGCGCGACTCAGAGACACCCTCGCTAATACCGCAGCAATCGCGTTTGCGGTTGCCTGGGCTGTTCCCATACTTTGGCCTCAAACGCAGGGAGATTGGGCTGATATCACCGTGACCATTTCATGGGTGGTTCTCATTGTCGATGTCGCTATGGATTGGCGAGAATCTCAATCCACCAAAAGCTACTTAAAGACACATTGGATTGAAGTCCTGGCTGTGTTTCTTCCTCTTCTGCGGCCACTGCGTCTCGTCCGACTTGTACTTCTTATAAGGAAACTTGATGGGACTGCGGCATCAAGCTTTGCTGGCAGTGTTGGAGCATATCTCAGTTCTTCAGCTACTCTCATCGGCTTTATCGCGGCGGTGGCCATCCTTGAACAAGAACGTGGTTTACCAGGCTCATCAATAAATACATTTAATGATGCTGCTTGGTGGGTAATGGCCACTATGACTACGGTTGGATATGGTGACGTGTACCCAGTCTCCGAAGGTGGCCGCTACATCGCTATGGGTCTAATGATTTGTGGGATAGCACTGCTGGGTGGTGTCACCGCAATGGTTACTTCAATTATGACTGCACGTGTCGTCAAAACTGAGGATCACTTTGATACCCAGATGGAATATCTAACCCAAGCAATCCAAGACCTTAACACGCTGCCCAGCCACTGCCCGCACTGCGGCCATGACCTTAGATAAGTCCCAAAACCGAACGCCTAGACATGCACTCCTTTCAGCTTGGACGACAAGTACTGATCCTCTAATTCACGTAATTACGTTTAGTTTGATATAACTTCGATGAAAATATTTCCGATGAAGACTCCGTAACGTGCACTTCGACAACTGGTCGTAGCAAGCAAGGAACACCTTGCTTCAGATATGAACTCAGAGCCGAAACCACAAACCTTTCCATCACTCAAAGCGTAAGGCAGCCATGTCACTCCTCGACAGCATCACATCCATTGCAGATCGAATCAACCTCCATCGAGAGACGATAGAAACAGAAGAAGGAACAAAAACGGCAATTGTGATGCCGTTCATTGCTCAGATTCTTGGATACGACGTATTCAATCCCGCAGAAGTCATTCCTGAATTCACATCAGATATTGGAACTAAACGGGGTGAGAAAGTCGACTATGCCATCGTTAAAGATGGTGAGGTTCAAATGCTTATAGAGGTTAAACAATTAAACTTTGACCTCAACCTCAACCATGCCTCACAGTTGATACGGTATTTCCATACATCAAATGCTCGAATTGGAGTACTGACAAATGGCCAGCAATGGCATTTCTACACAGATTTAGAACGACCTAATCGAATGGATGAGCGACCATTCCTAAAACTGGATCTCTGCAATCTTGACTCCTACGCACTTCCAGAACTAAAGAGATTAACAAAAGAAGCCTTTGATATTGACTCTGTAATAACTTCAGCAGAGGAACTAAAGTATACACAAGGACTGAAAGAGTCTCTTCGTGAGCAGTTCAGTAACCCTAGCCCTGATTTTGCTAAGGTTCTAGCTAATAGATTCTATGATGGAAATTTTACTCAGCGAACCAAGGAACAGTTCACTGCACTAACTAAAAAAGCATGCGATCAGTTTATTGAAGACCGAGTAAATACCCGTCTTGCTACTGCTCTAAAAACAACTAGTGCCACAGTTACCGTCTCTGTCGAACCTACCGAAGAACCTAATATTGGTGAGAAAAATCCACAGCAAAACAATCAGGGTGAAACAGAAAAGAATGGAATAGAGACAACTATAGAAGAGCTTGAAGGATTCCATGTCGTCCAGGCAATGCTATTTGGAATCGTAGATTTAAATCGCGTAGTGAGCCGCGACACAAAGACCTACTTTGGCATACTTCTTGATGATAATAATAGAAAACCTATCTGTAGACTCCATTTTAATAGGAGGCAGAAAATGATTGAGATTTTTGATGAACAAAAAGATAGCCAGAAGCACCCTATTAGTTCAATCCCACAGATAGCAGAATTCAAAGAACAACTTATTTCCATAGTAAATAAATACGATGGAAACTGAGTAATCTGATAGACACACACCTCTGCACTGACCACTAGGGCATAGTGGCAGACGGTAAACCAAATCACCCGCCCTACCGTGTTCAAAGACGATGGACTGGCGGGTGTTCGCTATATAGAAGAGATGTAGTGGGCCCTGTCGGGATCGAACCGACGACCAGCGGATTAAAAGTCCGATGCTCTACCAACTGAGCTAAAGGCCCGTGTATGGGCACAGTATGCCGGACTGGTCACGATAACGCAACGTAGATCATTGATCATCACCGAGTTTCACATGCGTAGATTCGCATGTGAGATTTCGAGTCGTTAGCGTGAGGGTATGGATGCGATCTTCTTACCTGAGCCTGCCACTGTTGATATTGATGAAGATGCCCGTGGTGGCGTTGTTACAGGGTCATCCACCGTGCAGATAGAGGCTGACTTGGCAACGGTCCCAGGCCAGTACCTTCGTGACTGTCTCACAACCTGTTTTGCTGGTGCACCAGTGGCATCTGCGAGCGGTGCAACAATCGTGTATCTCGCTGCACCAGATATGGCTGATGAACAAGTTGGCGTCACTGCAAACGAGGATCAAATCACGATTGCCGCCAATAGCTTGAGCGGTTTTTGGCGTGGCACTCACCTGGTTATCCAACTGTTGGGGCCTGAACTTGTGGTAGGCCTCCCTGTGGCACTATCACAGCTTCCCTTTATCCCGATCACGATTGACGACCAACCAAGCCATTCCACCCGCTCAATGACCTTACCCCTCTTGGATATGGCCCATGCTGTCGAGGACGCCCTCACCATTGTGCGTCAGCTTGCAGCCATTGGGGTCAATCATCTCGCGTTGGCACAATTCGAACCAGATACACCTGCCCAGATGGTGCTCCCCCACACCATCACTGCCGAGGATTACGCCCGGTTCTATCTTCAAGCGGCCAACCTTGGCATCACCGTTGAGCCTGATCCTGAGCACATCATTTCCCTCCCCTCCGACCTGTGCACTCATGACACCTACACCCGCGAGCAGATTGAGGCGGCACTCTGGCCAGATGCCGTGGCTGCACTCACTGCCGGATGGATAGGGCAACGTGCCAACACTCAGCGGCCATCAGATATTTCACAAACGGAGTTGACCTGGGATAACAAACAACGTATTGCGGCCTATTCCCTATTTTGGAGTGCCCTCGGTGTTACCTTTGTGGACGGCCCAAGCTTTGTGTGGCCGTGGCACCTCATTCGTCTCCAACCACAACTGCTACCCGATGGGCAACAAACGCGAGTGGCATTACTCCTCGCCCCTGGAACGCACATCCACGGCGACCACATTGAAATGCAACGTGGCAAAGAAGGCGTGATGGGTCCTGGCCTCTCCATAACCGCTATGGTCAATAGCCGACCGGTCCCCATCACATTGGTCTCCGGCCACCCAAACGCTGCATCTGGCGGTACTGGCGTGTATCAGGTCATCATCCCCAGCCTGCCAAACAACGCCGACCTCCGCCTAGCCGCCATCGCCCAAACAAACGACGGCTGTTCTTGCTAAATCACGAGGGCCGAACACAAAGGCCTAGTAGCAAAAGACTGATCGTAGCCAACATCTCTTCTTGGCCATACTTTGATTTCACCAGTACGGACAAGAGGACGCAACTGGTTCCATAACCGCCTTGGTGTCCTTAAGCTCTGCCTATTCCCCTCGATACGCTGCCGCCCATACAAGTAGGCAAAAATACCAGCAACCTGGATCTGAGAGCTCTTACTTGAATCCAGATACTCAATAGCACTGATTGTTGACTGTTGACACTCGGCAACCATTGAACAACTCAATACGGTTGCTATATAGCTGTTCGATATTTTATTAGCGTATTAAACGTCATTCCCGTCAACTGTTGTGTTGATCGGATGAGATGTGACTGATCGGCATACCCTGCGGCCACCGCTACCAATGCTGGCTCTATCCCCTTGCAGCCGTATCCAATGGCCCGATTAAGTTGGTGAATAGCGACAAGTGTTTTCGGTCCGTACCCAAAAACACGATTACAAATCCGTTGCAACGTCCTCGTGGATAATCCCTGCATCTCCGCGAGATCCTTTACCCGTATCCCACGACGAGCAGCATGATCAATCGCATGGGCGAGACCGATGTCCGTTGGCGAAGCTAAGCATTGCCGCCACAGCGAAGTGCCACTGCATTTTAGTGCCAAGACCGGATTATGTATAGCAACTTCTTGAACCGACATTGGTAGCTCTACCAACTCGCTTAGCGCTACTCGTTCATTCTGAAGTTCACAAACGGGTAAGCCAAGCATCTGATGGGCCATACCAGGGGCAAACCGAAGCCCCCAAGTGACCTGGCCGGGTTGGGTAGAAACCAACGAAGCCTGCGTATCTGGACCAGCAAAGATGATCTTATTTCCCGAAATAACCAAATCCATAGCAGCATCGGGAAGGACCAGATGTTGCTGATCCCCTCCGGTAACCCGCCAAAGGGTTGTCCCAGGGATTGGACCAACCCATTCTGTCATCCCAGCCATGGGTTCAGTTCTCTCCTAATAATCCACCATAAGCGTTGTCCGAATTGTTCTATCCCAAATCACACGGAGCTCATACGGTAACCACATGATCACGTTTACAACCGTTGAACTGTACTCATCTTCTGCCGCACAATCGGCCGAATTCATATCGAAACTATCCGACTACGAGCAAACCTTTTATGGTGACGATTACGTAGATATTCATGCAAATGATGGTTTCACCATTGCATTCAATACAACCCAAAACCCACGCCCACCTCTCGCTATTTTTCAGGTAAAGGATTTGGAGGCCATGCGCGCCAAGGTTATTGATATAGGTGGAGAGATAACTGTTGAGCCTTTTGATTTTCCAGGTGGCCGCCGTTTCCAATTCCGTGAGCCAGGCCGTAATGAGCTTGCTTTTTGGGTTAGTAACGCCCAATAGCAGCGCAACCCTTCACTACTAAGAAGCGTGGCTTCAAATCACGAAGGAATATTGAAGCCACGCTGTACAACAAAGGGCGGCGGCAACCACCGCCCAGGGGTTATAGGGCTAAGTCCAAACCAGGGCCGACCAGGCGACTAGATTCAGAAGTTGTCCCTAAGACGAGGAGGTCCAGGCCAGCCGTTTCAACATCAGCGGTCAGGGCATCAAGGTCACGGGTCGTCACCACAACCTGCGTTGGCGCCTCACCGAACCAAAACGCTAGGCGGTCCTCATCGGCTACATCAACCGTTACGTCAAGGCCAAGAGCAGCACGTGGGTTCGCTACCCGTTGGGGGTCTTGGGCACGCAAGATTTCAACCAAGCTGGTGACCAGCCCACCAGTGCTCACGTCGTGGGCACTGAGCATGGCCGTTGAGCTGCGTAGTAGCCGTTGCAGGGCTATCTCTCGGTCGAGGTCCACATCAGCCGGTCGGCCAGCGATTCGACCGTTGACAACCCAATCCCATTCAGAACCGGCCAAGGCCTGGTCTGCCGGACGCAAATCACCGATAAGCACAACAGAAATACCCGACTCAGGTGCAAACGACGGTCGGGCGTTGTGGACGTCATCAATGATGCCCATAATGCCCATAACCGGTGTGGGATGAATGGCCGCATCACCGGTTTGGTTATAAAAGCTCACATTGCCGCCTGTGATTGGTGTACCAAGCGCTACGCAGGCTTCTTCAAGGCCGGTAATGGTGTCTTGGAACTGACCCATAATTTCAGGACGTTCTGGTGAACCGAAATTCAAACAGTTTGTTGCCGCAACCGGTTCGGCTCCCACGCAAGCTACGTTACGAGTTGACTCAGCCACCACCCGTCGAATACCAACGAGCGGGTCTAGGGCACACAGTCGACCATTGCCATCTGTTGAGAATGCCACACCACGAACATGGTTAGGTTGTAAGCGCAATACTGCCGCATCTCCGCCAGGCCCAGCGATGGTACCGTGCCCCACAATGGCGTCATATTGTTCGATCACTTCACTAGGAACCGTGATATTCGGACTCGCCAACACCCGTTCAGCCATGGCCGTAATAGCCGCGGTATCAAGCTCAGCGCTTTGGGTTCGGGCATCAGCATCAACATCAATATCAGCGTTCGGGTGCGTCCAGGCCTCAATCGGCCGGTGATACACCGGACCATCGGCTGCAAGTGATGCTGCCGGAACATCGTGTTCAAGCACCCCGTTGCGCCAAAAACGGAGTCGGTCACCCTCCACAACCTTGCCGATAGGAACCGCATCCACACCCCACTTGGCGCAGGTCGCTATGACCGTTTCGACCCGTTCAGGTTTAACAAGGGCAAGCATCCGCTCTTGACTCTCCGAGCAGATGATCTCCCAGGCCTCCATATCTGGTTCACGGAGATTCACCAGATCAAGATTGACGTCCATCCCCATTCGGGCCGCAGAAGCCATCTCAGAGGTTGAGCATACGATGCCCGCAGCACCCATGTCTTGGATACCACTCAACAAATCTGCGTCATAAAGCTCAAGGCAAGCCTCAATCACACCTTTGGCCGCAAATGGGTCGCCCACTTGCACATTAGGACGTTTCGTTTCGTCGATGCCACCCTCATCAAACTCTTCACTAGCCAAAATTGAGGCGCCACCGATTCCGTCTCGTCCGGTGCGTTGCCCAATCAATATCGCGATGTCACCAACCTGTTCGGCGCGGGCAAGCTGAATACGGTCCTTCTTTAACAGCCCAGCACAGAATACGTTAACCAACGGATTGCCCTGATACGACGGGTCATACACCACTTCACCGCCCACATTGGGAATACCAACACAGTTCCCATAATGGCTGATCCCATGTACCACCCCATCTTTTACCCACTGGGTGGTGGAGGTATCAGGGTCACCAAAGCGCAGTGGGTTCATCAGCGCAATAGGCCGCGCCCCCATCGTCAAAATATCGCGGATAATCCCGCCCACCCCCGTTGCGGCTCCCTGGAAGGGTTCCACATAAGAGGGGTGATTATGGCTTTCAATTTTGAACGTAACCGCCCAGTCACCACCAACGTCAACCACACCGGCGTTTTCACCCGGTCCAACAAGAATGCGGTCCCCACTAGACGGAAGGTTTTTTAAATGCACCTTTGAGCTTTTATACGAACAGTGCTCAGACCACATCACCGAATAGGCACCAAGTTCAGCACTGGACGGCACCCGTCCAAGGGTGTCCACGATGGACGCATACTCATCGTCTTTGAGTCCGAGTGCGCGAGCTGCTTCTAAGGGGTCTTCAGCAGGAGCGGGAACAAAACCGTCAGCCACGGGTGGAAAATTAAGTTCAAACACGGTCTACTCCTTAGCCGCCAACAGGCCATTCACCCAATCTTCAGTGCCCAACCGTGGGGTAACGAGGTGTTCCAAGATCAGGTCACGCCCATCAACAAGTCCCCCAAGTGCGGGGTCCACACTGTGTTCGGGGTGGGGCATCAAACCAGCAACATTGCCTTGGGCATTCTTCACGCCTGCAATCGCGCCCATCGCACCGTTCGGATTCGCATCGTCACCTTCACGTGCTGCAGACCCATCTGGGTTCACATAACGCAACCAGACCTGACCAGCTGCATCTAAGGCCTCAATATCAGGATGGATATAGCGCCCTTCACCACTTTTAAGCCAAATCGCATGCACCTTGCCTTGGGCATTTTTTAAATGCACGATGCGATGGCGAAAATGCATATTCACGTTTCGAGTTAATGCACCGGGTAAGAGACCAGCTTCGGTCAAGATCTGGAAGCCGTTGCAAATACCCAACACGCGCCCGCCATTGTCAGCAAAGTCACGCAGTGCGTCCATGATGGGGGCAAACCGGCTGATCGCCCCACAGCGTAGGTAATCTCCAAAGCTAAAGCCACCAGGAACGATAACCCCATCAACACCTTTGAGATCGGTGTCTTGGTACCACAACGGCACAGCTTCACATCCGAGGAGTTCAACCGCATAGGCAGCGTCACGGTCATCACAAGTACCAGGAAAAGTGATCACCCCGATACGCAAATTAACCGGGGAAATGGGCAGCTCCGCCTTGTGGGAAGCGGTGCCCATTAGTGCTCAACCTCAAAGGTCTCAAGCACTTCATTGGCCAATAACTGGCTGGCCACCTTCGTCGCAAGGGCTACAGGATCTGCGACCGAATCATCAATATCTAATTCAATGCGCTTACCAATGCGCACCGTATTCACGCCATCCAGTCCCATCTTGGGAAGGTTCCGTTCCACAGCTTGACCGGCCGGGTCCAAGATTTCGCGTTTAAGCATGACGTTGACATTCACCTTGGGCATATGCTCACCTTTGAGAGAGGGTGGGAGAGGTACAGACTATCGGTTACGCCGGTGCAGTTAAGCGCCCATACGCTTCGGCATACCGAGCTTGAACTTGGGCAACAAGGTCATCGGGCAGCGGCAACGATGTGCCATGCTCACGAACCCACTCACGCACTAACTGCTTATCAAATGAGGCCTGGTCACGTCCTGGTTCATATTGGTCGGCCGGCCAAAATCGGCTTGAGTCAGGTGTACAGACTTCATCAATCAACATAATCTGCCCATCGATCAGCCCAAACTCGAATTTTGTGTCAGCAAGGATGATGCCGCGTGATTCACAGTGAGCTGCCGCACGCTGGTAGAGGTCCAAGGTAAGGTCACGCAAATCGGAAGCTATTTCCTCACCAACACGGTCGCCCATGTGTTCAAATGAAATATTTTCGTCATGTTCGCCCGCTGGTGCTTTGTATGCAGGGGTGAAGATGGGTTCTGGTAAGCGATCAGCCACGCGCAACCCTGACGGAAGAGGTACATCACAAACTGAACCAGACGCTTGGTACTCAGCCCAACCACTCCCAACGAGATAGCCACGAGCTACACACTCAATAGGAATCACGTCGGCACGCCGACAGAGCATTGAACGACCAGAGAGTATGTCGGCAAAGGCGTCAAGACCGTAGCCGTACGTATTGGGGTCCGTTGAGAGTAAATGGTTGGGCACATCAAGGAAATCCAGCCAAAACACCGTAATACCGGTGAGTACCTCTCCCTTGCCTGGGATAGGTGTTGGGAGAACTTCATCGAATGCGCTGACCCGGTCACTCGCCACAAGTAACAACGTATCCTTCCCTACCGCAAATAGGTCACGAACCTTGCCAGAGCCAAGGGCCGTAACATCAGGTAGGGCGCCGATTTCTGCGAGGGCTTGGGTGTATGCGTGCATATCAGCCATTACACGAGCTTAGTCTGCTGAAAAAGAAACCCCGAAATAATGACACAACTCCCCCTGTCATGACGTCCTTTTGAGGCAAAGGAAGGGGTAGGAGTGCAAACTAGCTACGTGCGTAAAGAAGGTGACATGTTGAAGCTGCCAACTGACCGGCCGGTCAGGGTGGGCATTGTTGGTGGTGGCCAGCTCGCGCGCATGATGGTGTTAGATGCGGCGCGCTTGGGGCTGGACTTAACTGTGTTAGCTGCTGAACGAGATGAAGGTAGCCGTGGTGTTATTGCGGTTCGTGATGGGGACCCGAATGACCCTCAAGACCTTCAGGACTTGGCAGATTCGACAGACGCCTTGACCTTAGACCATGAACTGGTACCCCTCGAGTATTGGCGGGCGATCGAATCCCAAGGCCAGGTTCTCCACCCAGGTGCTGAAACGTTGCAGTACACCAACAAGATTGTTCAGCGCACCGCCTTTGCTCAGGCCGGTTTGCCAGTTCCCCCATTTTCAGTGGTACATACAGCGAAAGAAATAGATGGTTTCGCCTCTGAACACGGGTGGCCACTGATCCTCAAATCTCCGCTCGGTGGCTATGACGGGCACGGCATTATGCAAGTCCGTTCGATGGATGAAGCCAACGTGATGTTAGAGGCGGCGGCAGGGCAGCCCCTCCTGGCTGAACCACATTTACCCTTGCGCGATGAAATAGCGGTATTGGTATGCACCAGCGCCAGTGGTGAGCGCGTTGTCTATGATCCAGTGCGCACCATTCAGGAGAACGGTATGTGCGCTGCCGTTCACGTTGGTGAAGGTGTTCTTGACCCTGCCGTTGCGTCAGAAGCAAGCAAAATCGCCCAGCGAACCGCTGACCTCGTTGGTTCGGTTGGCATTTTGGCAGTCGAGTTCTTTGTCACCAAGGATGGCCTCACCATCAACGAAATCGCTCCTCGTCCGCATAACAGTGGCCACCACACGATAGATAGCTGTCAAACAAGCCAATTTGAAAACCATCTACGAGCTGTAGTGGGGTGGCCCTTAGGGTCCCCGGCAATGACGTGTAAAGCAGCGGCGATGGTCAATGTGATTGGTACGCAAGCCGGTGATCCCACCACACGCGTTGGCCGTGCATTAACCACCCAGGCAAAGGTCCACGTGTATGACAAGACCTGGCGCCCTGGACGCAAACTTGGACACGTAACTGCGGTAGCCAATGACATTGACACCGCAGAGGCTCGTGCTGAACGGGCTGCACAGCTACTGATGTACGGGTAGTAAAAAACTGGATATTCCCTGAGCATTTGTCCGTATTGCTCCGGTAGACTCCCCCTTATGGCCACAGGAGAACATGACCTCACGCGAGATGTGTTAAATCGTGCGATGGATCTCTATGGCCGTGATCAAGTCGCAGGCGATACCCATCAAGATTTGAATATCAGTGATGTCCGTGACATTGCTGACCAGTTGGGAGTTCCTCAGCACTATGTATCTGAGGCGCTGGCGCAGCCGATGATTCGTCCACCTGCCACACGACGTGCGTCAACCTATGTTGCTGAGCGGTATGTCAGCCATCCCGCCAACGAGGTGTTAGCCGGTGCCGTCACCTATTTGCGTCGGCGTGAGGGGTTTGTCCCTGACTACAGCGTTCCGTATGGTTACCGCTTGAAAAAAGCAACCGGGTTAGAACTGCTTGATCTGATTAACGAAACCGAAACCACACTGGCTGATTTCAAATATCTTGACGTAACCATTCAATCCATTGATGATGAGACAAGTGTGCTACGGATACAAACAACCGTGATGCCTGCGAATACAGCAATAGGTCTCGGTGCATTGGGTGGTGCAATAGCTGGTGGCGTTATCGGTTGGTTCGCTGGACTTGTAGCTACCGATTCTGGTGCATTGACTGCGGGAATGACCGCGGTCGGGATAATTATGGGGACGGGTATCGGTGTGCCCGTCGGGTTGTACTGGTGGAAGTACCAAATCACCTCATACGGTGAGGTATTAACCAGAGCCATTTGTGGCGCAGGTGATGTTATTGACAACCCGCTACCCGAACCCGTTTCACCGACCCAGCAACTTGCAGAAGGTGCAGGCAAAATTATTGGTGCGTTTGTTCGTGGCTTGTCCCATAAGAAGCCAGATGCATAGCCTTGGGGTATCAGAAACTTCCAAGAGAATCCAAGTACAATCCATGGCCATGAGGTTCTCCATATAGTGCACTGATACACCTCTCAAACCAAAAAGAAGCGTCTTAGTTCACTCATTTCTTGTTTTTTCTTCTTTTGAGCAACGAAATGATGCTCATAAACGTCCTATTACTGGCTATAGATGCTGGAATGGTTTTGGTACCAGGTTTAGCCGCACCATCTGGAGACACCAGATACACCACTACCAGGCCGTTTAACCGAATCTACCCAGTGGTTGAGACGTCTTTCAACCTGATATGCACACAATATAGACCCGTTCCTCTTTTGCTGGACGCAACGGATAGTCCCCCGATTATGCGCCTGTGGCCACCGTAGGTTCTCCTACCGAAGAGATCATGCACCTAAGGACTAGGCATGCACCATTCATGGAAGGATTCCAAGGATTTCCAACAATCTGTACTCCAACGCGCGATTCGCCTCCAGGGGGTGACAAGTGCGCAAGGCGAACCTCTGGCACCACGCACTATCCAAGAAGTACGGTCAATCGCCCACAACCTCGGTGTTAGTCAATACCACATCGAACGGGCCCTCAGCGAACCCATCATCTTTACTCCTCAACTCGGTCAAGCCGGCCCATTGAATGTCCAACGCTTTGTACCACAGCCACCTTGTCAGGTACACCGCTCAGCAAGCCTCTACCTCACCACATGTGAAGCTATGGAAATAGACGCCCAGATTCCCAACGGGTTTACGTTTATAAGTTCCTATGACGGGAAACGCTTTGCATACGATCACACCGAACCAACAATGTGGTCATTAACCGGATTAACTTGCAACATCCTTCCCCACTCCCCAGAAGGGGTTATCCTTTCGATAACCGCAGACATGCCGTCAGAACGTGTAGCTGCTATCGGTGGTGCCGTGGCGGTGGCTTCAGCAACCACCCCTATCTGCCTCACCGTTCACACCATGTTTTCTGTACTGCCCTTCACACCGCTCACGAATCAAATCATCGGTGGACTCATTGGGGTAACCGTTGGTGGGACCATTGGTGCAGTCATTGGTCGCTTGTGGTGGCGCGAAGAAGTCAAACGCAGAATCAGAGTGCTCACCCGTGCGATCCAGGGCATCGTTTCTTACGCAGATGCTGATGGCTATTAGCCATTGCTCGCATCGATTCACCCTCTCGGGCACACACCGTGTCAACGATTTCATTATCCCGTGTTGGTGCCAACCCTTCTAGGATTGTGACCATGACGAGCCCAACCAAACAGAACCTGTCAAATGCCCAATGGTATGCCCGAGCCAAAGCGGTCATACCTGGTGGGGTAAACAGCCCAGTACGAGCTTGGAATGGGGTAGGTGGCACGCCTGCATTTCTTGTTTCAGGGCGTGGTGCGACCGTTACAGATGCTGAAGGCAACGAATACTTGGACTACGTCATGAGCTGGGGCCCGCTGATTTTGGGCCACTCGCATCCGGCACTTGTCGCGGCCGCTACCGAAGCAGTTATGAAAGGGTCAAGTTTTGGGGCGCCAACCCCAGGGGAAGTCGAACTTGCCGAAATGGTGTGTGCTTCGGTACCCGGTGTTGCGTGTTTCAGAGCCGTATCGAGTGGCACTGAAGCCACGATGACGGCTATTCGTCTGGCCCGTGGATATACGGGCAAGTCAAAACTGATCAAGTTTATCGGCCACTATCACGGCCATTCTGATGCCCTATTAGTCAGCGCAGGGAGTGGCATAGCAACCCTTGGCCTGCCCGACAGCCCTGGAGTAACCCCGGGTGCTGCCCAAGACACCCTGGTTGTTGAATGGAATAACCCGCAAGCCCTTAAGTCAGTCGTGGCTCAATATAAGAATGAACTTGCAGCCATCATTTATGAGCCAGTGGCTTGCAATATGGGGTGTGTACCAGCTATTGATGGGTTCCACGAGTTGATCCGGTCACTTGCTACTGATGCTGGTGCCCTGGTGATTGTTGATGAGGTAATGACTGGGTTCCGCCTCGGTAAGGGTGGTGCAGTTGCTCGTTTTGGGCTGGATGCAGATATTGTCACCTTCGGGAAAGTTATCGGTGGAGGCTATCCCCTGGCTGGCCTGGGTGGTCGGACCGATGTGATGGCATATCTCGCTCCTACCGGCCCGGTCTATCAAGCTGGCACATTAAGTGGAAACCCCGTGGCTGTTGCGGCAGGGCTGACACAATTAAAGCTACTTGATGACGAGGTGTACACCCGATTAGAGGCGCTTGCACAACGGCTTTGCGACGGCCTCAGCGCCGTCTTTACCGAAGCGGGTATCCCTGTCCAAACCCCACGGGTAGGGTCGATGTTTTGCCTCTATTTTTCGGATAAACCCGTACAGACGATGGCTGATGCAAACGGAGCTGACCATGCTCGCTTTGGCCGTTTCTTTCATGCTATGCATGACCACGGCATCAATTTGCCACCAAGTGGCTATGAAGCTTGGTTTGTTTCTTCTGCGCATATGGAAGAAGACATCGATCGCACTATCGAAGCAGCAAAGGTCGTGGCACCGTTGCTCTAACAGCAACGCTATGAACCGAGATGGAACGATGTGCCTAGCGGCCAGGATCTAACAGCTCGGTATGGCAGCGGCTAATCAACTCACCATCAAGGGTGAATGTGAGTACAAGGTCAACCTCATGGTTTGCAATCACCTGGTCACCATCAGCTAGACGGACAATCCGCCGAACATGGGCAACCACACGGTCACCATCAGCAGAACTGATCGGACGGATACTCAACACCTGCATCCGTGCCCGTGGACCGACTAGTGTTGGGCCGAGAAGGTCAGCTAACTCTCCCGTTCCTGTGGCTTTTCCGGCTGGGCTCGTAAACTCAGCATCATGTGTAAACGTTTCAAGGATCTGTTGTAAATCACCACGATTGAGGGCATCAATATGCCCGCTGATTACGGGATGGTCTGCTTCGGGGTGTTCAGGTTTATGCACTGGTCAACGTTTCGATCAAGGCGGCTACAAGGCCGTCAACATCATGGCGGTGTGCTATAGCTGCAGGCTGGTAGCCCAGGTCCTCAATGGTGGCTGCGGTAGAGGGTCCAATGGCAACGAGTTTGACCGACGCAGCGATACCGTCTGGGGACAGTGCCACAAGATTGCGAATCGTTGATGAAGATGAACAGGCCACTGCATCAATGCGCCCTTTCGCCAAATCTTCGGCCACACCAGGTGGAAGCTCGTAGGCAGGCACGGTGCGATAGGCCTCTACATCGTGTACCTCAAACCCATTCTCGCGTAACCCTTCTGCCAACGTTGGCCCCGCAATATCTGCAAGCGGTGCCAAAACTGGTTTATCCCGCGGGAAATCCGGGTCATTGCTGATCGCACGCGCAAGTGCCTCCGCCGTTGCTCGTGGTGCAATAAGATCAGCCATAATCGAATGGGTGGCCAGCTCTTCTGCCGTTCCAGGTCCAACCACAACTAGGCGCAGCCCGGCAAGGGCCCGGCCATCAAATCCTTCATCAGCAAGCCCGTTGAACAGCGCACGGACCGCATTCCGACTCGTTAATGCAATTGCCCCGTAGGTAGAAAGCGAATGGAGTGCCCTCCGCATTGGTTCAGGGTTCAGTGCGGGCAAAATCTGAATTGTTGGTGCAATCACCACATCCGCACCCAAGGCACGAAGCTTCATAGATACGACGCTGGAATCTTGGCGTGTACGCGGCACAAGTACACGTCGCCCGTGAAGGGGACGGTCAGTAAACCACGTCAATTGATCTGCCAAGGCTGCCACTGGTCCAATCACGGTTACCGCAGGCGGCCGAAACCCCGTCCGCGCTACTTCATGTGCAACTTCTCCCAGGGTAGACCGCAGTACAGCCTGACGGCTCAATGTACCCCACCGCACGAGTGCAACGGGCGTATCAGCCGACTTGCCACCACGCATGAGCCCATTCGCAATCTGTTCAAGGTGTGCTACGCCCATCAAGACACAAAGGGTGCCCGGGAACGTTGCCAAATTGGGCCAGTTGACTGGGTCATCCTGGCCGTCTGGGTCTTCGTGTCCCGTAATCACCGCAAAGCCGTGGGCCAACCCACGATGGGTAACAGGAATACCGGCAAACGCTGGCGCAGCAACCGATGAGCTAATCCCCGGTACAACTTCAAATGGCACCCCAGCCTCAAGGCAGGCCAAGGCTTCTTCACTTCCGCGTCCAAATACAAACGGGTCGCCACCCTTAAACCGCACCACGGCATGACCTTCTTGGGCTTTTTGCACAATCAGGTCATTGATACCTTCTTGTTTAAGGGCGTGATAGTCCGGACGTTTGCCAACAAATACTTGCTCACATTCAGGCGGGCACAGGGCACGAGCTTCGGCGGAAGCTAAGCGGTCGTACGCAACGAAGGTCGCCGTAGCCAATAACTTGGCTGCTCGGGCCGTGACAAGCCCCGGTGCACCTGGTCCACTTCCCACGAGGTACACCGTTCCAGGTACCGCTGGGGTACCTCCAAGCTCCTCAATTCCTGCCATCATGCACCCTTCTGTTTGAGTGTCGCAACCACATCACGAGCAAATACAACGGCGTCAGTATCTGCATCTAGTTGTTCAGTCAATCGGATGGGGGAATGGCCTTCGCCACGCCCAAGAAAGATACGTACCGTGGCTGTACCATCATCATCGAAATCAGCATGTACCCCTAATGGGATTGAGCAGCCACCGCCGAGGTCGGCGAGAATACTCCGTTCGATGTGAGCTGCCCGAGCGCTTTGTGGATCATTGAGTGGGGCAAGCGCCGCGATGAGTTCGTGGTCATCATCACGATGTTCTATAGCCAAAATGCCTTGAGCGGGCGCCGGAACCATGTGATTAACGTCGATGGGTACAGCTTGATAGGCAATATCGTTCAGCACATGAGGGGCTCCTGGACGGCCAGTTTGAAGACGAGCAAGTCCTGCACCAGCTAATACCACCGCATCTAGGTCACGGTGGATACGACCAATCCGGGTGGGTACATTGCCACGGATTGGTTCAATAATGAGGTCTGGTCGTTCTGCCAAGAGCTGCGCTGACCGTCGAGCAGATGAGGTTCCAACCCTTGCCCTTCTGGGAAGGCTGTCAAGATCAAATCCAGCCATACTGACAAGCACATCACGGCTATCAGCCCGTGGTGGGATCGCGGTGATCGCTAATCCTGGCGTTGGGTCAGTTGGAACGTCTTTACAGCTGTGGATTGCCATATCTACTGTGCCAGAAAGCAATGCATCACGTAAGGAATCTAAGAAAATACCTTTACGATCAAAGGCATCCAAGGCACGTTCAGGATGATCATCTCCGGTGGAAGACATCGGTACAAGCTCGGCAATCAGCCCACAACGCTCCTGTATAAGCGCAACGGTTTGGGCACTTTGGGCAAGCGCCAAGTCAGAACGTCGGGTTGCAACACGGAGTGGGCTACGGTTTGAGAGCAAATGAGTACCCATTAGGACACATCCAAATCAAAGAGGGCCGCAAGGGTCCGGGCATGCCCTTCACCATCTGGTGTTTGTGCTGATTGTTTTAGTTTCACCGTTGGTGAGTGCAAGAACTGATTGACCATCCCGTGTGTCAACACCTCAATTGCTTTGCGCTGTTCTTCAGTTAAATCACCAAGTTTGGATGCCACTCGCTCAAGTTGATGGCGACGTATCTCCTCAGCACGTTGACGCATAGCGGTAATGGTTGGTTCGACGCTTTGCCCATACGTCCAAGCCGTAAACTCCCCCACTGCTTGTTCAATAAACCCGCACGTATCTTCAATGGCTTTTGCACTTGGGCCGTCAGTGACAACACTGCGGAGTGAATCAATCCCAAATAGCCGTACATTGTCTAACTCATCAACCTCAGGAGCCACATCACGAGGAACGGCTAAGTCGACGATGACGAGGGGGTTTGGATTCCCTTTTCGGATACGTGCAATACGCTCTTTGGTAAACACCGGGAACGCAATGTCAGTACTGGTAACAAGTAAATCAACCCCACCAATGACATGGTCAATCTCAGAGGGATGGTCAAGGTCAAGGGGCATCGCATAGGTGTGTGGAACGCGGGCGCTTAACCGTTCAGCTAATTCCTCCGCTTTCCACTCAGTCCTATTTGCTATGTGTACTTCACTTGGTTTGAGGTCTGGCTTATTCTCCAACCCCGCGAGGGTTCGAGCCGCCATCCCCCCAATCATGCCCGCACCATAGATCAGCACACGGCTACCTTCCTTAGGGAGATAGCGCTTAGCCAAATCTAATGCAACGGTCACCGTTGAATGGGCGCCCTCACTGATCGTAGTGTGCTGACGAACGGTCCGACCTGTATGAATTGCCTGGCGAAACAACTTGTTCAGTACCGGCCCGCTCGCACCAGCATCCAACGATGCCGCCATCGCATCACGAACCTGCCCGAGAATCTGTTGTTCGCCGACAACCATCGAATCAAGGCCACAGGCCACCGTAAACAAGTGCCGGGCAGCATCTTCATCTTCAAGTGTTTTCAACGATACGTCTAGCTCCGCCCCAGTCTGGCGAGACAGGCACGCAATCGTGTGGCGCAACGCATCACGAGCCCCTTCAGGGTCACGGGATGAGATGTACACCTCTTTTCGGTTACACGTGTTAATCAGCACTGCCTCATCAATCTCTTCTAAATCACAGATTGATTGCAGCACTGATTGAATGCGGGCCGGTTCAATGGCCAGGCATTCGAGGAAATCTATAGACGCATTATGGTGACTTGCACCCATCATCATCACGGCCATGGGGTATCCACGCTACCGTTTGATTCAACATTTCCTGCCTAAATCCGAAAGGGAAAATGTGTCGCAATTAGCACCATTAGTTGGCATCATCATGGGCTCTGATTCTGATTGGCCCACAATGCAAGACGCCGCAACGATTTTAGACACCCTTGGCGTGCCCTACGAGGTTCAAGTTGTCAGCGCCCACCGCACCCCAGACCGTATGGCGGAGTATGCAAAAACAGCCCGTGACCGCGGTCTGCGCGTCATTATTGCCGGAGCTGGTGGGGCTGCGCACCTCCCTGGCAT
The DNA here is from genome assembly GCF_036336025.1 of Stomatohabitans albus. NCBI lineage: Bacteria > Bacillati > Actinomycetota > Nitriliruptoria > Stomatohabitantales > Stomatohabitantaceae > Stomatohabitans > Stomatohabitans albus. The sequence goes on from NZ_JAYKKE010000001.1 coordinate 529,241, forward strand.
GGTTGCAGCGTGGACGACCTTGCCCGTGATCGGGGTACCCGTTGACATCACCCCGTTACAAGGTGTCGATGCCTTACATTCCATCGTCCAGATGCCAGCGGGGGTGCCTGTTGCCTGTGTTGCAATTGGTAACGCAACCAATGCTGGTGTACTCGCCGCCCGCATACTCGGGGCACACGATCCGACTATTGCCCAAGCACTTGAGCAATACGCTGAGGATATGCACACCAAGGTTGCGGCAAAAAATGAGGCACTCCAAGCCAAACGATAGGCCCTGAACCGTTCTAGCGCATCGCAGAGTGTGGGTGCACCATGAACGCAGTTCTAGGGAGTTCACCCACTGGTATTAGCCCTAAACGCCACCTGGTACAGCACCACTGGGGGCCGGGCCAGGCGGTAGCGGCCCCTCGATTGGGGTGGGAAGCGGTAAGGCCTTGCCATCCGTTGTTCTACTGCTCACCAATTTGGCTCTGAGGACAAGCCGCTGGCGAGCTGAACCAACCGGATGGCAGGTCGTCAAGGTGAGCATTGCCTCACGTTCAGGGTCAACCACTGTCCAAGCATTATCAGCGGTGACCCAGCATGGTGCTCCTGGGGCACAATCATCATTAAGGCGTGTTTGTACTGCTTTTTCACCACCCTCCACCACCGTATATACATGGGTGGCCACGGGGGAGTGCAGTTCAATCTGATCGCCCACTACCAGTTGATCTAAATGGCGGAACGGACTTGCCCACGTAGAGCGATGGCCGGCAATAGCGACGTTACCGGCCTCACCTGGAAGTGGTGAACCAACATAATGGCCAGCACCGGCACGTAAATCATCAGCATCTGTCCCTTCAACCACGACGTTATCGACCCCTATTTTGGGGATGACGATGCGACTCATCGGATCACCTGCGATCAGTCTGCGTTGTTCAAACCGTGCGAATAAATCAGGGCTGGTCACCAGCTGATCAGCCAGTGGTTGTTGCACAAGATGGGCACTCACCTGGTCAGTTATCGATGGCCACACAAGCCCAGCCACACTCAAGATCAGGACTACCCACGCCATGGCTCTGATGAACCGTATCCCTGCCTGACCAACGTGATACCGACCTGACACTGACCGGTAGAGATACCCCAAGCGGCTTTCATCTTCAGCGTTGGGTTCTATCGGGTCTTCAAACCAGGTCATAAACACTTGAAACGAGTAGCGGCAACCAATCGAGCGGTATAGGGGTCTTTGGGATCAGTAAAGAGGGTTTCTGTTGGACCAGCTTCGACAATGGTGGCCGAGGACATGACCACAACGGTGTCACACAACTGCGCCACGGGAGCAAAATCATGGCTGACCATGATTAATGTTCGCCCCTTCGCATGGCTCTCCAGGGTGTCTAGCACCTGCCGACGAACGGCAATATCGAGAGCGCTCACGGGTTCATCAGCAATCAAAATATCAGCTTCACCTAGCACTGCGCGGGCAATAGCCAGGCGCTGCAACTGCCCACCACTAAAGGCAGTGGGGTAGCGCTCAGCCGAATCTGGCGGAAGATCAACATGTGCAAGCGCCGAAGTGATACGTTCTGCACGCTCTTCGGCACTGAGATCTGGGGCAGCATCGTTCAAGCTCTCCTCCAAACTCACTCGGAGGGGTAAACGAGGATTGAAGGATGCTTTGGGGTGTTGGAAGACCATCTGTACCCGCCCATTAACGGTGATCTTGCCCGCAGTCGGGCGATTTAACCCTGCGATTAGACGAACAAGTGTTGTTTTTCCTGCCCCCGACGCACCGACAATACCAACTCGGCCACCTTCAGGAATCACCAGGGAAATATCGTCAAGTGTTGGTGTTTCTCCACCACGGTGAGTACGTGTTACTGCTTCAAATATCACAGCCTGCCGGGTCTGGTCAGTACTGGATTGTGACGGTGCACAACGGGGAACGAAGGCATCGCTACGGTTTTCAATGGCACGACTTAACGTCACAACGGCTGGGTGCGGGTCATCCATAACAGCTCGAATGGCTCCACGAGCGACAATTTCACCCCGGTCCATGATGAGTCCGTTTTCACACATCTCTTGGGTAAGGGCCAAGTCGTGACTGATAAAGAGGAGAGCAGTATTTTGACTGTCGAGGCGTTGCTTGAGAAGCTCAATTATCTGTGCCTGTGTCAGTGCATCAAGAGCTGTTGTCGGTTCATCAGCGATTAACAGGGCGGGTTCATTTGCAAGTGCAATCGCAATCCCAATGCGCTGGCACTGTCCACCACTCAGCTCATGGGGTCGTCGGTGCGCATGGGTAGCCATCAGACCAACATCTTCAAGGGCACTGATAACACGAGGGTCTTGCCGCCGCCCCCGCTGATACCACGGGATTCCCAGTTCACTGGCAAGGGCATCACCAACACGAACGAGCGGATCCAATGCGGCACGAGGGTCTTGGAAAATCATCCCTATCGTTGCACCACGAACCTTCGCAAGGGTCCGCTCTGATGCCCCGATCACTTCAAGATACTGGCACTCACCCCCTGCCTGTTCAATCAACGCCGTTGGCATAGCCGGGCAATTGATTCGAACCGAACCTTGCGGAGTAAGTTGAGTGGGTAACAGACTGGCGATCGCTTGGGCTGTCACACTTTTTCCTGACCCAGACGCACCAATCAACCCAATGCGTTCACCAGGAGCGATCACAAAACTGACATCCCGAACCAAGGTTTTTTGTCCGGCACGGACACCTAACCCGTTGACTTCAATAATCGGCATTTCTTGGACTGCCACAGTGTCAGCCTGTCCTTTGATACGAGGTACGGGGATAGGTGGGCGTTTCTTAGTCATGGCGCGGATCCAACCAATCACGTAACCCATCACCAAAGAGGTTCGCCCCATACGCACTGATACCAATGGCAAGGCCCGGCCACAGTGCATAGATGGGGTGAGTTGGCAAATACTGTTGCGCATCAGCCAGCATGCGACCCCATGAGGGTGTCGGTGCAGGCGTGCCAAGGCCAAGATAACTGAGGGATGCTTCTGCCAAAATAGCCAGCCCCATCATGACTGAAGCCTGCACGGCAATCGGACCCGCAATATTTGGCAGGATGTGGCGGATAATAATTCGAGGGCGAGACACATGAGATAACACCGCAGCCTCCACAAAAGGCTTATGGCGGACTTGTGCCGTTGTCGCTTGTGCAACCCGGATAAAACCGGGAATACCTGCAATACCGATCGCTAGCGTTGCCGTCACTGTTGACGGGGTAAACGCTGCCCCGAGCACAACGGCAAGGAGAAGGGTAGGTAAGGCGAGGAGCACATCAGTGACCGGCTCAATCACGAGCTTTACGCGGCTTTTTGAAATAGCTGCGAGCACACCGAGTATCGTGCCAGTAACCCCCGCAATCGCCAAGCTCGTTACGGCAACACTCATCGCCGTTTTAGCTCCGATCAGGAGCTGGATCGCAATATCCCGCCCAAAACGATCCGTACCAAAGATGTGGGCGGGGGTTGGTCCGACGAGACGGTTATTCACATCGACTGGAACATCTGGGTGAAAGACAACACCGATGAGCCCGAACGCGACAACGATCGCCAGTATGAGACCGCCCAGCGTGAGCGCATTCGGACGGAGATGCAACTTGGTCATAGCACCTGATCTCCCGAGTCAAGGAGGCGGGTATCGAGGTGCTGTGCAACCGTGTCCACCACCGTGTTCGTCACCACAATGATTGCGGTAACACAGATAATGGCCCCTTGGACAGCAAAGAGATCACGGTTTGCCACCGCTTTAATGAGATAGGTTCCGATACCTGGTATGTCAAAGACTTGCTCAATGACCACAGCCCCAACGATGAGGTCAACAAATACCAGTGCCGCCACGGTAGAAATCGTGATGAATGCATTAGGGAGCCCATGTTGGATAAACGCCCGTGCGCGTGTTTTTCCTGAGGCCATTGCCGCCCGAATAAAATCTGCATCACCGATATCCAGCATGGCGGCCCGTACGTGCCGAATCAGCACTGCGGTGGGAACGCTGGCTAGGGCCATGCTTGGTAACAGAATGCGGCGCAGGAAGTCCGCCGGGTCTGCAGACGGCACCGTCCAACCGCTTGCCGGTAACCATTTTAGGTTTAACGCAAATACGGTCACGATCCCTAATGCGACGACAAAACCGGGGAAACTCACCCCAAACCTTGAAAGTGCAGTGATGGTACGCCCAAACCATGTATCTGGGTACAGGGCACTCAAGGTCCCAACAATGACTGCGACAACAAGGGAAATAGCCACCGCAAAACACACCAAAATAATCGACACTGCGAGACGATCAGCAATGATTGGGGTCAGTTTGTCTCCCGTGACGAGGCTGTTTCCAAGATCACCGTGGAATAGACCAACCATCCATTGTTGATACTGAACAAGTAGGGGTTGGTCAGTTCCGAGCTCAGCTCTCAGCGCCGCTAATGATTCAGGGGTGGCATGAACCCCGAGGCGAACCTGAGCAGGATCGCCTGGGAGGATGCGTAGGAGTACAAACACCACCACACTCGTCAAGGCGAGCGAGATGATTGTTCGCAAGAGATTACGTAACAAAGGAATGAACCTTATTCCACCTCAATAGTGGTCATATTCAAATTAGGGATAGGTTGATCAGCTTGCACACCTGAAATGGACTTGCGGGTCACAACGGTATTAGGGAGCTGATACAGGGGAACCACAAGCATCTGGTCTTGGATTTCTTTTACAACCGCTTGCATCGCCGTATTGGATGCATCGGGGTCAATCATTGCATCGGCATCTTCAAGTTTCTGTACCAGTGATGCATCCTGGACTCCCCAGTAATACTCGGGACGAACGAGGCCGGGCAAGTCACGGGGTTCAACATGGGCGATGATTGTGGCCTGATAGTTCCGATTCTTGTAGACCTCATCAAGCCATACGGCAGGAAACTCGGCACTTTCAATCGTTGTGCTGATACCTGCAGCACTTAACTGTGCATTCACCAGTTCGGCAGCAGATTGGGCGTAGGGCAACGTGGGTACCTTCATCGCAAAGGACGTCAGCCCACTTGCAGAAGCCATTGATCGAGCAGCATCAAGGTCAAATACAGGGCCACCATCGCTCAGTGACCAAGGATCTGTTGTCGCAACCGGGGCAGTTAATGGTGTTCCACGCCCATCACTTGCCGTAATCAACGCATCGGTATCAATCGCAGACGCAACAGCCTTGCGCGCCTCAACCTTGTCAAAGGGTGGAGCTGCATTATTGAAGATCAGCAAGACCTTATTGGTTGTGGCCCCTTCCATGACGTTGTAGTCCGCCTTAAGACTGTCTAATTGCTGGGTCGCTTGCATAGACCACAAGATGTCCACGTCACCACTACGAAGCGCATTTACTGCCGTTGTTGCATCCGAGATATATCGGAATGTGGCGGTCTTTACATCAACGGGTTGACGAGCATCATCACGCGCTTCAAGCACGGCTTTTTGTTCTGCGACAAACTCTCCAATCTTGTACGGCCCCGTCCCAACGGCGTTCTGCTCAAGATTGTCGATATGGTCCGGGTGCATCATCGCACCAACATGGGTTGATAGCAGGAAGAGGAACTGTTGTGAGGGCTTGGATAACTGCACCACCAGGGTCGTATCATCAGGAGCTTCAACAGACTCCATCACCATCATTGGTTCGTCTTTATTGTTTGCCCACTCATTATTGCGGAGCCGGTCAAGGGTGAACTTCGCCGTCTGTGCGTTAAACGGTTCTCCTGTTGAGAACGTCGCGTTATCAACAAGCTTGAATGTATAGGTCTTGCCATCTGGGCTGATCTCCCACTCTTTAGCAAGTAACCCGTTAAACGTGCCGTGCAAGTCTGTTGTAACAAGCGTTTCGTACACATTGTTCATCAACAATGTTGGAATAGCTGCACCAGCGGTAGCAGTAAAGTCAAGGTTTTTAGGTGGGTCCACCAATGCAGCCGTTACGCTGTCCTGTGCACCATCTGTGGTTGCTTCTTGTTGAGTACCACTACTCGCATCGGACTGGGCAGGTGTTGTGGTCTGTCCAGCGTTGCAAGCGGTAAGACTCACGGCTGCAATGCTGGCAAGCAAAACCCCAGTTTTAGAAATGTGCATAGCTCTTAGCCTCCGTCAAGTTTAGGGCTGCTCTAGTGTGCCCTTTACAGCCCTTGCCTACCTATTTACGGTAGAACTGTTCTTGTTGTCCCCGAATGGTAGGGGTTTTCTATAGGAATGGAGTGAATATGAGCAACGAATCTGAAGGAAGTTGGCAGCCAGATCCCGATGGAATGAACGATTATCGGTGGCATGACGGTACAGCTTTTACTCAGCACGTAGCGAATGGAGAGCTCGTAGGCACAGCACCTCTAGGTGAACGGGACCCCAAAGCTCCACCACGAAACCAGGGTTCACCAGTACAAATGGCGACCAATGAAGAGGCAGCGGTAGTGTCAGGCAATCCAGGGACGGCTGGAAACCCGTCGTTTGCTACAACTGATAGCGGACACTCAATTGTTAATGACCATGTCCATCAGTACACGGGTGGCATTACCGGCGATTTACTCGGCACCGGTGATGCCGATGCAATGGTACGCGAGGTGGATGTGGTGAACGGACGGTTCCTTCGCTGCTTCATTACTGGAACCCCAATGGTGGCCCGTCAAGGTGCCATGGTTGGCTACCAGGGAAATGTGGACTTTGACTATCAGAGCCAAGGCATGGGAAACCTCTTTAAAAAGGCGTTGACTGGTGAAGGCGTTCCACTAATGCGAATGTCTGGTCACGGGGAGGTATATCTCGCCCAACAAGCCCAAAAGGTGCATGTCATCCATCTCAACAATGCGGCACTCAGTATCAATGGATCTAACGTGCTGGCCTTTTCTGGGGCGCTTCACTACAACATCGAGATGATTCGTGGTGGGGCGGTTGCCATGGCTGCGGGAGGCCTTGTTAATACGGTGTTTAAAGGAACTGGCTGGCTTGCCTTTTCAACTGATGGTGACCCGTTAGTGCTTGATGCAACTAAAGCCCCCACCTTTGCTGATACCAATGCCCTTGTTGGGTGGTCAGCAGGCTTACAAGCAACACTCAAATCAACCTTTAAGGCTGGTGCGCTAATCGGGCGCGGCTCAGGGGAACTATTCCAAGCCCAATTCAGCGGCCAAGGGTTTGTCATTATTCAACCGAGTGAGGGTATCTACCAGGTCACCCAATAGGTTCTTTGTCGCGTGTGTATGGCACCGCTGATGGATGCCATACACACGCTGCGTTCGTCATTGGGTAGGGGGTGGAATCACCTCGGCCGCACCCTCAGCTAGCACTCCAGACCACAAGCCACGCAATACACCGGTTGGTTCTGCACGGATATGAACTCGAATTTCAAGAGGCCAGCCGGTTGTATCCACGTTGATAACTTGGACATGCTCATGAATAGCAATTCGGGTTAGCAAACCCCTGTCCGGCGTTCCAACCCCGCCAACAAGCGGTGATTCTTGCATCAATGTGACCGCCATCATGTCAGCAACATGCTGGCCATGTTGATAGGTAGAGAGGGCATCAGATGCCGCGGCCATTATGGCGAGGGCAACTGCAACCGTGGCCGTTAAGGCGAGGAGGATGGTGAGTGCTGTTGCACCTTGTTCATGATCAGCTGGTTGCCTTATCGGTCGATAGTGAAGTAAGGCGTCCTTATGGTGTTGCTGAAACACTGCGAACTCCCCATGCCTGTTGGCGTATCGTCCATGTGGGGGCACCAGGTAGTGGGAGTTTGATTGGCCGTTCAACCACAACATGAAACGAAGCACCTTCCTTTGGATGTGGTGGAACTACATGGACCACATAGGGGGACGGGGGGTCAATCGTGCCAACTAATGCGAGCTGACGAGCGAGTGTTTGGGCAACACCAGAGGTAACCAATACGCTATTGACATACGAACCAGCAATCACAACCAGCACAACGGCTATGCCGATGAATGGGCTGACGAGGGCAAATTCTAGGCTTTGACTTCCTTGGTCATGACGACCGGTGTTCAGATAAGCCATCGTGAAAACCTGAGGCAGCTTGGGCGCGCTCCAAGCTGCCAGATAGGCCTAGAACATCCAGATTCCAGCAGCGGTTGCGGCAACTGCCCCCTGGATGGTGTTGATAATTAGCTCAGCCAGGAAATCAAAGAGTTTCCGAACGAGCTCCTCAAAAAATGGTGAGGTTAGAATCGAGTAGATAAGACCACCACCAACCACGACGCCTCCGGCCAACATGCCGTATTCGGCCGTGGTTGCACCAGATTCGGGGTGATGAGGATCGTAGGTGTCCGGGACAGATGCGTGCTTAACCATCTGGCCTTTGCTTGTTATAAGGTTTTCTTTGAATGACATGGCTATTCCTTTCATAGCAGTTACGCGCATAGCGCGGTTGATGCTCCCTACCGATGAATAACACTCGTAATAGCCGGTACAAGTACCGGGACAACCATGACGAGCATGAAGGCCGGCATGAGGAGCAATGTGGTGGGGAGTACCAATCGGGCACTCAACCCCTCTGCGGCTTCTAAGGCCTCTTCATTGGCCCGCATCCGCAAATCTTCTGCATGCATGTGCAAGGTGGTAACCACCGGGGCACCCCAAGCAGTACTTGCAATCAAAATGCGCCCGATATCACTTAACGCATCTGGCATGACTTCTAACGGGTCGTCAGCTACATGCCAACTTCGTGCAGCTTGAAGGCAAACCGATGCTTGTGGCTCTCCGATGAGTTGGCTTACAAACAAGAACGCTTGCTCAGGGGCCACGCCAGAACCTAAAGCGAGTGCCAAAAGGTCAGTTAATTCTGCTGACGGATCAGCCTGTTTACCATTACGGGTAACAAGGGGATCGACAGAACGTGCTGCACGTTGAACCCCTCGAACGAGATAGCGCATCCATAGCCCTGCCAACAGCATCATGCCTATCGCTATGGCGAGCACACCAATTCCCCAAGACGACATCAGAAAGGTGCGTGCCGCTTCCCCACTCAATATGGCCATGGTCAACCCAACACAAGGAAGTGCAATCAAAATGGCTGCGGTTACGTTGGCCTCGGCTTGTTTCGCACGCACGCTGGCAGCCATTCGTGCTGACCGTCGAATACCGTGGATGACTTCATCCACAACAGGGCCAGCCGCGGTACCGCATTGATCGGCCATTGCGAGAACTCGCAGTAACCGACCGGTCGTATCTGCATCAACAAACTGGCTTGCAACGTCTGTCAGCGTTTGACCACTTGCCAAGCGTGCTGCAATCACTCGAAGCGCCGTGCCGTGTGTGCTGTATGAAGCTGCACGAATCATGGCAATCACGGGACCGACTCCTGTCGATAAGGCAGCACGAATCATCACGACATCACTCATGGTGAGCGGTGTCGGGTGCGTCACCATGCCGCACGCTCCCAGAGCGGTTCGATATGAGGATGCATTCCTGGTTGACCGCCGACGACTTGGCCAATTTCAACCACACCACGTTTACCTTGTGGGCTGCGTGCACAAACGACTATGAGATCTAGTGCACTCGCAAGTTGTGCGCACACCGCCTGTTCAGGTACGCCCGCCAGGAGGGCCATACCCTCGAGACGGACAAGGGCTTGATGACTTGATGCTGCGTGAACGGTCGTCATACAGCCCTCATGGCCGGTTATCAACGCCTGAAGCACGTCAACAATTTCTACGCCGCGGACCTCGCCAACGATGATGCGGTCTGGGCGCATCCGTAGGCTTTGTCGTACAAGTCCAGCAATGGTGACTTCTCCGCTTCCTTCAGCACTTATACGCCTGGTCTGCATGCGCACCATATGGGGCATTTCTGCACGAATCTCCGGCGAGTCTTCAATGAGTACGATGCGCTGAGTGGCATCAACAGATCCAAGCAGCGCCTGAAGCAGCGTTGTTTTCCCTGAACCGGTTCGACCACAGACCACAATTGATTGACGAGCAGCAACCGCCTCCGTTAACAATGTGTACACCGCTTCCGGGACGGCCCCTAACATACGCAGGTCATTGAGACTCAATGTGGCCGCATTAAATCGACGCAATGTGATGAGTGGCCCGTCAATGGCGATTGGTGCTATAACCGCATGTAACCGCGACCCATCCGCTAACCGTGCATCTACCCAGGGCTGTGCCGTATCAAGACGATGACCACTTGGCCCAATCACGCGCCGGATTGCTCGCAATAGGGCATCTTGATCAGCAAAGGTCAGACTGGTGCGTTCCATCGAACCGTCGCGTTCGACCCAAACTTCATGCGGTCCGTTGACCATGACGTCAGTAACGCCTGGCTCTCGTAACAACTGTTCAAGGGCACCTAAGCCAAGCAAATCATCCGTCAGATCCCGCACGAGCTCAGCCATGCGATCAGGTGCGGCTATCACCCCCTCTTCGTGTAAGGCTCGTGCAATATGAGCCCGAGCCTGCCCAGGATTTCCAAAATCACGAACGTCGATGTCTAGGGCAGTTAATCGCCGGCGAATACGTTCTTGCAAGGCTGGCTGGGAAGCAACCATCTAACTCACCCCCTTGAGCAAACGTGTTGGCTCCTGCGGGTGCGGACGGGCTACGGATGAATGCCGTGATTGTGACGGCGTCGATTGGTGCCGCGTATTTCCTCTACGAGGAGTCCAAACACCAGGCACAGGTTGCCCAAGCGTTCTCGATAGCACCTTGAGGAAACGCCCTGGGAACGCCTGGGGTAATGCACCTCGAAGACCGCCTCGCGCAATGCGATAGGACCACCCCACGTGACCAAAACGACCCATGCCCACAAATGCCCCAACCTCACGCGGCAATAATTCACCATCACCAATACCGATGACCCGACGTGCCATTGGATACGTACGTGCAGCAGACACCAGGGCACGATCACAGCGCCCGACAATGATTTGAGTGTGTTCACTCAGTGGGGCTTCAACAATCACAATGCCAAACCCATTAGGGGGACCTGCTTCTGGGTCAATAAGCCACAGATTCGGACATGCGAGCAGCCGCCCCGGGTACTGCATTCCAGCAGCCACAATTGTTTCTGGAGTAGCAGCGAGAGCAACGCGCATCCCAGCCCAGGCATAGACAGAACCAATTGCAAGCGACAAGGTACTCGCCCCAACATGGGGTGCCGACTGACTGATAACCAGACGACGCTTTGCTTGGATCCCTTTCGGTTTGAACGTAACGTTGCCCAATCGACTGGCATCTCGTGGCCAGACCAGGGCGTCGAGAGCGCCATCACGCATGGCTTGTTCTCTATTTAACCTATCGTCACCAATAACAACACAGCGACGACCAGGCGTTGGTGAATCACAGAGTATGAGCTTGGCTGGCAGGTGGTCAGAATCTTCAACCACCTGCCAGCCCAACATGCTTTCTACGTAACGTCCTACAGCTTGTGCCAGATCAGGGGCGTTCAGATTGATTGCAACGGGCATACATTCCATAGCAGAAGCGTATGCAATACATAGCAAGCGATAGTAATTATCCACAAGTATTCATAGGCTCTCACGACAGTGCATACGTTGTGGAAAAGCAATCTCCAGCCTGTAGGAACGCGCGAATCCTTCGCATTCGACACATAAGCCTGACAAATAGTTTAGTAAGGATAACCTTACTAACTCATCCATTAATCGATAGGAAGTACATATCTATGACCCGTACAACCCGTTTTGCTGCCATACTTTCCGCACTTGCGGCTATGGCTGCCGGCTGTTCAAGCACCGAGCCGACTACATCAACTTCAGATGTACCATCAGCCACCACCGCTTCCGCTAGTGCAGAGGCAAATGATGCCTCATCAGAGATGGCAAGTGAAGGGGCCAGCGAAGCTTCAACAACTGCGGCAACCTTCCCGCAGCACTATTCAACATCTGCTGGTGACATCACGATCAAGGAAGCCCCTAAGAAAATTGCGGTCCTTGAATATGGGGCACTAGACACGATTGATGCCCTCGGTCTCAACGATCTGGTTGTTGCAATCCCGATGTCCGTTGACAAGGAGGGGCTTGCCAAAACATTCCCAAATGCCAAAGACGTGGGCCAACCACGCGAACTTGACCTTGAAACTCTTGCTGTCACTGAACCGGACTTGGTGATTACAGGCATTCGTTCACAAGAAGTGGGCAAAGAATTAGCCAGTCAGTACACCGTGTATGACGATTCAATTGATTATTCCAATTACGTGGATTCCGTCATCCAGGTCAATACCGACTTAGCCAATATCTTAGGTGCAAGTGATAAGGCAACAGAGAAACTGGACGCCATTAAAGCAAGTGCCGACGCGTTGAAGGCCGCAGCTAAGGACAAAGGAACCGCCATGGTTGTCATGACCTCTGGTGGCGAGGTCAGCACCTTTGGGACAAATAACCGTATGAGTTCTCTTGTCTTTGATATTGCGGGGATGAAACCAGCTTTTGAAGTCACAAAGAATGACCGCCATGGCCAAGTCATCACTTATGAAGCGATTCGTGAAGCCAATCCTGATTATCTCTTTGTGTATGACCGTGACACTGCAATTGGGAAAGAAGATGCCCAATCAGCCAAGGTGTTATTAGATAACGACCTTGTGAAGGCTACAAATGCGGCAAAGAATAACCATATCTTCTACCCCGAAACCTTTGGACAGTACATCACCGTTCATGGTTTGAATAACACCAAGGCCATGATTGATCAGTTAACCGAAGCACTATCCAAGTAGCCAACGCTTCGCGTCTATATGACCGCACCGGTTAGCCAACCACAGCCGCTGTACCGATCCCCATGGGTGATTGGGACAGCGGTTGTCCTCGTGACCATTGCGTTGGCTGTTACAAGCGTTTTCGTTGGCGCGGCTGATCTCACGCCAAGCGATGTGCTTACCGGTCAACTGAACGAAGCGCAACGGTCAGCCCTCTTTATTAGCCGGATCCCGAGAACAATCGCTATCGTATTGTCAGGATCGGCTATGGCTGTCGCTGGATTGGTGATGCAGTTGGTCGTCCGAAACCGATTTGTTGAACCATCAACAACGGGCACCACGGCCGGGGCCAGTGCCGGCATACTCATCGTGTTGCTAGTAAACCCTGGCGCTCCAGTGATCATCAAGTTGATCGTTTCCACCATTGGGGCACTAACCGTGACCGCGGTATTCGTTGTCCTGATCGCTCGGATCCCTGCCCGCCAAAGTGTGCTGATCCCACTTGTAGGCATTATGACAGCCACTGTTGTTGAAGCTGGTGTCACCTTTGTCGCACTGCGGCACAACTTGCTTCAGTCCATAGGTGCTTGGACGACCGGCAATTTTGCACCGATTATCGCTGGACGATACGAATTACTATTTCTCGTTGGGCTAGCCAGTCTGGCCACGTGGGTAACCGCTGATCGCATCACGATAATTGGTCTTGGCAAAGACACCGCCACGAACCTTGGGGTCTCTTATCGCGCAACCCTTATTTGGGGGTTGGCATTGGTTGCAGTCACCAGTTCAATCGTGGTAACTGTCGTTGGCGGGCTGCCCTTTCTTGGCCTCGTGGTTCCAAACTTAGTCAGTATCGTTATTGGTGACCGTCTGCGCTTTTCGATTCCGTGGGTTGCCATTTCTGGTGCTGGGTTAGTCCTCGTTGCAGATGTCATCGGCCGGATCGTCATCCCCCCCTTTGAACTGCCAATTGGTACCACACTTGGGGTGATTTGTTCTGGCATATTCCTCGGCCTTGTCATGCATTTGGACGAACATCGTGACTGAATCGCCACCACAACCACCTCAACCTATCGCACGAACGATTCCCGTTTATCACCGACGACCGTTCTGGGTGCTCACCATCAGTTTGGTGGTACTGATTGTTGCAAGTATCGCCTTTGTTACCCTCTCTGTAGACAACGGCAAGTTGCTCTTCACATGGGATGCCGTATCGCCATCACTGACCGCAAAACTCCTCGGTATGCGCCTGGGCAAATTGGGCCCAATGATTGTTGTGGGATTTGCAGTGGGGCTCGCCACCATCGTGTTTCAAACGATCACACGAAACCGTATTCTCACCCCAAGCATCATGGGTATTGATGATCTCTTTGCCCTCATCCAAACGCTTTTAGTGTTCTTCCTCGGGGGGATGAATGTATCAGCAATCCCCGGCCCACTTCTCTTTGGACTCGAAAGCATCCTGCTCTTGGGTATGTCCTCACTTTTGTTTTATGTCGTCTTTATTCGCGCCCACCGAAGTCTGTACAGCCTTGCCCTTGTAGGTATCATCACCGGCATTTTCTTTCGTTCTATTGCCTCGCTATTTAAACGGCTCATCGACCCACAAGAGTTTCTGGTTGTCATTGACCGTTCACTTGCCAGATTTGAAGCGGTCGATCCGGCGCTCTTTCTAACAACCCTGGCGTTATGCGGCGTTGCCAGCCTGATTATTTGGCATTGTCGCTACCAACTAGACATCCTGACCTTAGGTCGGGCATCGTCCATCAGCCTTGGTCTGGCTTACTCACCCGTGGTACTCGTACTTCTCGTCTGTTGTGCCCTCTTGGTCAGCGTGACAACCGCGCTGATCGGCCCACTCACCTTTTTAGGCCTACTTGTCGCCAATATCGCCGTTGCCGTTTCAAATACCTACAGCCATAGCTGGCTGCTACCAATCACTGGTGTTATTGGTTCAGCCACGTTAGTCAGTGCGCAGTTTGTCCTTGAACGTTTACTCGGTGTCGGCACGGTTGTGATGGTCGTCATCGAACTCATCGGCGGCATGCTCTTTCTTATATTGTTATTGAAGGGGGCTATCAAATGATCACCATTGACCAGGTATCTAAACGCTACGGGGCACACACCGTTGTAGACAACATCTCACTGACCATTCCCGATGGTGGTGTCACCTGTTTAATCGGGCCAAATGGCGCCGGTAAAAGCACCTTGCTCGGGCTGACCGCACGCCTTGATACCCCGGCCTCGGGCACTATCTCTATTAACGGCAACAATGTGCACACCCTCCGGTCGCAGGAGGTGGCCAAGCGTTTAGCGATACTCCGGCAGGAGAACCATCTGAATGTTCGCTTAACGGTTCATGAACTCATCATGATGGGACGATATCCCCACAGCGCTGGGCGCCCACGCGCCCATGACCGCGCAGTGGTTGCAGAAACGATTACTCAGTTGGGCCTCGACGACATTGCCGACCGAGATATCAACACCTTAAGTGGTGGCCAACGCCAACGGGCATTTATTGGGATGACCCTGGCGCAAGCAACAGACCATCTTCTCTTGGATGAGCCGCTCAACAATCTTGACTTACGCCACGGTCGACAAATGATGCGACTCCTGCGAACAATCGCAGACGACCTCAGCCGAACTGTTGTCGTCGTCATTCATGACATCAATACCGCGGCTCGGTATGCGGACCGAATCGTCGCCATGAAGGCGGGCAGACTCATTGCACACGGCACCCCCGAAGAGGTCGTCACTGAACACGTCCTGAGTGACGTCTTTGAAACACCTGTTCGTGTTACAGAGATGGACGGCAAACCACTTGCCCTTACCTACTAGGTTGTGGACCTTCGCCCAAGGTTGTGTCCACGCCGGTTAGTAGTCGCCCCCGTTTTCACCAGGAGCCGGACCATGCCCTTCGGGATTCGCAAAGTACTGTTGAATTTCAGCAGCTAATTGATCCCCGCTTGGCAATGTGAATCCTGTGGCTTCTGGATCATCGGTGTGTTCCTCAAGACGTTCAATGAGTTCTGCAATCATCGGACGTGCCTCAATGGAACGATCCAATTGGGCAGTCATGGCCTCAACGTTGTTCTTCAGTTGTGTCGTATCAATCGTGACACCCAAGAAGGTCGCCACAAACTCGACGAGCCGTAGCACGGCAGCTGGATACCGGTCACCGGCAACATAAGGCGGTAGTTCAGCACTAATACCCCAGGCTGGAATATTTAAATACTCCATCTCCCCGATGAGAAAATGGCCAGCGCCGATTGGACCTTGATAATCCGCCACAATGGCAACTTCTTCAGGAATACCATCTGCCACTTGGTTGCGTACCCCAAGGAGTCGAAGGTCACGCGTATGCGGACTCATACCTGGGTAGGCATCGAGAAGCAACATTCTTGAAACCCCAAGGCGGCGACAAGCAGCTTGAATGGTACGACTAAATGCGCCCCATTGAATATCGGGTTCAGGACCGGTCAGGAATACCACGTCACGGTCAGCATCAAGTGTCTGGGCAGCCCAAAGCTCTAATTTTGGCATATGAATCTGCCGTAACAGCCCGTCTTCAACATCAGCCATGGGACGGCGATCACGGTAGTCAATGAAAACGTCCGCATCGAGCTGACCAATTTGTTCAGCTTCCCATCTACTCCGCAAAAAGCTGGCCGCCTGACGGGCATTATGCGCTGCATCGACGAACCCGTTGAGGGCAACGACTAACAGCGGTCGGCGGAGAGGGGGAAGATTTGCAGCCCAAATCATATGCGGAGCATCCATAGGCCCATTTTATGGCTCATTGCCACGGAACAATCGAATGTTGACGAACCGGCATATTTAGGCCGAGAATCCCTTGTTACTTGAGCAGCCAGGGGGGATCTATTCGACCACCGCTGGCTTCAAACTCGGCTTTTACTGCAGCCAACAGCTCAGGATCAGCCGCCACATCAAGGGCAACCATTGCAAGAGCGTAGGCTCCGTCGGCAACACCGCTATCACCGGCGGATGTGATGGCGACATCACGGAATGCTTCCGTATGCAAGCTTGTGCCAAGGGGCGCAATCGCCAGAGTTGGGTGAATGGCAGGAACACGCATACTGACATTCCCTTGATCCGTACTGGCTGCAAGGTGTTCAGGCATCACGCCACGCGGTAATACCCGGCGCCCGCGGTCAGCCATGGCAACGGCATACCGTTCACCCAGTGTTGTATTCAGTCGGGTCGGTAAATAGGCGTGGTCCTCGTCAAATTGGACGGTCACATCCACGCCATGCATCATCGCCGCACCTTGGGCAATAGCCTGCACACGATGTAACAGAATGCTCATCGTGTCAATCTCCTGACTCCGAACGGACAGTTCCAATTTGGCCAGCGCCGGCACAATATTGACTGCCCCGCCCCCACCATCAGGTGTAAACACCGCATGAATGCGGTCACTGGGCAACATGTGCTGTCGTAAAGCTGCTATCCCCTGGTATGTCGCTACCGCAGCGTCCAGAGCATTTGCACCCGCAAACGGCGCGGCAGCAGCATGTGCGGCACGTCCCGTGAATGTGATCGTACCCATTGTGTTGCCAAGCCACGGCTGTTCTAAAACATCAGCCATGTAGGGATGCAACATAATGGCCGCATCAACATCATCGAATACACCGTCACGAATGAGGTATTCCTTCCCGCATGCGCCTTCTTCTCCCGGGGTGCCAATGAGCCGGTAGGTACCAGGAATCTGATGTTCTGAGGCAATACGGGCAGCAAGGACAAATGCACCAGCCGATGTTGCTGCAATGACATTGTGGCCACAGGCATGGCCAATATGTTTCAGCGCATCATATTCGGCAATGCAAGCGATGACGGGGCCTTGTTCCCCATTCGGGCCGGTTACACGGTGCTCGGCTTGCAATGCCGTAGCCAATGAACCTACCCCTATTGTCGTAGGAAAACCCTGTTCATCAAGGTATTGGGCAAGTGCGGCCGCACTTGCATGTTCTTCAAATGCCGTTTCAGGGTGGGCATGAATCCAATGGCTCAGTGCAATAAGACCTGGGTAAAGATCGGCAAGTTGGTGATGAACATGTTGTGCAATGCCGTCAGGTGCACCACGAAACTGGCTCGTGATTGGCTTGGCTGTTTCACTCGCGGCAATCAATTGTTCATATTGAGCGGTAGACCAGGCGTCATAGGGAGAAGAAGGATCCATAAGCACAATGTACGAGTTATCTCTATCGATAGGCACACCCATAGGTAAAAAGCCCTAGACTCGGCCTATGTCGTCTATTCCTTATGACACCGATGCCCTTACTCGCTTCGTTGAACAAGCCGATTTATTCGGTTTAAAGAGACTGCCTGCTCCCCCTGCAACACTGCGTGAGGCTGACCAGGTAAGACGGGAGCCCAACGCACCCGCGCAATGGCTTGCTGCCATCGTCGTATTCATAGGCGGCTCTTTGGTCGGCAGTCTGGGTGTTGGTCTCTACCTTTGGTTGGGTAAGGGCATCTCAGACACTGACAAACTCGTCAAGGAGATCCAGGACTTCTCCTTTGGAAGGGATAATGACCAGCTCAAGCTCATTATCATGCTGGGTCTCTATGCCCTAGCTGCCTATCTGCTCTATCTATTATTTGTTCGGTTCATCGCTAGTCGGCCGGTGTATGAACTGTTCGGTGAAGGTTCATTTAAAGAGTTTGTTGCCGGATTGGCCGTAGGCACTGCCTTAATCCTCGTCATCATTATTGCCTTGTACACGATGGGCCACTACCACGTGGACGGTTTTGAATTCGGTCCCGGTGTCATCACGGGCCTTTTTATTGGAATTGGGCCTGCCTTTTCTGAGGAAGTCGTGTTCCGTGGGTTTGTGCTTCGCCTCCTCGACAAATCCATCGGTGCCATCCCAGCCATTCTTGTCACAAGCATCGTGTTTGGGCTCATTCATGCCGGTAACGAACATGTCACGCTCGTCCAGTCCTTATTGCTTGGTATCAGTGCTGGGTTGTTACTCGGTTCGGCCTATTTTCTCACCCGACGCCTGTGGCTTGCTATTGGCATCCATTTGTCGTGGAACTTTGTGCAGGGCGGTATTTTTAACTCTGATGTGAGTGGTACGGGCTATAACTCCGGCTTATTTCGGGCAACATTCTCAGGCCCTGACTATCTCACCGGAGGAGCGATGGGTATTGAGGGGAGTGTGCTCTCTATCGGCCTCACGATTGCGGTGAGCCTCATCATGCTAGGTATGGCCTACAAACGTGGGCACATCACCGGCCGCGTGGGTTGGAATGCCCCCCGTATCAACTTGCTCGGGAGTGTGCCACGTATCGAGATCTGGTCTGCTGATGGCGAATGGCGTCCCTTGCCAACACCGCTTGAATTGAACGCCATGATGGCACCCGAAGATGAACCTGAGACCATACAGACCGGCATTGACGGTCATAGCGATGCGAGTGAAGCTACCGCAGCTCCGGTACCTACCGGAGCAGCCACTCCTCCTGAGGATGACATTCAAGAGTTACCTATCCCACCAGATGACGAACTACTTAGTGGCGATTTGGCCGACATTGAAGCGGCGCACGCGGCCACCCCCGACGATAAAACTGAACAATTTGAGCCGATCAGCTCCCCAGTTGATGCGACGTTACCCGCTAGTCAACCAACAGAATCCGAGATGGAATCACTGATGGCTCAAGCCCCAACTGATGAGCCACCCACCATTACAAAGGTGTCATCATCAGTGACCGCAGTGACCGGTACAGGAACGGGACACGTTACCGATGAGGACTTAGATTCCACCCAACAAATGGAGGCGGTAACGGAACTCGATATGACTGATCAAATCAAACCGATCGAACAAACCAAGGTCGAACCCGACGCTGATGAGTAACGAAGCGGTAAATAGCCCTTTTGATCGACTCATCGGTACGACCATTGAATCGGCTGGCCCCACACAAGTCATCACGTCAACGCCGATTCGCCCAGACCTGACGCAGCCTCACGGCTTTGTGCATGGGGGGTTGCTCGCAACTCTTAGTGAAACAGCTGCGAGTATTGGGGCAGGACGCGCAAGCCCCAGCGGGTCGGCGGTTGGGCAAAGCAACCACACCGAGTTTTTGAGACCAGCAACGCCTGAAAGCAAGGTACTGACCGCAACCGCAACACCCATCCGTGTCGGTCGCCAGGTTCAGATCTGGGAGGTTCGTATTACAGATCAGCGGGCCCTTGAAATTGCTCGCTCAACCATTCGGCTTTTTAATGTGAATCCCCCACGTTCAGCTCCAGCACAATAAGGTACGTCTTATGAAGATCTCATCACTATTTGCCCCACTCCATAACCGTATTGCCAAGTGGGTACGGCGTGTCCTGCTTGGGGTTGGGCTGGTGAGCATCATCCAGATATTGCCCTGGTCCCCAACCCTATGGTGGGCCAGGCGCAACGATAATCGCATCATTAGCCGTGAACCGCTTGCGAATCGTGGGGCAGATCGTATCAGCGAGGCTGACCTGCGTAACCTGCCAGACCCAATACGCCGGTACATTGAAACCGTTGGTTGGATTGGACGTCCACGTCCGTCATTTATGCGTATCACCACCCAAGCAAGTCGCATGCTTGTGGCTGGTTTCCCAAGTCCAGTTGCTATGCGGTTCACCCAGTTAAATGCTGCTGCATCACCAGAACGCCAACGCGTCGCCCGCGGTCGCACAGCTGGGTTAGCCCTCGAAGCCGTGGATGCATTTGTAAACGGTACCGACACCCTCCAAGTTGTTTCTGCTCGGCTCGTACCGCTCCTTCGTCGAGCCGGCCGTGACATGGATGCGTCTGGCCTTGCCGCTTGGATAGCGGAAGCTATTTTGATCCCTGGTGCGTTGCTCGAACGTGGCGACCATAACCACACCATTATTTGGACACCGATTGATGACAAAAGCGCTGGCATCACCGTAAAAGCCTTTGGTTTAACTGTCGATGGTGTGTTCACGATCAATGGCGATGGCTTGGTCCACTCCTTTACCACCGATGGCCGTCCATGGGTCCACGGGCGCAGGCATTATCGGCCTGCTGGATGGACGATGACTTATGACAGTTGGGTTGATACTGCGGGCGGTAAATTGCCAACCATGCTCAAAACCTTCTGGCATGTAGATGGTAAGGACACTCAGGGTTTGATTAGTAAAAATGCCACGATCACGTTCTGGTAAATCAATTATTCAACCAATAGCTAACTGACCAGGCTGAATCGATACATCGGTGTGCGCTTCAATGGCACGCCATCTCTTGCTATTCTTCTCCCATGCCCTCGCGCTCACGCTCTACCCAATCCACATGGTTGTACCGGTGGCTGCCAGACGTGCTCATCTTTCTTGCAGTACTTGTCATCTGTGTGCCTATCGTGGAAGCACTCATGGGGCACCAGGGCAGTCGAATGGCGTTCACTGCCGCAATTACCGATGGCCAAACACTTGTGGTGGACCGGTGGAAGTACCTTCTGACTGTGGACTTTGCCCTTCGAGATGGGCAAATGCTCTCAGATAAAGCGCCGGGCCAACCCTTCCTTATGGTTCCGTTTTACCTCATCGGTAAAGCTATCGGTCTGCCACCTATTCTGCCTGATCTGATTAAACCCACCTACTTTGGCGACCGGATGTTGTGGTGGCTATCAACCTGGTCATCAGCCATTCCTGCGGCGATACTTGCGGTTTTGATGCGACGAGTAAGTGCACGCATTACAGGGGATAATCAGGCTGGCCTTGTTGCAGCAACAACGATGACGTTTACCACGCTGCTCTTCCCCTTTGCGAATCTTCTCTTTGGGCACATGTTGGCAGCCTGCCTCGTGTACGCCGCATGGGTTGTAGCTGATGGGGGTACTGACACACCCGAGACGATTTCTCCTGGACGTCTCGCTTGGGCTGGGGGTCTCGCCGGACTTGCTGTACTTGTTGAATACACGGCTGCAATCGTGGTTATCGCCTTAGCCATCCAACTCCTGATAACAAATGCTCGGAATAGTTGGGGCTACATCCTTGGAGGACTCCCATGCCTAGTGTTGTTGGGGTTGTATAACTGGGTGGCGTGGGGATCACCGTTTTCCTTTTCATATTCAAACTCGGGCACCTTCGCCAATCACCACGCTAAAGGCCTCTTTGGTATCCAATGGCCTAACCCAGGGCTCACACTCCAAGTCCTCGTCGGTGAACGCGGCCTTTTCCTTATGACCCCTATCTGCCTAGCCGGGTTTTTCGGGTTATTCCTCCTCGTGCAAACCTTCCAATCACGCCGAACCGCAGTGTTTTCCCTGGTGGTCTTCATTGCATTTGTTTGTGTGCAAGGTGGTTGGTCATCGGCGACTGCCGGAGCCAGTCCAGGTGCACGCTACGTGGTTCCTGCCTTGCCGTTCCTTGCCATAGGGGTTGCCCAGTTCTGGCGATGGTCCTGGCTTTCTACGGTGATATTTGCCGCACTAGGAGCCATTCCGATGTTTGCGGCAGTCATGACAAATCCGCTTGCCCAACCAACGCAGCCGTGGGCAACGGCTTTTTGGATTCAACGCATTATGAATGGGAATATGGCCTGGACGCTCTTCCATGGATACATGGCCGATTGGCTCGTCATGGTCGCAACTTGGATCATTGCAACCGCCCTGCTCGCGCTGGCATGGACATTTTCACCGACCACAGCGTATGAATAGGCCCGCACCTTCTCCTAGCGTGAGCGGTGATACTCCGGTACCAACAGGTACCTCTCGGCGCATATGCTCATGTTTGGATGGACCAAGGCACCGTACATAGAGACGTTAAACTGAGGCAATGCGCGCGCCCTTGCCCAAAATCGAACCGTGGACACGCCCCCTCACGTGGGGATTACCAATTGAAACGGACCGGCTGATCCTTCGTCCACTGAAACCAGGGGACGCAGAACCGCTCTTTGCGGCTATTCAACACAACTTGCCCCACCTGAGTAAATGGTTGTCTTGGGGTGAGCACTACACAATTGATATGGCCAGACAATTTGAAGAAACATCAGTGCAGTCGCTCATTGCCCAGACCGATTTGCCATCCTTAGCGATACCGCTGCCGTTGCTGATTCTTTGGAAAGAAACGAATGAAATCATCGGGAGCCACGGCTTAGTCTCAATCAATGCCCAGTCACGCTCTGCCGAGATGGGCTATTGGGTGGCCGAGTCGTTTACGAATATCGGTATTGCTACGGAATCGAGTGCCGCCCTTATTACCCGTTGTTTGACCCCGAATGAACAAGGTGGATACGGGTTCAACCGTGTGTATATCCGTCATGCCGGGTCGAATACGGCCAGTGGTGCGGTACCTCGAAAGCTGGGGATGCGGCGTGAAGGATGGGAACGTCAGTCCTTTGTGCTCCCTGGAAATCGCCGTGATGACTTAATCACCTGGGGTGTCTTAGCTGAGGAATGGGACGGAGATGCCATGCGGACCACCTTGAAGAAACCTCGCCCTGACGTGGGTGTTGGTCCGCACCCTAAACCGTGGCCAGAAGGAGAGCACTACGACCCAAGGCTGTTAGCACACGGGGACAAACGCAATGTCACCGACCAGTATCGCTATTGGACACTTGAGGCAATTAAAGCAGATCTCGCTGCGAAGTCTCGTCCGTTTCATGTGGCTGTCGAAAACTGGCAGCACGACATGAATATTGGCACTGTTGTACGGTGTGCAAACGCGTTTGGGGCACGAGCCGTACATATTGTTGGGAAACGATCATGGAACCGACGGGGCGCGATGGTTACCGATCGCTATGTCGACATTTATTATCACGAAGATGCACAAGCCCTTGCACAGTGGTGTGATAAACGGAATATCACGTTGATTGGGGTTGACCTTGTGCCCGGCAGCCAAAGCATCATCGATGTTCAACTCCCTGAGGCCGCAATGCTGGTATTTGGCCAAGAAGGGCCTGGATTAACGCCCGACATTATTCAAGCTGCTCAGATGGTTGTACACCTCCCACAGCAAGGCTCCACACGATCAATTAATGCGGGTGTTGCAGCTGGAACGGCAATGATGTTGTGGACCGCACAGCATCGGGCACCGTAACACATGAGGAGAAAAATCTTCCCTCTATCGCGGTTTTGACTGTACAAACAGTCCTCAGACCTTTACCGTTTGGAGTATGAACGAACGCGCTGGAACTCCTGCTACCGAAGCTGACCTTATTAACCTCCAAGAAGTCCTTGATGCCTATTACGACATCAATCCCGACCCTACCGACCCCACCCAACAAGTCGCTTTTGGTACAAGTGGTCACCGAGGTTCCAGCC
Organism: Stomatohabitans albus; assembly: GCF_036336025.1. Lineage (NCBI taxonomy): Bacteria > Bacillati > Actinomycetota > Nitriliruptoria > Stomatohabitantales > Stomatohabitantaceae > Stomatohabitans > Stomatohabitans albus. The sequence goes on from NZ_JAYKKE010000001.1 coordinate 553,198, forward strand.
TGGACGGGGCATTTAATGATCTGCACATTGCCGCAATCACCCAAGCCATCGTTGAATATCGGCAACGGGCACACATCACCGGCCCTGTTTTAATGGGTCGAGATACGCACGCACTCAGTGCGCCAGCATGGCAAACCGCCCTTGAAGTACTAGCTGGAAATGATGTGCCGGTATTGGTCGACAATGCAGATGGATACACCCCTACGCCAGCATTAAGTCACGCGATCATCACGTTGAACCGTGAAGGGAAGCAATGTGACGGCATTATCATCACACCTTCACACAATCCGCCGCGCGACGGAGGGTTTAAATACAACCCTCCCCACGGTGGTCCAGCAGACACGGATATTACGGATGTCCTTCAAACACGTGCCAATGAATTGATGCGTAACCCACATGCAATCAAACGCCTATCGGGTGATAGCGCATCTTCGCACGCCGAACCGTTTGATTATATGGGCCGGTATGTCAATGACCTTCCGAATGTCGTTGATATAACAGCTATTAAGAACGCTGGTGTTCGTATCGGTGCGGATCCGCTTGGTGGGGCCAGTGTTGCCTATTGGGGACGTATCGCGGAAACCTTTGGCCTTGACCTCACCGTTGTAAATCCCGAAGTAGACCCCCGCTGGTCATTTATGCCGTTGGATAAGGACGGCAAAATTCGTATGGACTGTTCAAGTGAAGCGGTCATGACCAATGTCGTGAAGAATCGGCATAACTTTGACTTGTCTACCGGGAACGATGCTGATGCCGATCGGCACGGCATTGTAACCCCAGACGGTGGATTGATGAACCCAAACCACTTTTTAGCGGTTTCGATTGATCACCTCTTCCAGTATCGTCCCCAATGGGGTAAGGACGTGGGCATTGGCAAGACGCTTGTATCGTCATCCATGATTGACCGGGTTGTCGGTAAGCTTGGGCGCACCTTGGTGGAGGTACCGGTTGGCTTTAAATGGTTTGTACCGGGCCTGGTCAATGGCAGCATCGGCTTTGGTGGAGAAGAGAGTGCAGGGATGAGTTTCTTACGGATGGATGGAACCACCTGGGCTACGGATAAGGACGGCATTATTGCCGCTCTTTTGGCGGCTGAAATCATTGCGGTTCGTGGTGCCTCACCAAGCGTCATCTTCCAACGTTTTGCCGATGAATTTGGGTTACCTGCATATAGCCGAGTTGATACCCCAGCCACCCGTGAACAAAAAATCAAGTTGAAAGGCCTACGTCCAGAGGATGTGACCGCAAACGAATTGGCTGGGGACCCGATTATTGCCAAACTGACGAACGCACCAGGCAATGATGCTCCTATCGGAGGTTTAAAGGTTGTAACCGACCACGCTTGGTTTGCAGCTCGCCCGTCGGGAACAGAAAACCAGTACAAGATTTATGCAGAATCTATGAAGGGAACCGACCACCTAATAATGGTTCAAGAACAAGCAAAAGACCTGGTCAACGCTGTACTAGGCTAATGCAACTCACAGGGGGCATCGCCCCACCGATAAACGGTCAGAGGAGATAGGGTGTCCGAACCAGGCAATATTCCAAGTGCAAACTCGTGGATGGTTGAGGAGCTATACCAACAATTCTTAGACAATCCCGATGCGGTTCCTGAAACGTGGCATGACTTTTTCAGTGATTACCGGTCAGTTGAATCAACACGTCAGGTACCGATCAAGGCAGGTACGAAGCCATTACGATCGTCTGGTCAACCACCAGTCGTTACCTCTAGCACACGTGTCTATGCCGAGGAAATTGATCCCATATTGCCTCATCTTGGTGGGGTCCCCGTTCCTGATAACGCACACACCCTGCGTGGTGCCGCGAAAACAATTGCGGCCAATATGGTTGAGAGCCTTACCGTTCCAACGGCAACCAGCTTCCGAGAGATTCCTGCAAAACTTCTTGAGGTCAATCGGCGGACTATCAATGCACATCTCAATCGTACGTATCAAGGGAAAGTAAGTTTCACACAATTACTGGCCTGGGCACTTGTGCGAGCCCTCAGCGCCCACCCTGGTATGCGCGCAATCTATGGGTTGGATCAACAAGGAAATCCTTGGGTTACCGAGGTTGAACATATCAACTTAGGCATCGCGGTGGACGTGGAACGTCGGGGAACACGTTCCTTACTCGTTCCGAATATCAAAGCAGCGGACACGATGACATTCACCGAGTTCTGGTCAACGTTTGAGCAAACAATCCGGCGAGTACTTCGCGGTGACCTTGATGCCAAAATGTTTGAAGGGACGACCCATACCCTTACAAATCCGGGTGGGGCAGGTACGGCCATGAGCGTGCCACGATTAATGGCCGGCCAATCAGCCATTATCGGGGTCGGTGCGATTGAGTTTCCTGGGCAGCTCAAAGGTTCGGACCCAGCCACGATGGCTGAACTCGGGATTTCAAAAATTATTCAAACTACCTCCACGTATGACCATCGGGTCATACAAGGTGCCGAATCAGGTGCCTTTTTAAATACCTTTGAGAATCTGCTCTTAGGTGCAGATGGTTTTTATGACGAGATTTTCACCGCGTTGCGGGTGCCGTATCATCCGCTTCGATGGACCAGTGATGCGGCGAGTGCAGTTCGTACGGACAAATATGTACGCGCCAAAAAACAGCTTGGTGTCCAGAACATCATCGGCAGTTATCGGACCCGTGGCCACTTAACCGCAAATACGAACCCACTTCAGGTAGCGCTCCCCGCACTGTATGAAGAGCTTGATCCGTTACATCACAATCTGACGATCTGGGATCTCGATCGTGTATTCCCTGTTGATGGCTTAGCTGGCCAGGACGAAATGACCCTCCGCCAAACGCTTACAACATTGCGAGATGCGTACTGCCGAACGTTGGCCATTGAATATATGCACAATGACCGCCCAGATAAGAAACGTTGGTGGCAAGAACGTATTGAGGGTGTAGAGGATGATGTTGATGGTGCTGACCGTGAACGTATCTTGCTGATACTGAATGAGGCTGAAGCATTTGAACGGTTCTTAGGGACAAAATATCTCGGCCAAAAACGCTTTAGCCTTGAGGGTGCAGAGAGCTTGATTCCTATGTTGGATGAGCTCTTTAATATTGCGGCTGATGATGAAGAGGTAACAAGTGCCGTTATCGGAATGTCACATCGTGGTCGCCTTAATGTGCTCGCCAATATCTTGAACAAAGACTTTGACCGTATCTTTGGTGAATTTGAAGATGCGATGGATACCAGTAGCTTGCAAGGCTCTGGTGATGTGAAGTACCACCTTGGACAGTCTGGGATACACGTCAGCCCAAAGGGTAATGAGATTTCAGTTACCCTGGCTGCGAATCCGAGTCATCTTGAAGCAGTAAACCCGGTGGTTGAAGGCATTGTGCGCGGTCGCATGGATGAGCTGGGCTTCCCGACACCACAAGAGAACAAGGATGAGCCTATCGGCACGGTTGGCCGGGTATTACCGGTCCTCATTCACGGTGATGCTGCCTTCATCGGTCAAGGTGTCGTTGCTGAAACCATCGGCATGAGCCGACTTGAGGGGTATCACACCGGCGGCACCATTCACATTATTATCAATAACCAAATTGGGTTCACGACCGCACCAGACCGCGCGCGATCAAGTGTCTATGCCTCTGACATGGCGAAAATCATCGGTGCTCCCGTCATGCACGTAAATGGTGACGACCCCGAAGCTTGCATTCGTGCTGTGCGTCATGCGATGGCCTATCGTGAGCGTTGGCACTCCGACATTGTGATCGACATGCTTTGTTATCGTCGACATGGTCACAACGAGAGTGACGAGCCTTCATTCACTCAGCCACAAATGTATGAGCGTATCAAGCAGCATCGCAGTGTTCGCAAGGTATACACCGATGCATTGCTGGCACGTGGTGAACTAAGTATGGAAGAAGCCGAAGCCAATTTCGCATCATTCCAAGTTCGCCTAGATGAGGTACTCAGCCAGGTTCGTGAATCCGAACCAGTTGTTCCTCAAGATCAGCTACCACCACCGCCACCCGTGATGGACATGGGCTTTACGATCGAAACGGGGGTAAGTCGTGAGCGATTAGATGCCGTTGCGAACACGCTGGCTGATATTCCCGAAGGATTTAACTTGCATCCGAAGCTAGCCAAGTTAGTTGATAAGCGCAGCTCGATGTTGGAAGAGAATCTGGTGGACTGGCCAATGGCTGAGCTTTTGGCCTTTGGCACCATTCTTCAAGACGGCATGAATGTTCGTATTGCGGGACAAGATGTGCCTCGAGCTACGTTCAGTCAACGCCATGCAACCTATCAAGACGCGGTTACGGGTAAGCGTTTTATTCCTTTGCAGTATCTCCCCGTTTCGGGCCAACCTAACGGGCCGGTACCTGATCGGGTCCGTGGCCAATTTCTTTGTTATGAAAGCCCCTTGAATGAGTTTGCCTGTCTCGGGTTCGAATATGGCTACTCATTGTCACGTATGGATTCGCTTGTGATTTGGGAAGCCCAGTTTGGTGACTTTGCGAATGGTGCCCAAATTATTATTGACCAGTTCGTGATGAGCGCATGGCATAAGTGGAAGCAAAACTCGGGGCTGGTTGTGCTATTGCCTCACGGGTATGAGGGGCAAGGTCCCGAACATTCGAGTGCCCGCATTGAGCGGTTCCTAACGATGGCTGCCCAACACAATGTTGAAATCTGCCAGCCATCTACCGCAGCTAGCTATTTCCATTTACTCCGTCGCCACATGGCTCAGGACCCAACAAAACGCGTACCACTCATCGTGTTTAGCCCCAAATCAATGCTGCGTGCACCCGCAGCAATGAGTCCGACTGAGGAGTTCATTTCTGGCCGTTTCAAGCGCGTTCGGGTTGAACCAACGAATACCCTCCCCGTTGCCCCAGAGGCTGTTCAGCGGGTCCTTGTGTGTTCAGGGAAGGTCGCCCATGCACTAGAAACCGCACGGGGCAATAAGCCGATTGCTGTTGTTCGGGTTGAGCAGCTCTATCCGTGGCCTGGAGAGCGGCTGCGTGAAGCCTTGGATCGGTATCCCAATGCAGTGGAAATCGTTTGGGTTCAAGAGGAACCAGAAAACCAAGGTCCGTGGCCCTTTGTACGGCCCCGTCTCGAAGCCCTCGTTGCCGAACAAGCCACTTGTCGTGCCATCACCCGAGTAGCAAGTCCATCACCGGCCACTGGGTCACACACCGTGAGTGATCTGGAAGAGGCCACACTGATAGCACAGGCCATAGATATGGAGTAATACATGCCAATCGAAGGCCCCCAAACCAGTACGGTCTGGGGGCTTTCTATGAAATACCTGTGAGCTACCTGGCGCTTTGGAGAACCCATTAGGGCTGGGTTGGTTTAGGACCTAATCCAGACCTACATTGATGTATACATTAAATGAGGTTTGGAATAGTCCCCATCACCTATCCGGGTTGTGCGCAATGGTTAAGCGCTTTCATGATTCACCCCACCTTATAAATGCTCTAAAAGGGCAATATAGGGATATTGAGACAAGCAGATAAAAATGCTGTCGTGGTATCGGCATCGTCCAAATGGCTAAGCTCACGAATTGAATGCATCCCGATGATTGGTTGACCCACGTCCACCGTTGCAATCCCTAATCGTGTTGCGGTAATTGGCCCAATAGTTGAACCACAGCGCTGATCAGCACGTGAGGTGAATGTTTGCAATGGCACTTCGGCTTGTGTTGCCGCCAAGTGTGCCCAAGCAGCCGTTAACCCGGTCGTGGCATAAGACTGATTGGCGTGGACCTTCAAACACGGTCCACCACCCAGTAGGGGATACTCCGTGTCGTCATAGCGATCCGCATAGTTGGGATGCCAACCGTGTGCAACATCTAAACTGACCAACCCACTTTTGGCAATCATGCGATATACCGCCTCGGTATCACCCCCTTGGGCATGAACAAGGCGGGCAAGGCTTTCTTGCACAAATGGCCCACCAGCACCTGTATTTGTTTCTGAGCCGATTTCTTCAAAGTCATAGCAGACAACCGCCCGGCTAAACGGTGTTACCGGTTGGGTGTGCACGGCATCCATTAAGGCATGTACTGCGGTAAAGGTTCCCAAGAGGTTGTCTTGGCGCGCCGCGGAGAAAAAGCGCTGAGAAGCTCCACTTACCAAGGGTTGTTCAGTTGGAACAAGTACTAAATCATGGGTCAGTATGTCGCCTGGCGTGATGTCGAGCGCTTGGGCAATCACGTCATAGAGGGTGGGATCACCAGATAGCCCCCAAATTGGTCGTGTTTTCGTTTGGGCATTAAATGCAGTTCCAGTGCCGTCTCGGTCTGTGAGGTGAATTGCTACGTTCGCAATCCGAGTACAAGACCGTTCAAGGTGGACAAGATGGCAACTACCATCTTGGAGAATAACTCGCCCTGCTACGGTGAGGTCACGGTCAAACCAACTGCTATGTAAGATGCCGCCATACGGCTCAACATTGAGTAGCTGCATACCCCCGGTCTCGCGCATGGCATGGGGGCGAATCTTGTAGGTAGGACTATCTGTGTGTGCACCGATGAGCCGAAGGCCATGGTCAGCCAGGGGTTCACTACCCAACACCACAAATATGATTGAACCATCACGCCGAATAATGACCTTGTCACCGGGTTCGGCATGCCACTGATTACCCTCATTCAATTCAGTAAACCCCCAACCGGTCGCAAGTTCTACCAAATGTGCAACCGTGTGATATGGCGTTGGAGACTGTACAAAATGCGTTATGAGATGGTCGCTAACGGGCTTGGCGAGATCAAAAGAAGCAGTATCAGACATAGCTCCATTGTGAGCTATTCAATCTGTGTTGACTGATACCAAGAGACCTTTTATTGAAGAGAGAAGTAACTTAACGCGAATAACATTCTTGAAGAAGAATTCCCTTTATCAAAAAAGTGCCATAAACTCACCCCTATGGAACACCTGCAACATCCCAAAGCCGATTGGTACGCCGACCCGTCAGGTAAATACAGCCTTCGTTATTGGGACGGTGCCACATGGACAGGACACGTTTCTACTAATGGCAGCCAGGAGTGGGATGATCCTGCTGATGCGCCGAAGGCTTGGACCTCATCAACAGACCCAAATGTGCAGGCGGTCTATCGTGCCGGTATCGATGAAGATGTAGCCCAGTGGTTACAAGCGGTTGCTGACCAAGTTGATCAGCGCCTTGATCTCGTTGCGACGAACTGGCGTCAACGCCCTCAGCCAGAAACCATTCGTGCGTGTGCGTACGGCCTGTTATTAGGGCATCTGGCTACGATGTACCCTCTCGCAGAACAACAAATCAGTTTGGTTGCTGAATCACATGCTTCCTTTGTCAACATTCCGGCGGGAAATCGGCTTGGTACGTTCAAGGAAGTTGCTGCCGATCCTGCCCGTACTGCCTCTTGGCTTGGACCGATGCTAGGTACTGGAGAACCAGAAGCCGTAGTGCGTTTATTTGCTGACGGCGATTAGAGGCGATTACGTGAGAAACCTGCCTAATAGGGCAGGTTTTTGGTGGCAATATTCAATTATTCCCAAGATTTTCCAGGAATATCCTAGATCATCGTTTAACTAGGTCGGATTAGCCGATTCCCTCTGTCATACTGCAGATGTGGAAACCATTGCCTTACCCGAAGAACGCCGCCAGCACATTCTCACCCGTCTTAATACCGACGGCCGTATTGAGGTTCCTGAAATTGCCAAGCAATTTGATACCTCGGTTGAAACAATCCGCAAAGACCTTATTGAATTGGAAAAGCGTGGACTTTTAAAGCGAGTCCACGGTGGTGCTTTGCCACTGAACCAGCATCCGTCACCACTTGGTGATCAATCTGATGGCCCAACAGACACACAACGCCGTATCGGTGTTGCCGCAGCTGCTCGTTTGACGAACGGAGGGTCTGTACTCATTGATGCTGGTACGACCACACAAGCGGTTGTCGAGGCCATCAAAACACCGACCGATACCGTTTTTATTACGAACTCTCTACGTGCTGCCGCTCATTTGGCCTCTGTAGCAACCACTCACTTCTTAGGCGGGGTCATCAATGCAGCCACGCTTGGAACTCATGGAGCTAAAACAGTCGACCAGCTCTACGCCCTACGTCCCGATTGGGTTGTCCTTGGCGCCGATGCTATAGATCCTGATTATGGGTGCTCATCAAGTGACCCGGAAATTGCCGAGGTAAAACGCAACATGGTCAGCCAGGCTACTCAAGTCATGGTTGTCGTTGAGGGCAGCAAGTTTACAACTCCAGCCCTCGTTCATTTTGCGCCGATTGACCACGTCGATGTGCTCATCACTAGCAAGGACCTACCCCAAGATGTGCGTGATGCCTTAGCAGAATACGACTGTGAAGTGATTTATACCTAATCATTGAGGTGCATTCATGAGCGATACGAACACCCCTGTCGGGGGTGAAGACCACCCGTCTGGGTATTGGACCTTTCATTCCCCAATTAACATTGATGAAGTTGCTACTGCGCTCTTACTGGCTGACATTGCTTATGATGCGCTCTCCCAGGCCGCAACTCTGCGTCCAGGAGCCAGCGAGGGGCGTGAAGAAACACCAGAAGAAACCGATTTTGAATCTCAATCAACGGTTGTGTACGCCCAGGATTGGACTGAAGACAACCGCCCCAATATGCCAGTACCAGGGCAATGGGTTTTTGAGCCTGAGCGCGACTGGAATGAAGCATGGCGCCGCGGCATCGAGCCAGTTCGTATCGGTCACGTACTCATTGTCCCCCCGTGGTTGGATGCGCAAATATCATCACAATCCGGTGATATTCGCTTCATTATTGACCCCGGCCAGGCGTTTGGTACTGGCCACCACGAAACGACCACACATTGTATTCAAGCACTCGTAGACACAGATCTTAACGGCAAACGTGTGGCTGATATTGGCACCGGAACTGGCATTTTGGCAATGGTTGCTGCCGCTCTTGGAGCAACTGAGGTGATGGCAGTTGATATTGACTCCACCGCCGTTCGTATTGCCCGCGACATCATTGCAGACCATCAACCACGGCTCTTTCCCAATACCCGTATGATGTGTGCCCAAGGCTCCGCTGATTCAATACCAACACCACCCACATTTGATGTGGTTGTTGCCAATATGATCTCACCCGTGTTAATGGAGATCGCAAACGACTTAGCACGTCTACTCAGCCCCAATGGCCAGTTAATTATGAGTGGCATTTCTAACCAACGTGCCCAAGAAGTAGAGAACGCATTTGCCCAAGAAGGAATCAAGCTGTCGATTACACCTGGTGTGGAGTGGGCCTTGGCGATAGGGCACACAATGGAGCGCAATGACGAACGCTGATATTCAAGATATTGAGATAACCGGCTGGACCCACGGGGGTGAAGGGGTAGGACATCTCAATGATGGCCGTGCCGTGTTTGTGGCCGGCACCATTCCGGGAGAGACGGTTCGCGCAGACGTTACGGTGAAACAAAAACGATTTGCCCGTGCAAACCTTGTTGATGTCCTGGAATCGAGTCCTCACCGTGTGGCACCGGCATGCACATGCCCAGGGTGTGTGTTGTCCTATATCGACCCGAATCATCAGCTTGCATTAAAGCGCCGCACCATTATTGAACAAGTTGAGCGTATCGGTCATATTGCTGATCCGCCTGTTGATCAGCCAGTCACACCAACCGCATGGCCAACAGGCTATCGAGCGACTGCTCGGGTGGTACTCACTGATGATGGCCGCATTGGTTTTAGTGCCAATAAGAGCCATGAGATCGTGCCTATTGATCGATGCGTCACATTCACGCCAAGTTTGTTACGCCTGGTGGAAACGATGGATGGCCATTGGGCTGGTGCTGAGATGCTACGCCTGCTTGCTACCGATACGGAGCATCTTGTTGAGGTGTACCCCGGCGAAGGCGGCCTTCCAAGCGCACCCGATGGCGACTATACCTATGCCATCGTCACCGTTGGCGAACCAGCAATCATGCGAGGGAGTGGTCATGTAACCATGCCCATCAGTCCGTCCAGCGTTCCGCCCTTTGCGTTACAAGTCAGCGCAGGGAGTTTCTTCCAATCTGGCCCGAGTCCGGCAGCCACCCTTGTCGATGTTGTGCTTGAGGCTGCACAGGTCCAACCAGATGATGACGTCGTCGATTTATATGCCGGTGTTGGACTCTTTACGCTGCCCCTAGCAAGGCTGGCCAGACACGTTACCAGTGTGGAGAGTTCACAAACCGCCACCGACGATGCGGTGGCAAATCTGGCGGATACGAGCGTTACGGTCTATCACGATGATTGCACCGACTGGCTTAAGAACGGTTATTGCCCTCCTGGTGCGGTAGTGGTCTTAGACCCTCCACGGTCGGGTGCCGGTGACGAAACCATCCAGCTTCTCGCGGCCACATCACCTCAGCGGGTGGTCCATGTGGCTTGTGATGTGGCTGCCCTTGCCCGTGACCTCGCAAGCTGGGTCAAAGCTGGCTACCACCTTGAACGCATCACGCCGGTTGACATGTTTGCCCACACTGCCCATATCGAAGCGGTCGCCACGCTAACACTCGGTGAATGAAATTAAGGTGTTGGGTCTGACGCGTTTTTCCACTTCTAACCCAACACCGTAATGTGAAGGTGATTTCATTCTGAGCTATGCACGGACCGCAGCAAGGAAAATACCGAGTGCCTGGTCACTTTCGGGAATCGGGACACAGGGGAAACAGTGGAACAATCCAGGGAAGGTGTGCACGGTAATGGGCAATTCTTGTTCCTTGGCGAGGGTTCCGAGCCGACGGACATCAGCGTGCAAAATGTCATGGGTCGCACTCACAACAGTAATGGGCGCTAAGCCGGATAAATCGCCATAAATAGGACTGACCAACGGGTCTTTCGTATCACGTTCACCAGCTACATAGGTACCTTGAATCCTGAGGAATTCACGGTTCAGCATGGGATCGCTTGGTTGGATAGCATCCATCTCATCATTGCTGTTAGAAATATCTAACCACGGCGAAATCAATAACCCAGCTTTGGGCATAGGTGCATTCCGGTCTCGTAGCATTTGAAGTAATGACAGGGCCAAACCACCCCCCGCCGAATCCCCCATCACTACGATAGATTGCGGGTCAATCCCACGTTCATTAATGAGGTACTGATAGCGGGCGAATACCATATCATGCATTTCCGGTGCACTGTGGGTTGGTGCTTTGGGATAAACGGGCATGACAATATGAGCATTAAAGGCCCGAGCTATCCGGTTAAAGAATGGGTAGTACAACAACGCTGGATCACTCCAATACCCGCCCCCGTGAAGATAGAAGATCGTGTAATCAGGATGGGTACGCTCATGACCGGCAATGATGGTGTCTGATAACCCGTCATAGGTGGTGATACCAAACAAGCTCGATGCTAATGGGGGAAGCTCATAGGTCGTTGTGCTGTCAGCATATCCAGCTTCAACATCTGGCTGTGTCTCAGCTCGTCCACCCATCAGCAACAAATAGTCCTTATACAGGACACTTCCCAGACTCTCTTTCTGTTGATTGGCTGCTGCAGTACGCATTGCCAAGAACCCTGCCCCAGCAACTGCAGCTAACCGAATCCCAAGATGTAACGGCCCCATCTTAAGAAACCTTCCTTCTCATACCCTTCAGTCCAACGCACCTTCTGTAGGTAGTGATAACGCTAAACGACGCCCAGACCCGTTGTCGAACCCACTCCTCGTTTCCCAGGGATAAAAATGGAGAACAAACCGGAGGAGTTGGTCATTGGTACGAACAAGACCGCATTGATGTCCTAAGGTAAGGCTTGCCTGTTCAAATGGATTAGCCGGAGTTAGGCGACTATTTGCCTCCCGTTTGGTACCGTGAGCCACAAGCATGTGTATGAAGCGAGACGGATCAGCCTATTACACTTCCTGTAGCCGAAGGCAAGGGGGTAGATGATGGCTACATCAAAAGTGGGTAGGCATGTAACGCCTCAACCCAATGGTCGTCGTGCTCCTCGTGCACAACAGCCTCGTCGATTCACTCGTAAATCGAGCGCGCCCACGTCTCGTTATCGTGGCCCAGCAACCATCATCGAGTGGATTATGAGTGTTGGCCTCGTAGGCCTCGTCGGTCTGGCATTAGGCCTTAATGCCGTAAGCGCCTATACCGCCCCTCAGTCAGCACCTCCCATTTCCTCAATGGCGGCACAACAAGCCGCTACCCCGGAGCCAGGGCAAGCAAGCGACCCCAACAGCGAGGGCATCTCGCGGGTCGGCCGTGATGTGCGCCCACCTATGTTAGGGAAAGCAGCTGATACGAACGCCGTTGAGGTCATCCGAAAAACCCTTGCACCCACGTTGGCAAGGTTTCCTCAGCATGACCAAGTGAGTGTTGCCCTCATTGACCCATCTGGCCGAATGATTGTTGGCCTCAACGAGGATGAACCTTTATTACCAGCTTCGGCAATCAAAGTAGCAACTGGCTCTGCGCTCTGGAACACGTTTGGTCCCGACTATCACTTCACAACGCGATTGATGGCTCGCGGCGATCTATCCCCCGACGGTGTACTGAACGGTGACCTCTTTCTGGTTGGCGATGGTGACCCATCACTGATGAGCGAGCTGGCAATTGATTGGAAAGTCCGCCCTCCTCGCCCCACGCTGAGCATGGGGACGATTGCCGAAGCCATAAAAAAAGCCGGTATCAAGTCCATCACTGGATCCGTAGTCGGCGTAGATAACATCTTTCACGGTGACCAAATCGCAAAGGGTTGGAAAGACTCCTATATCAGCGAACAAAATGCTACCTATATCCGTGCCCTCAGCGTTGATCGTGGCCGCGTCATCATCCCGAAAAATGAAAACGCATCGGATGAACGTGCCACTGACAAGGCGGTGTACCACACCACTCAAGTGGGTAACGCCGAACCTGAAACATTCCAAACGATTGCAAGTCCAGACACTCGAAAAGATGCCGCAGCCGCATTAACCCAGAGTTTGTCTGCACGCGGAGTCATGGTTGGTGGCCTCCCTGGTGCCGAGGATGCGCTGCCCTCTGATGCCAAAGAAGTAACCGCAGTACAAGGCCCCGCACTCCGCCAACTAGTTGATTGGATGGCATTACGAAGCGACAACCATATGGCGGATATGTTGATTCGCCGCTTGGACGTTCAAGAAGGTGGAGACGGTTCGTTCAAATCTGCGTCCAACGTCGTTATTGACCATATGGAACAGCTCGGTATTGATACGGCCAATATGGTGATGGAGGACGGTTCCGGATTAAGTCGTGATGACCGAGTTTCAGCCATGCAACTTGCCCAGATTGTCCTGCACATGGGTTATACCGACCCAGACTGGTTAGGAACCTTGGCCCTCATGGGGGAAACAGGCACCACGACAAACCGGTTAAAAAACACACCAGCACAGGGCCGTTGGATGGGAAAAACCGGCACCCTTGACGATGTATCCACCTATGTGGGTGCCATCAAAGATCGCCAAAACGGAGTCTGGACCCTTGCCATGATGGCCAATAAGACCACATCAGCGAGCGAAGCGGAAACACTCCAAGACGAACTGCTTGTGAGCCTGGCAAAGGTTCTGGTCCCACCGCCGAGTTTTTCGCCATCTGAGGGGTAGGAGATGATGGGCAAACGCCGTAGACAATCGAGTATCGCGCTTGCAGGGGCTATCACAACTGGTGCATTAGTTGCCAGCGGCATGGTGTTGGGAGAAGTGATCCGCTCCCAAGTTGTTGCACCTACCCGGGCACGAACCTTGTTAGATACAACCGTGCAATTCACAGCTCGCGGCACCGTCATTCTTCCTGGGGTACATAAATCTTGGACTCCATTGACAGGGATACGTACAGCCCGTTCTGTCTATCGACTTGGCCCCTTGAGCGAGCCGGTAGATCCCTCACGCACGAGTGGATGTGAGCGGCCAGTTACCCGTATGTTTGGGCCAGAGGAAGCCCCAGGTACCTACGGAGCTCGGTTTTATACCTACCAATGGTTCAGCGCTAAAGAAGCTGGCCTTAATGAGCGTTTTGAAGCGGTACCAACCCCTTATGGCACTGCCCCTGCCAAAATATGGACGGCACCACAGGTAGCCCAACAGTCAGACACATGGGTCATAGGCGTCCACGGTCGTTCTGCAGTCCATGAAGAATTGTTACGTATGGCGACGATCAGTTGTAGCCGTGGGTTCCCGTTTATGGCGATTAGTTATCGCAATGACCAAGTGGGAGGACCCCACACTGATGGGGTCAGCCGCATGGGCAGTACGGAATGGGAGGACCTGGACTGGGCCATTCGCCATGCACAACAATCGGGCGCCAAACGAGTCATTCTGCTTGGCGCCAGTCAAGGAGCATCCCTTATCGGATATTGGTTAGCTAAGGCTAAAACAGACCCTGATGCCCTTGTTTCCAACCCATCTGGTATCGCTGGAGTCATTCTTGATTCACCGCTTATTCGTGGATCAGCCGCGTTACGGGCCGCTATTCATAGTTCAGGAGTGCCGTCTGGGGTAGACCGTTTTTTAACGATGGCTACATCGGGGTGGATGGGTGTACGCGGACCACAACATGTCATTACTGTCAATCACCTCAATACCTTTAAGACGAGCAACCTCCCAACACTGCTCTTTGTCGGGATGAAAGACACGATGATGAGTCCTGAGCCGGCCTTACGGCTCTCAAAAGCAGACCATGTCACCTCAGTTATTGATGACCAGGCTGAACATGTTGAGGTGTATAACGAATCCGAAGAAACCTACACCGAAGTAATGGCGGCCTGGCTGGAGCATATTGCTGATCCGATATACCACCCCTCGGCACCAGTACGTTCAGGTGATCATCTCCCACCCTTTACACCTGATGAAACTGACGACTCATCGAACCTCGAGACTGAACAGATCGTCACCCGCAAACACACCTAAACTCCCCGCATTGGGCCGTACCTCTACATCATGGTCGCTGATGTGTTGGATAAGAACACAGGTGGCTAATGACTGAACTTGGGCACACACTCGCTCAAAGTCAAACCGTATGATCGGTTGCCCGACCACCACGTCGTCACCATCTTGTACCTCAGCGATAAAGGTTCCTTGAGGGAGGTGGACCGTATCCACCCCGATATGTACAAGGACGTCTATACCTGTCTCGGTCGTGATGGTGAATGCGTGCAGTGTGGGAAATGGTAAATGAAGCTTTCCAGCGACTGGTGCAACGATAAGCCCAGATTCGGCATCCACAGCAAGGCCAGCACCAAAATAAGTTTCAGCAATGGTGGGGTCCGGTACTTGGGTCAATGCCAAAACAGTCCCATCAACCGGGGCATGTACTTGGACTGTTGGGTCCACAACGGCTGGCGCATTGGCAACAGCCTTTGCCGGGGTGGGACCCCGATACCCTTTGCCGGGTTCGTCAATAAACGTAGGGATAAAGGGTTCGTCCTTCCCTCGCCCAATCAAGGTTCTTAATGTGCGAATTAACCCGGCCATCATCAAAACGGTAGCGCATACGGACGATCTTGACCGACACTCAGGTTCCACGCTCCGGTGCCGAACTTATGGGCACGATCAATTCCGTTCACCTCATGGAGATACTTTGAAACGCGCACTTGTGGTAGATGATTCACGAGCGATGTGCAGTCTATTGCGCCGGTTACTTTCTCGGTTCGGCTTTGAAAGTGATATTGCGCACAATGGTGAAGAAGCTCTAAAAAAAGTGGAAGAGCATGGGGCCTATGATGTGGCGTTAATTGACCACAACATGCCCATTATGAATGGGATCGCGATGATCGAAGCTATCCGTGAACATCGTGAGTATGACCATATGAAACTGTTGATGGTCACTGGTGATTCGGATCCACGCACCGTGGTACGTGCTTTACGTTCTGGTGCAGACGAGTACGCAATGAAACCGATCACCGTTGAAGTAATCGAAGACAAACTTCGGTTGCTCTCACTACCGATCGATCCTGTTCCAACGGCAAATCCCTAGGACGAGATTATGGCCTCCGCAGTAAAGGTGTTGTTAATTGACGACGCAAGTCTGATTCGTCGGTTACTTGGTCGTGTCTTAAATCAAGACCCGCTAATCGAAGTTGTTGGTGAGGCCGAAAACGGTCAAGAAGGCGTGGAACTCGCCCGGACCTTACAGCCCCAAGTCATCATCCTTGATATTGAGATGCCGGTGATGAACGGCATGGAAGCGTTACCACTCCTCAAAAAAGCCGCTCCAAAAGCTCGTATCATCATGTTCTCAACGCTCACGGAAAGCGGTGCGCGTGCAACATTGGATGCGTTATCTGCTGGAGCAGATGACTATGTAACGAAGCCGTCGAATACGGGTAGCTTTGCGGCAACAGCAGGCCAGATAAATAAGCAGTTGGCTCCAATGATTAAAGCATTGGCAGCCTCAGCAACGACATACCCTTCTATACGTCCTCATGCCGAGCCAAAGGCAGCGCAACAAACGGTGCCAGATGCTGACCACTCGTGGTTAACGGTTACAAGTGATGGGGCACCAGAAATTGTGGTGGTGGGTGTTTCAACGGGAGGCCCACAAGCCTTGCAAACGTTTGTGCCGGCGTTACCAGCAGATCTCGAGGTACCGGTATTGATTGTTCAGCATATGCCTGCAATGTTTACCCGCCTCCTTGCCGAACGTTTGGATGCCCAAAGCGCCGTGAAAGTGGGTGAAGCAACAAACGGTCAGGTCGTTAAACCTGGAGAAGTGTGGTTTGCCCCTGGTGGAGAGCATATGTATGTAACTCGCCAGGGAGAGAACATCGTATTAACCACGGACACAGCACCACCGGTCAATGAATGCCGCCCTGCTGTCGACCCGCTCTTTGAATCTGCGGTTGAGAACTTTGGATCCCGTGTATTAGGTGTCATGTTGACCGGCATGGGTAACGATGGCTTAGCTGGTTCACGCCTTATTAAAAGTGTTGACGGGTATGTCATCGTTCAGGACCAGGCCAGCAGTGTGGTATGGGGTATGCCCGGCATGGTCGCGAAAGCTGATCTTGCCGATCAAATCCTTCCTCTGAATGAAATTGCACCACGTGTTGTTGATTTGCTATCAACCCCGAGGAATCGCAAATGAGTATGGAGGCGTCAGCCCCATCCAGTAGCCCTCTGAGACTTAACAACAAAGTCAGTCAAGGGGACTACGAGTGGGTTCGTGAGTTCTTGCGCCGTGAGTGTGCGATATCACTGAGCGCTGGAAAAGAGTATTTGGTATCCAGTCGGATGACGCCGCTTATTCGACAATATGGTTTTAATGACATTGCTGAGCTCATTGAGGCAGTTCGCCAAGACCAAACCTCTCCACTGGCAGGAGAATTGGTTGACGCAATGACAACAAATGAAACATCATTTTTTCGTGATGTTCACCCATTTGATAGTCTGCGCGACAATGTTCTACCAGAACTGATACCGGCACGTTCAGCAACAAAGCGCCTCCAGATTTGGAGTGGGGCTTGTTCATCGGGCCAAGAACCCTTAAGTATCGCAATGTTGATCCGCGAGAACTTTCCTGAACTGAACGACTGGAATATTCAGATTATCGGTACAGATATTTCTCGATCTATTTTAGCCAAGGCAGAGAAAGGCGAGTACAGCCAGCTAGAAGTTAATCGCGGTCTGCCTGCCCGTCTCCTTGTTAAGTATTTTGACCGCCATGGTGCACGATTCCGTGTAAAAGACGAATTAATGCAGATGGTGAAGTACGCCCACTTAAACCTTGCAAAAGAATGGAAAGACCTTCCAACTTTTGATGTGATTTTCCTAAGAAATGTGCTTATTTATTTCGAAGATGACACAAAAGCAAGCATTCTTCGTCAAGCACGAGAACATCTTGCCGATGATGGGTGGCTTGCACTAGGTGGAGCAGAAACGACCCGCAGAGTACCAAACATGGACTTTTCACGTCACCTGGTTGGCCGTACGGTCTGGTATCGAGCGTGTAGAGGTTAATGATGATTTGTACTGACGATGACATTGTTGAAATTGTTGACACTATTTGGGCATCCTTTTTTGAAGGCGATGTTGACCCAGGTGACCCGGCAGAGTTTTCAGCTCAAACGCGAACCGGGCTTATCCATGTTCATGGACAAGATGAAGCCACAATCAACATCAAAGTCAATGAAGAGCTGGCTCAAATGATTGCATCCATGATGTTTGGTATCCCCGCGGAAGAACTCGCAGATGATGAAATCACTGATGCACTTGGTGAGATTACCAACATGCTGGGTGGTTCAGTGAAGGCCTATTTAACTGGAGATGCCAATCTCAGTTTGCCAACCGTAATTACGGGTGCCTATCGCGTCAATAGCCCGGGAACGATTACCACAAATACCGTTTGGATGTGGAATAACGATCAACCCATTCTGGTTGAAATTGTTGAACGAGCCAGTTAAACGCAAACGAAAGAAATGCTATGAAGGTACTAGTTGTTGATGACTCAAAAGCAATGCGCATGATCGTGACTCGAACCCTGAAGCAAACTGACTTTGCTGATGCAGAAGTCGTTCAGGCTGAAGACGGTGTTGAAGCGCTTGAAAAAGTTAAGCAAGAAGGTCCATTCAGTCTCATTCTGAGTGACTGGAATATGCCCAATATGGATGGTCTTCAATTCTTAAAAGAAGTCCGTGCCCTAGGGGTAGACACGACCTTTGGGTTTATTACCACCGAATCAACGGGTGCCCGTCGCCTTGAAGCGATTAAGGCCGGCGCTGACTTCACTATCGGCAAACCGTTTACAGCCGATGGGTTTAAAGAAATCATGGCAACTCTGGACTAACCCGAATACTAAATCCACGGTAGCTCGGGAGGACATAATGGCGAAAGCACAAGACCCTATCCCTATGCCTCTACAAGATGATGTAAGAGAAATCTTTGGCGATCTCTTTGGGCGCGGGTGCACAGTAGAAAAAACAAAAGACCGAATACCGTTTGGTCCCGATCAAGAAGAAATTGTATTAGGTGATTTCATTCTTGATGACGGGTCTGTCGGTGCGGTCGTCAGTGCCGATCTCGCGATGGCTGCTTATGCCGGGGCCGCTTTGGTCATGATGCCAGTAGGTATTGCTGAAGAAGCACTTAGCGCAGGGCGTATCGATGGAGACATGTTTGACTGCTTTCGCGAAGTAGTCAACGTCATGGGCCGGTTATTAAACCGAGAGAGCACACCCCATCTACGACTCCGCGCCATTTACCGATCGGGAGATATTTTGCCCGGTCAAACCCGAACAATGTTACGACAAGCTGACCGCAGGAAAGACTTCGATGTTGCAATCGAGGAGTATGGAACAGGCAAATTGGCCATCATGGTTAAAGGTACCGCTGCTTAGCAAACCCTTTGCTAAGGAGTCATTCGACGTACCTTCCATCGCAGTAGTTGCTGCGATGGCATCGGTCCTTACCGCATTTACGTGGTTTGGGCCTACTTGGGCGTCCAAAACCGTTATTTGGATATGTCTGTTTTTGACGTTGGAATCCTTTGGGTCTTTGCTTCACGAAACCGAGCACAAAACAACCTGGTTCTTCGCCATGGCCTGTGCCTTGTTACTCCCAATTTGGTTAACGGTTGCTATCCAGTATGGCCCCCAAGCCAGCCTGATCATTAACGTGCTCATTCTGGCCGCTGACGTATCTGCGATTTTAACGATTGCAAGTACAACGCACCGGACCCTATCAGCCATGATCACTAACACGATGCCAGTGCTCATTATGGTTTCGTCAATCACGATTGCGGTCATACTTGAGAGCGGTAACCCCGATGCATTGATCACCATCAAATGGTTGCACCTTGTTTGCTTACTCCTAATCGGGTTGACCGCCTATGACGCTTCCAACTACGTGCATTCAATCGGTCCGGTTTCGAGCATCATCATGCTGACTATGTCAGGGTACTGGTTTGGCACACTCTTCCAAGCGCTACCAACCGTCTCCTATCTTGTTGAAGGACTTACCTGGGAAACGGCATCTGGGCGTGTCATTACCGTATTGTGGTTGAGCTTTCTGACCTTGAGCATTACCGCCCAACGAGAAGCCATATCACTCAGCGAGTTCAATCGTAAAAAATCTGGGTTCAATTCAGCAGCAGCTTCGATCGGGAGCGTAGAACTGGCAATTTGGGTCCTGCCACTTACCGCCATCATGGGTATGTTCTCCTTGTCTGCCACGTCCTTCCGGGTCCTTGCGGTTTCTGCAATCATCGCAGCAGCCCTCTTTATTCGCCGGTTCCGGGTATTGCAGATAAGCGAAATGGAAACCAGTGACCGGCTCCATGTAGCGCTTGCCACGGACCCCTTGACCGGCGCTTTAAACCGCACTGGTCTCGCTAAACACTGGGATGAGAACCATTCAGGAGCAACGGTTGCATTCATTGACTTAGATCAATTTAAGCCAATCAACGATCGGCACGGTCACATCGTTGGTGATGAAGTTCTCCAGGTGCTATCTCGCCGGATCATGAACTCCATTCGCTGTGAAGATGTTGTATGCCGGTGGGGTGGTGACGAGTTCTTGATTGTCGGTCCAATTATGGATGCTGACGACGCCGATACGTTCTGCGACCGTATCCGAGACGCGATTCAAGTACCGATAACGGTTAAAGGCGGCCTTGTGCTCAAAATGGATGCATCCATTGGATACGCCTTGGTCAATGCTGGGGTGGACTTTGTGACCGCCACGGAGCAAGCCGACCGCATGATGTACTTGAAGAAGCAGAAAAAACAAGGTCGTGCACCAAAATCTACTACCACCCGGACTCGTGAAACCGCTCGGGTGAATACAACGCCCCTAAATCCCGAACCAACCGTATCGGAGAGGGGGTAACATGCAAGAACGTCGTCGGGCCAACCTCCAACTCGCTGAACAGCGCCTATCTGGTCCAGCTCTTGTTGCGTTGGTTGTCGCCATCGTGGTTAGTCTTGCTTTCACGGTCTATCTTCCACTGACCTGGTCGATTAACTTCTCAGCACTCGCCTATGTGGTCTGTATCGTGGCGTTGACCATCCACCTGGTCTTTGCAGAACGTCGCTTTGTGATCCTGCTTTTAATTTTCAATTTGTGCTGTTCATTGACAATGATGGCCGGTGTCTCACTGAACTTTTTGGGCTTCCCAACCGACTGGCCGACTTGGCTTATCGTTAGTCTTTCTGAATTGCAGTGGATTACCTTACTGGGCATCATCGTGGCAACGAACAACCGTGAGGCACGTGTTCAGCTCCAAACATTTATCCCTATCGCAATCGTATTTGTTTCCTTCGGCCTGCTTCGGATTTTAGATGTGGAGTCCTTGACGCTCCCGCAAATTCGTGTCCTAAACTCAATCCAAGACATCATCGTCGTCATTCTCGCAGCGGACTCTGTGCTCAATAACGCCAGATCCACGATTGCAGCTCGATTGATGATGGCTTCGATCCTGCTATTCAGTTTCTTTGACATGGTGGGTGTGATGCCCCATACCTACCTCACGGTGTACACGCCCGAGATGGTCACAAGCTATCTCGTTCGTTACTCCCTATTCTTCGGCGTAGCAAGTGCGTGGCTGATTTCGCTCGTGGTATGGCTACCAAACGCAGATCATATCGACATGCTGTTCCGGTTAGACCCAAACCGCCAAACACGGCAAATCAGCGCCGATGTGACCGTCATGTCCTTACCCGTTTTAGTACTGATCTTTGGTGGGTTCCCCACCCCCAATATGGGTTGGATACTTGGTGGAGCGTCGTTACTCAGCTCAGGCATCATCTTTTTGCAGTACCGTTCATCAGCTCGCCAACTCGAAACGGTCAACGACGGCCTCAAACGTTCTGCTACAACTGACCCGCTAACCCAGTTATCAAACCGTTACGGGCTTTCACAGTCCCTAGATAACTTGAAAACTGTTGGGGCAAGTGCCTGGTTTATCGACCTTAACCACTTCAAAGATATTAACGACGAGTATGGGCACGCCCTGGGTGACGCCGTCTTGCAATTTACGGCCCAGCAGCTTTTAAAGTGCGCACAACCTGACGACGTCGTTGCCCGATACGGCGGGGATGAGTTTGCCATTATTCGCCCCGAAGCTCGCCCACTGGAACTCTCTTCGTTTTCAAAGGAGTTGGAAGCTGCGGTTGGTAAGACCGTCACCTTGCACGGCCGCGAACTCACCATTAGTGCCTCAGTAGGTTCGGCCGTAGCCGGTGCAGGCGAAGATGTTCATGAGGTTGTTCACTTTGCTGACCTGGCCATGTATATGAAAAAGACCCGTCGTGGACGCGGACGGGCACGGGCACGGGTGAATCACTAATAGTCGCTGTTGACTGCCCGTTTCCCTGTAAGACTGGTCGGCTCTCTGTTTTTTGAAGGTGTGCCATGCCAGATTTCGCAAAAGCCCTCGCCAACACGGTTAACGATGGTCCTATCATCCTTGATGGAGCTATGGGTGCTTCCTTGCAAACGAAGGAACTGACCGAGGCTGATTTTGGTGGGCTTGATGGGTGTAACGAAGTGCTCGTTCGCACCCGGCCTGATGTGATCCGTGATCTTCACCTTGAGTTCCTGGCGGTCGGAGTGGACGCAGTTGAAACCGACTCCTTTGGTGGGGCGCCATGGGTTCTTGATGAATACGGCTTAGGTAAGGAGACTGAGGAACTCAACCGCCTCAGTGCGGCTATTGCACGCGAAGCCTGTGATGAGGCATACCGTTCAAGCAACCGTTCACGGGAACGGTTTGTTGTGGGTTCGATGGGACCAGGTACTAAAAGCCCGACGCTGTCACTAGCCAAACGAGGTGATGAGTTCGATTTTATTGCCACGAAAACAATGGTTGACGGCTATGTCCGCCAGGCTCGTGGCCTCTTGGCTGGTGGTGCCGACCTGCTCCTTATCGAAACGGTGTTTGATTTATTACAAGCTAAATCGGCGGTCGTTGCCTGCCATGAAGCCATGGCCGCAGAGGGTATCACCGTCCCTATTGCGGTGAGTGTGACTATCGAAGCCAATATCAACACGATGCTGTTGGGGTCTGACACCTCTGCGGCGCTCTATACGCTCGAAGCGTTGGGTATCGACCTTATTGGGTTGAACTGTGCGACTGGCCCGCAAGATATGCGCGAACACGTTCGCTATTTGAGTGAGCACTCTCGCTTGCCAATCATGGTGGTACCAAACGCGGGGCTGCCAGAGAATATCAATGGCCAAACGTGTTATCGCTTAACTCCAGAGGAATTAGCGGCGTCGCACCATGAATTTGTAACCAAGCTCGGTGTGCAGATGGTGGGTGGCTGTTGTGGCACAACGCCAACCCACTTAAAGGCCGTGGTTGATGCCGTCCAGCGGCAACCAGTGGCTGATCGAGCCGTGACATTTGAACCAGGGCTTGCCAGTTTGTATTCGGCAGTGCCATGGGAACAAGAAAACAGCTTTCATATTATTGGTGAGCGGTTGAATGCCAACGGATCGAAGGCGTTTCGTGACTATCTCTTAGCCGAAGATATGAACGCAATGCTCAAAATCGCGCGGACCCAAACCGCTGAAGGGGCAAATAGCCTGGACGTTTGCGTTGACTATGTAGGGCGCAACGGTGTTGACGATATGGTGCCCCTGGTCAACCAATTGGCCACCACATCTACGCTACCCCTGGTTATCGACTCCACCCAAACAGATGTCATTGAAGCCGCATTGATTCGTATGGCTGGTCGGGCGGTCATCAACAGTGTGAACCTCGAAGATGGACGCACAAAGGCAGATGTGTTGTTGCCGCTGGCTAAAAAGTGGGGTCATGCCGTGATAGCCCTGGCTATCGATGAAACCGGCCAGGCGCGAACGGCTGACTGGAAGGTCGATGTCTGTAAACGCATCGCTGAGATTGCGATTAATGAGCATGGATTACGGGCTGAAGACCTCATCTTTGACACACTGACGTTCCCGCTCGGCAGTGGTGCGGAGGACCTGCGTAAAGACGGCATGGAAACGCTCGAAGCGATCCGCCGAGTTAAAGCTGAGATTCCAGGCTGTTTGACAACCCTCGGTCTTTCAAACGTGAGTTTCGGGTTAAACCCTGCGGCCCGCCAGGTATTAAATAGTGTGTTTTTACACCACTGCTTAGAGGCCGGTTTGGATTCAGCCATTGTGCATGCCTCAAAGATTTTGCCGCTCGCCCGTATTGATGATGAGGCACGAATTACCTGTGAAGACCTTATCTTTGACCGGCGCGGAACGGCTGGGCGTGATGGTACCGCAGGTGAGGACTATGACCCCTTAATGCACCTAATTGAACTCTTTGAAGGGGCCAAAGTTGCCGACGATGGGGCGGCTCGGCTGGCCGAGTTGACACTTGAAGAGCGTCTCGCAACACGCATCATCGATGCTGAACGAGAAGGGCTCAATGAGGATTTAGATGCCGCGATGGCTGCTGGAATTAGCCCACTGGACATTATCAATGAACACCTCTTAGCGGGGATGAAAGTTGTGGGTGAACGCTTTGGGTCCGGTGAGATGCAGCTCCCCTTTGTGCTGCAATCAGCAGAAACGATGAAAGCGGCGGTTGCCTATTTGGAACCATTTATGGATGCGGTTGATACCAAAGCAAAGGCATCTATTGTGCTCGCTACGGTAAAAGGTGATGTGCACGATATTGGTAAGAACCTCGTAGACATTATTTTGTCGAATAACGGGTTTATTGTGCACAATATCGGGATTAAACAGCCTATTGATGCCATCATGGCTGCCGTTCGTGAAACGAACGCCGATGCGATTGGCTTGAGTGGGCTATTAGTGAAGTCCACCGTGGTGATGCGTGAAGACCTAGAAGTACTCCGTGCCGCCAATATGGCCGGTATTCCGGTGCTGCTAGGTGGGGCGGCGTTGAATCGTTCCTATGTTGAAAAGGATTTGCGTTCAGAACACCCAGGCCCTGTGTTTTATTGCAAGGATGCCTTCTCTGGCCTTCAAATTATGGAAGAACTCGCAGCAGGTAATGTGCCGGAGAATTGGGGCCGCGAGATCGCTGAAAGCAGAGTCAAAGCGGTGGGTGTCAAACGTGAGGAACGCGACTTGTATGAGGTGATCGAACGTACCGTACCTTCTGCACCGACGATCCCGACACCACCTTTTTGGGGTACACGAATTACCCGCGGGCTGACCTTAGCGTCTATTGCTGAATGGCTCAATAAAACCGCCTTGTTTAGGACCCAGTGGGGGTATGGGGCAAAGGATATTGACCAGGGCGAAGTGGCACTACGAGATGTGCTTGCGCGTGCACGAACCGAAGGCTGGCTGGTTCCTGAGATGGTTCATGGTTGGTTCCGCGCAGCATCTGACGGGAACGATGTCTTGATCTGGCGGCATCCCGATGACGCCGAACCAGCCCACCGCCTCACGTTTCCCCGGCAGACTGCTGGCCGTCGCCGTTGTATCGCAGATTTCTTTGAGCCAGTTGAGCGTGGGGTCACTGATGTGATCGGGTTTCAACTCGTAACGATGGGGAATGCGGTATCTGAACGTGCGGCTGAGCTATTCAAGGCAGACGCATACACGGATTATTTATATACACACGGCATAGGTGTTGAAATGGCTGAGGCGCTTGCTGAGATGGCCCATGCCCGTGCACGCACGGAACTGGGTATTGATGGTGATGATGCCAGCACCCTGAAAGAGATTTTCCGTCAGGGATATCGCGGGTCACGGTATTCCTTCGGCTATGCGGCCTGCCCGGATCTTGAGATGCGTGCCGTTTCTATGGATCTCCTTGAGGCTGAACGCATTGGGGTCTCCCTTTCTGACACCTTCCAATTACACCCGGAGCAATCAACCGATGCCTTTATTGTGCATCACCCTGACGCCAAGTACTTCAACGCCCGCTAAGAGAATAGGATACGAAACCTTATTCGAAAGCCATTATGCTTTGCCACCATCTGGCTAGGTAGTCACCTTTTCGAGGATTATAGGTTCTCCCTATGAAGTGTTTTATAGCCACTATTTTGGCTTTAATCACTTCAATCTTTCTTCTGAGATAATGCTCATTTGTTTTCATACTAAATGCTCACAGCGCTACATATTTGAGTTCAACCGGAACATGGAGAAAACACGAATACAAATGAGGCCGCTCACAGGAGCAGCCTCATTCATCTAATGGTCAGACGTATCCTACTCGAAGAGCACGCACAATCGTGCAGACCATCACGACGTTAAATGAATCGTTGCCATATATATCCCCATAGATTCAGGAAATAGCCTGGAATATCAGCTGTTCAGCAGGCCATTGCTCCATAGGTTCATGGTGATTAAACAAATGTGCAGCATTCGACCGCAGAGAACGGGGTGTGTGATATCCCGTGTTCACCTGAGATCAGATCGACTCAGCCGTACCTCGGAATGCACAGGAACGGATATGGTCATTCACCATGCCGGTTGATTGCATAAATGCATACACAATCGTAGGCCCAACAAAGCTGAATCCTCGCCGTTTGAGGTCCTCGCTCATCTTCTGGGCAATGGGAGTGAACGAAGGCACTTGGGTTGGGTCCTTCCAATGATTCACAATCGGAGTACCATCCACGAACTCCCAACAATACGTATCAAACGCAAGACCTTGGTCGCGCATGGTCAAAAAGGCACAAGCATTCGTTGTTGCAGCCGCAATTTTTAACCGGTTACGAATAATGCCGGGATTGGCTACCAATTCAGCGCGTTTTGCATCGTCATATTGTGCAAGCCTCTCGGGGTCAAAATCATCGTATGCCGTGCATAGTGCATTCCACTTCCGCAAAATCGTGACCCACGACAATCCGGCTTGTTGTCCTTCAAGCATCAGCATCTTGAATAACTGGTGGCTATCGTGAACAGGGTTTCCCCACACCTCGTCGTGATACTGCATTTCGATGCGTGAAGAAAGAGCCCACTTACAGCGCGGGAGTGTGGTGTCTATCATTTGCTAAGGTCACGTCCGTCTTATGGTCGTTGAGTGAGAAGGAACGGGGTGTTCAAGCTCGTGGAGTTCAATCGCAGCAGCAGATAATTCAGCAAGCGGTTCAGTCACGTGGGTATTGATCAGCGCATGCATCCCACTCAATAGTTGGCGCGTCGCCAGTTCACCTCGTTGACGTGCAAGAAGTGCCCCACCACCAGCCGCAAGCATCGAAGCAACCAGTCCGATAATAAGGCCGATAACCACAAGCCACGTAGGTGCGGGCAACGCGCCGATAGGGAGTGCAGCTTCACGCAACGTATCCGTACTCACAAGCAAGAACGCACCGATAAGGCGCAACCCGATGAGCCAGATACCTCCCAGTACTACCGCGAGTATGCCGATGAGTTGGCTTGCATTGAGGGCACGCACCCACCAAGGCATCGTTTCTGGCAGACTGAGCGTACGAGAAGCCGCCTGGTCAAGGCCAGCCAACACCGGTTCACGTGCCTGGTCAACAAGCGCCTTAACTGCAGGGCGCCAAACCGGCCCTGTTGCCGCTTCGATTGGGGCAGCAACGGCTCGCATTGCCTTCGCTACATGCGCACTCGCCATGGGTGAAACGGTGGGCCGTATAACTGTGGTGACAGGAATCTTTCGCCATCGTTCAAGCCATCGCATCGGTGGCCACCCTGCTTGTAAAAATACATCACGACGGGTTTGTGCCTTGACCGCATCAGCTACTTGGACAGCCCCAATACCTGCCGCTAGATCAGGAATCATCGCCTGTAGCACCACCGGCTGTTCAAGTACGTGGGGGTTCTTGACGCTATCGGCGCCAGGGAGTTGGGCACGTGTCTGGTGGAGGTCAGTCAGCACCCGCTGCACCATCGCTTCACGGGCTCGAACACGCTGGCCAATTCGGTTTCGCAAGGCAGGAATACCATCACCAGTAAGCCCACTAACGGCCAGTGGCTTAACCTGTTCTAGCCCGTCAGCCCGGAGGAGACGGGCCAAGTCGGCCATTACGGTGGCCACCTCATCTGATGAAAGACGATCACATTGGTTCAACAGAACATCTAAGACAGCAGCATGGCCGCGCATAGGTTGTAAAAAGTCTTGGTGCAAACTGGCATCAGCATATTTTTGTGGATCCGTTACCCAGATGATGGCATCCACAGCACCGATCAAACGCTCCGCCTGGGCACGATTACTCAATGCAAAGGAATCAAAGTCTGGGAGGTCAACGAGTACCAAGCCCATCAACGCCTCGGGGCTGTATTCAAGATAGTGGCGGTTACTGATTGCTAGCGCATCTAAGAGGGGGCCGGCTTCATCTAAACCGCCAAATACCACAGCTAATGGTTCGCCAGTGGTTGGGCGTTTCATTCCAGGTGTTGCAACCTCATGACCCACGATGGCATTAAAGAGCGTTGACTTTCCCGACCCTGTTGTGCCCGCAAGTGCTACAACCGTGTGGGCTTGACTCAACCCCAGTCGTCGTTTCGCCTGGTCAACGACAGCAACCGCATCCTGAACATCACCAAGTTTATAGCGTTGAATAATGGCAATCGCACCCTCGACATCGGCTAACGCTTCTTGAACATTCACGCCGTGTTTCCTCCTCTGGGCAACTCGCGGTGGTGTTCAACCGCCACTTGTTCAACCAAGGAGCGTAGGCGGGCACTGTCGTTATGGGTGGGGAGGTCGGCCAAGGCATCGACTGCAACCTGGCCTTGGGAATTGGCTAGTGCATACACCCTCGTTTTTAAGTCCTCTGCCGCCGCCTTCACCAAACTACGAACCGCCTGATCACCAAATACCGCACTCAGCATGGCTTGCCCAATTGCTGCGGTGCCGCCAGCCACCGCGACTTCTCCCCCAGTAATCCCACCGGTATACGAAAAGACGGCCAGCATGAGGGCAACCCCAATCGCGTTCACCCCAATACTCAGCCCGCGAGCAACCCCAACCTTCCCTTGGGCCTCTTGACGAACCATAGCCAACAGGTCGCTGCGCCATTGGGCAACCATGGCGTCAACACGCCCGCTCAAGTCGTCACTATCAATGGGTGGGAGGGTCGGTGCATGCTCATCAACGGCCCATGTTGATTGCACACGATCTTGGGCATCAAGGAGGGTTTGTGTAACGATCAGTGATAACCCACCCTCGATCTCTTGGGCGGCAAGATCTTCAGGCGTGTCTTCACGGGTAAACAGGGATACAAGCTTGTCTCGCCAGCGTCCTGCTGTGCGCTGGAGTTGGTCCATCCAACCCGACGTGCCGACGTGTTCAACAAAGCGATCAATCACTTCTGTTTTCAGCGCCACACCACGACCGGCTTGGAGCATCACCGAATCGGCTGCATGTTCAAACTCATTCCGAGCGATCGTTTCAAGGCGATCTCTCGCATCAGCCTGACGGTCCAAGTGGGCGGCTACTTCTTCGACGCGCGCCGGGAGGCTCTCCAACACGCCGTTCAATGTTGTGCCAATGGTCTGGCGACGGGTTTGTTCATCGGCAACCAGATTCCACATCCAGGTTTTCAGCTCCTCAACCCCATCAGTAATGAGTCCATCGTGTAAGCCATGTTCTTCGATTGCGAACACGGTTACATGGCCAAGACCGTGGTCATGGAGGAGGCGCTCAAAATCCTCAACCACGACCTCAACCGTTTCACCGGGCGGAATCCGGTTGATAATCACAGCGATAGCGACCCCATGTTGTGCGGCCTGATCCAAAAAGCCCCACGGCACTGCATCGGCATAGCGTGCGGCCGTGGTGGTAAAGAGCCATAAGTCTGCGGCACGTAAGAGCTGTGCAGCAAGTTCATGGTTGGCAACCTCAAAGGAGTCCACATCAGGAGCGTCAATGAGGCCGAGCCCAGCCGGAATGGTAGCCAGCGGGACAATATGGAGCCCAATTCCCGTGCCCCGTGCCCCCGTTGACCTTGGTAGCTCAGGCAGTACTCCTCCGGCCGTGAACCATGCCTGGTCATCAGGGTTGCACAACAACAACGGTGACCGAGTGGTTGGCCGTAACACCCCGGCTTCACTGACTACCTGGCCTATAAGAGAGTTCGTAATGGTGCTTTTCCCGGCACCAGTGGACCCCCCAAGCACCGCGAGCAGCGGTGCATCAAGCCGATTCAGTCGTGGAATCAAATAGTCATCAATCTGGTCAACAATGTTTACACCTTGATTAACGGATTTGAGCAGGTGTTTGAGCTCATTGAGCGCTGAAACCAGTGACATTACGCCAGTTTACCGATGTAAACGTGGTTCAAGTGTTGGTTCAGAAGCGTTTTTTCACTTCCAAGCCAACACTTGAACGTGCGTTATCTATGTGGTGGGTACCAGGGCTTCCTTACCCATTCGGGCAGCAAGTGCATCAGGCAAGACCACCGTGCCATCGGCTCGCTGATGGGTTTCCAAAATGGCGATAATGGTCCGCCCCACGGCGCATGCGGTGCCATTCAACGTGTGCAGAATCTCAGTGGAGCCATCTTCCTTGCGATACCGGATACCTAATCGGCGAGCCTGATAGTCGGTGCAGTTAGAGGTTGAGGTCAATTCACGGTACCGGTTCTGGCCAGGAAGCCAGCATTCCAGGTCGTATTTGCGGGCCGCAGGATCACCTAAGTCCCCTACCGCAATATCCACAACTTGCCCGTGTAAACCTAATCCTTCAAGAATCTCAACTTGGATATCGCGAAGGCGCACGTGTTCATCCCATGAGTCTTCGGGGAGGACCCAGGAGAACATTTCGACTTTATCAAATTGGTGGACACGGAAGAGTCCACCCATATCTTTGCCGTAGGTTCCTGCTTCACGACGGAAGCACGTACTGAACCCACCCATGCGCAACGGAAGGTCTTCCGGGTTGAGAATCTCGTCGGCAAACATCCCAGCCAATGGGGCCTCGGCAGTACCGACGAGATAGAGATCATCATCATTGATGTGATAAATCTGTTCTCGTCCACCAGGTAAGAAACCCGACCCAAATAGACTCTCCGCACGGCTTAAAACTGGTGGGATTGCGGGTTTGTGCCCATAGGACTCAATGACACTCATCGCATGTCCAACAAGAGCAAACTCAAGCCACACCGCATCACCCAATAAAAAGGCGAAACGGCTACCAGCAACCTTTACCGCACGTTCAATATCTAAAATGCCCAGTGCAGTACCGAGTTCAACATGGTCTTTCACGTCAAAATCGAACGCAGGTTTAGTCCCAAATGTGAATAATTGAACTGCGTCATCCTCACCACCGTCAGGGACGTCGGGGTGCGCTAGGTTTGGCAAGGTAGCCAGAATGTCCTGTTGAGTTGCCTCAAAGGCGGCAACTTGCGCTTTGAGCGCTTCTACCTGGTCACTCAAGGCACGGTTTTGTTCGATGAGCGCCGGGCGCTCCTCAGGACTTGCCTTACCAATTCGCTTCGAAAACGCTGAGCTTTCGGCTCGTAACGTCTGTTCTTTGGTCATGAGCTCACGGCGTTGTTCATCATTGGCGAGAAGCTGGTCAATGACCTCAGAACCCACCCCACGACGAGCCAGGCCGGTCTTGTACATCTCTGGGTTCGCGCGCAGCGCTTTAATATCAATCACACAGGCAGTGTAATTCGTTCACAACCATTTGAGCCAGACAAGCACACGCTATCTACTTGAGGGGGTTGCGATAGCCGGCCCTGAAGTCCGAAAACGGAGATACCACACCACGGCAAACACCACCTGTAATCCCATTGACATAGCAAAGGCACTTGGGCGTGTCACGGCGATAAGAACCAGCATCAACACAAAGAACGCGAGCGCCACATACTGAGCATACGGGAAGAACGGCGCAGGGAATCGAGGCGCTTTGGTGTAGCGCTTTCGACCAATAATTTGGCTGAGCACGATAAGAATCCAACACACGACAGCCGTACATGCCGCCAATGTGGCCGCAGGGAGGAATAAGGGCACCTGGCTAATCAAGTGCCATACAAACGCCACGATCATCACTGTGACGAGCGCCCATACACTGACCACCGGCACCCCGCGACTGTTGCGGCGCGCCAACGCTGCACTTGCAAGCCCGTCATCGGCTAGACCAGCAATCATCCGGCCAGAAGCAAAAAGTACGGCGTTGATAGTTGATAGTGCGGCGAGCAAAATAACAACGTTGAATACCCCAGCAGCCCAGGTCAATCCAAGGTCAGTCATGGATTGAACAAATGGAGATGCGTCCTCTGTAACGGTATTCCATGGTTGGATAACGACAGTTAGGGCGATAAGACCGATGTAAAACAGTGCGATACGCCAAGGCACTTGGTTCACGGCACTCGGAATAGCGGTATTGGGGTCATCTGCTTCCGCAGCAGTCAATCCGATCGCTTCAGTTCCGCCAAATGCAAAGAGGACTACCGCAAAACTGGTTGCAAACCCAACAATCCCATTGGGGAATAGCCCCCCGTTGCCAACAAGATTGGGAATATTCGTTGCTGGGTCGTGGATACCTAGCCCAAAGATGGCGAGGCCGAGTCCTCCGATCAGTAAAAGGATGACTGTTGTGACAAGCACAAGGGTCATGGCAAATTCAGTTTCACCGAAAATACGTACTGGAGCCGCGTTTAAGAGCCCCATACCGATGATGGTGACGAGTACCCAGATCCATGAGGGCACATCGGGGTACCAGAAGGCCATATAGATAGGAATCGCCCCAATTTCCGCCAGGGCAATGATGAGCATCAAAATGGCATAGGACCAGCCCAAGGAAAAACCAGGTAGGGCACCAAGGTACCGTCGCGCATAGGAGCTAAACGCCCCTGTATCTGGATGTTCAAGAACCATTTCACCGACGCTGCGGCACATGATAAAAATGGCCAGGCCACATAAGAAGTATGTGAGAACCACGCTGGGTCCGGTGGTAGCTATTGCGTTGCCTGAACCGAGGAAAAGACCGGTACCAATTGCGCCGCCAAGGGCAAAAAAATTAATGTGGCGAGCACTTAGCCCACCAGCTTTGGAGGCGGTTGGTTCGCTCATCGGCTTCTCCTTACACAGTGTTCCTATACAGCGTTAAATAATCTCGTCACCAAAGGCTAACGGCCATGGCTCATCAGGCAGCGGTGGATGTTCACCTGGTTCCCCGAACGCCAGACACGTCCGCCAGGCCATTGCGCCTAAGCCATTATCTTCCAATACAGCTTGTACCTGGTCAACAGGTGCACGGTCCGCATAGGTTTCTGGGCGAATGGGGACGTTCGTCTGAATCGTCATCAATGCAATATTTCTTCGTGTCATTGAGTGCTCATCGTGCCAATCGTCGAGCAGGGCTTTGCCGAGGCGAGCACCAAGTACATCTAGGCAGCCGGTGGGGTCATGAATAGCATCCTCAATCGTGGGATAACGCTGTAAAAGCTGAGCTGCCCGTTTTGGCCCAATACCTTTGACACCAGGCAGATTATCCGAAGGGTCACCACGGAGAGCAGCGAACTGGGTGTATTGGTTCGCTTGTACGCCATATTTGGCGTACAACTTGTCTCGATCAATCAGTGCGTGGTTACCAAGTCCTGGAGAAAGATGCAATACACGGGTATATCCCGTTATCAGCCCAAAGGCATCTCGGTCCGCGGTGGCGATTACACAGTGCTGGCCTTGGCCTTCAGCATTAGCCGCCACTGAACCACATACGTCGTCTGCCTCGAAAGGATCGTGACATTCGACGCTGATTCCGAGCGCATCAAGCAGCTCTGGGGTCCGCGCCAACAGGTCACGTAAGGCATCAGATTTGGGTGGCCGCTGGGCCTTATAGGCCGGCCATTCATTACAGCGGAAACTGCCACCAGGTGTATCAAACCCAACCACCGTTGCCCCTGGTTGAACCTGATTAGCGATATCCGCTAAGAGCGTCAGTACCCCGCTAAGACCTTCACGACGGGTATGGTCATTAGCCTGAACCACCGACGTGTTTTGTGCCCACTTCCCAATACGAGCATGAAAGGCACGATGAACGACCGCATTGCCATCAATAACAAGGACGGGAGAAGAATTAAGCTGCTGTGGCACAAACACCACAACAGCTTAATTCGTTATGCCACGTGACTGGGTAGGTCACGAATACATTGAGTCTTAATTTGTCCAGCGGACGGTAGCAACACCGAAGAGTTCAACAGGACGACCAGCGGCATCTAGGTCCAGCTTGCCATTACCGTTCCCGTTGATAGCCATAAAGGCACCACAGTCGGCCTTGGGTGATCGAACTGTGAAGCGGTACTGCCCATTGACGGGTGAGGCACTAAACACCCGGCGTGGCTGACTATCTGGCTTACCCATAAAGTGCGTAACATTGGCACCATTGGTATCGGTATTGCCATAGCCAGCTCCAGCACGCGGATCGTTTGATGCCGGCTTCACGAGCACATCACCCTGACCAACCGTGACCGACTTACATGGCAATGCCACAACACTAAGTCGGCCACTCACTGGTTTCCCATCCTTACGCTTGACGGTTAGCTCAACACTATCTCCGGCTCGCTTTGTCGAGTTTTCAGGTGTCACCGTGTAAATGTGTTTGGGGTTAACTTCCTTAGGTGCTTGCTCACCTGGCTTGGGACCGTTACCAATCTGCAACCAACCAAGTCCAAGGGCAGTTGTTGCGCGCCCCTCGTTATCGACACGGATCTTGTTACCATCCGCCGGATCAAATGCCGCAACCCACGCGCAGTCATCAATTCCAGATGTCAACACAGCATTGGTCAGGCCTGATGTAACTGGCTGGTTAATAAGGAGTTTGCCATTGGCAACGTTACGCCCGTTGATACCCGTAATCTCAATACCTTCGTTTGAGGCATGGCCAAGGCCATCAGCCACACCGTCATTATTCGTGTCGGAGAAGATTGGTACGCCATTACCGTCAAGGCGTACTTGGTTACAGGCGAATAGGCCCCAGTTCACCTGGCGCGGGAGGCTTGACCCATCACGGGTGCCTTGGAGGGAAAGCACCGACAAAGTTGAAATCCGATCTTGCATACCACTGATGTTCTGACGGATTTGACGATTGACCTCGGGGTGGATCCTCCATTTAGACATCACGACTTGCTTGAACGGATCTGCAGACCCTGATGGTGGGTTACTCGGTCGTGGTGAGGGAGAACCGGTGGGCCTTGGGGAAGGGGTTGGTGCAGGTGTTGTCGTAGCTGTTGGCTTTGGTTTCGGTGTTGACGGGTTGGGTACTACCTGAGGCAATGATGACGGACGAGTACAACCAGCCGCACTGGCCATTGCCTTGAGAACGGTTTCATCCAATGCGGAGTTTCCGCCAAAGCCCACAACACGGTCAATCGCACGGCATTGCTTTAACGCAAACTGTACAGGGACCTGGGTGAGATACTTAGGCGCGGTAGACAACACGATGGGAGAACGATGGTGCGCCGCGAATTGGGCTGATGTCATTGCATCGGGAAAGGCGTCACCTCGGGCAATACTCAGTGTGTGTGGGTCAAAGCCAGCCTGCCTGATCGTCCATTGCGCAACTTCAACACTCGTGGCCACACGTTCAGCTCCGGCAAGACGAACAATCTGAGTAGCCTTACCCGCCTTACTTAATGCAGTAACGGTGTCTTGGCTAATCGCACTCGTTCCCCCCAGCACCACGATTTGTTCTGGCTGATAGGCCTCGATAGCCAACAGGGTGTGTTCAGGCACTCCCTTGCCTGGCGCGTCGGCAAAGAGCACGGGAATGTGATCACGGTAGCTCAGAGGAGACGCGGCAAGGGCATCAGGGAAAGCATTACCACTTGCAATAAAGACTGTCCGCTTACCGTTTACCTTGGCAAAGGTATTGGGCACATTCCATACCGGTGTACTTGGGCGGTTGAGGAATGCCGATTGGTCTTCAGCTGGAGATGACTCACTCGTGGTAACCGGTTCTGGTTCGGTGGAAGCATCGGTGGATGCTCCCCCACTTCCCTGGCCACCTTGTGTGGGGTTGGCTGCACCATTACCGTCTTCAGTATTGTCTTCTTGTGCTTTACCGGTAGACGGTAAGACTGCGGAGTCACTTGCTGCACGGGCAGAAGGTGATGGCGTTGGTGTTGCTGATGGTGACGAAGATGCTGAAGGCGATGGCGTGGCAGCACCGGTGGGATTGTCTGTTGTTGGGATGACCCCTGGCGTGTTCACGGCTTGGCCGCCTGCAGCCATTATGGTGCGCGCTGTGAGCTGACGGGCAAGTTCGTAATAGCTATCGTCACCGAGTGACGTGGGTGCAAGCCGTTCAACGATGAACTTCTCACGGAGTTGACGCTCCACCGCACCACTCACCTCGGAAATCGATCCCACAATGATGATGCGTTTTACACCCAAACGGTCGAGAGATTTGGCGGTTTCATCAAGGCGGTCTGGCCACGCAAGGAGCTGTGCAGCATTAAGCTGGCCGGCGAGTGCAGCAGAGCCAAGTGTGGCATGCCAGTCGTCGGCACCAGTGATAACTGCCCAGTCAGTTCCTCCGGGGAATGCCTCCTCGGCGACACGAGCAGCAGTAGCCAAACGGGTGTCACCAGCGATGCGTTTCGTTGCGGCTGGCGCAGCGTCAGCAGGCAAATAGGTCAGTGGGTTTGCGGCTACAAGCAGCGCCGCAGCCACCACTCCAGCTACCGCGTGCCAGGGTCGTGTCGAGAAGTAGGTATGCACAGTGGACTCCATTGAATCGGGGAAGTCGGGCGTTACGTGCCCTCTCCCAGTGTGCATACAAGACGCTTCAGGGAACTAAATGATTGCGAAAAATTAACTGTACATACGGGCAGGACTATTCCAAGTACCTCGTGTTACAGCATCAGATTGCCCGCTATATGGGCATAAACTGTTCGCGCAAAATACGTTCTTCAAGGTTGTGATCGGCGTCAAAGAGCATCGTGATGGCATCTTCACGATGCTGCTCTATTTGCACATGTGAAATATCGCGGACCTCTTCATGGTCGGCAGTCACACTGACCGGCCGCTTCTCATATTCATGTACTTCTATCTCAATATCAACCGTGTCGGGCAACAATGCGCCGCGCCAACGACGAGGACGAAATGCACTAATTGGGGTAACCGCCAGTAGCGGTGTTCCAATGGGAATAATCGGCCCATAGGCACTGAGGTTATAAGCGGTGGAACCAGCGGCGGTACTCACGATAAGGCCGTCACAAATCATCCTGTGGAGGCGTACCGCTCCATTTACACGAATACTGAGCTTGGCTGCCTGACGTTCCTGACGCAAGAGCGAAACCTCGTTAAATGCTAGGGCTTCAACCACGGTTCCATCTTTTTTGGTAACGGTCATTTTCAGCGGATACAGGACCTCTGGCTGGGCAGCTTGGATGCGCTGACGAATATCACCCACCGTCCATCGGTTCATCAAGAAACCAACCGTGCCCCGGTTAATACCAAATACCGGAATGTTGAGATGTAAATACTTGTGAACCGTTTCAAGCATGAACCCATCTCCACCAAGCACAACGAGCACATCAGCTTCACCTGGATCGACATTGCCATATCGTGCGATTAAATGGGCATGTGAAGACTCCGCATCAGGACTACCTGACGACAAAAAGCACATCCGAAAGCCATTCGGGAACGGCATTCCCCCTCGGTCATGATTGGCACTCACGCGGGTTAGATCTTGTAATGATGATTGGCTTCGCTGATTGGTCACATCTCCTAGGTTGCCATTTCTTTCAATCTGTTTGTAGTTAGCTGAGGCCCCTTTCCACTCAGCGGTCTACTCTTGCAGGCATGTCAAAGCGCGTCCTCACCCCTCAATCCGAAGATTTCCCTCGCTGGTACCAAGATGTTGTTGCCAAAGCGGACCTAGCCGAGAACGGTCCGGTTCGCGGCACCATGATTATTAAACCGTGGGGGTACGCCCTTTGGGAGAGTGTGAAGGCAGAAGTTGATGCGCGTATTAAAGCCACAGGCCACCACAATGTCGCCTTCCCTATGTTTATCCCTAATAGCTTCATTACAAAAGAAGCCGACCACGTAGAGGGGTTTAGCCCTGAACTGGCGATGGTGACCCATGCGGGTGGGAGTGAACTCGCTGAGCCACTTGTGGTGCGACCAACGTCAGAAACGGTTATTGGCGATGCGATGAGCCGATGGATTCAGGGCTATCGTGACTTACCGCTACTCATTAACCAATGGGCCAATGTTGTGCGTTGGGAGATGCGTCCTCGACTGTTTTTGCGCACCAGTGAGTTTTGGTGGCAGGAAGGACATACAGCCCACGCTACCAATGAAGATGCCCAAGCCGAAGCCTTAATGGCTCATATGGACATCTATGCAGATGTACTCAACAATCACATGGCTATCGCCTCCTTTGCCGGGCTGAAGACCAAGCGCGAGACATTCGCTGGTGCTGATCTGACGTGGACCCATGAAGGGATGATGAAAGACGGTAAAGCCCTTCAAATGGCAACGAGTCACAACTTGGGCCAACAGTTCGCCAAAGCGTTCGACATC
This sequence comes from Stomatohabitans albus, assembly GCF_036336025.1. NCBI lineage: Bacteria > Bacillati > Actinomycetota > Nitriliruptoria > Stomatohabitantales > Stomatohabitantaceae > Stomatohabitans > Stomatohabitans albus. Next base: position 591,535 of record NZ_JAYKKE010000001.1, read on the forward strand.
ACCTTTACCGACGAAACCAACCAGTTGCGCCACGCTTGGACGACCTCCTGGGGTTTGAGTACGCGCACAATCGGTGCGCTGATTATGAGCCACGGTGACGATAACGGTTTGGTTCTCCCCCCGGCGATGGCACCTGAACAGGTTGTGGTTATTGCAATCAAGGAAGAAACTGTTCCGGCAACCCATGATCTTGTAGCCAAGCTTCGCACCGCTGGTCTCCGCGCTCATGCTGATATTCGTACCGAACAAGGATTTGGCCGTCGGGCAACAGAGTGGGAGTTAAAGGGCGTTCCGGTACGGGTTGAAGTCGGGCCACGAGATCTCGCCGAGGAGAAGGTCACCTATGCGGTTCGAGACCTTAGCGACGGCAAAAAGAGCGTTTCAATCACTGAGCTTGAAGGGGCACTGACACAAGAGCTAGATGTCATGCAAACACGGTTAAAGGAAGCCAGTGCAACCCGTCTGCGCGAACGCACCGTGGACGTTGAAACGGCAGATGCTGTCGATCGTGATTACGCAGGCTTTTACCGCATTCCGTGGGCAAACCTCGGCGAAGACGGCGAAACGACCCTGGCCGAAGATGCATGGACGGTACGGTGCCTTATCCACGAGAATGGTGAACAACCAAGCAGCCGTGACGAAGCAGGCTTGTTAGCAATCGTTGCTAAGGCGTACTAATTCATCACCAGATTGGCATGTAAGTTCACAACCCATTCGTTCACACTGTAAGTACCACAACATACGCTCCAAGTTTCCCCCGGAGGAGCCAGATGGACCAAACCACCCTTATCCTGCTCGTTATATCAATATTGCTCAGCGTCGCATCTTTAGCGATGGCTTTGAAGGCCATTAAAGGTGAGCAACGGATCAAGGCTGCCTACCGGCGCTTCTCGAAGGGTCGCAAGGAAGACGTTATTACGTTGCTTGACACCCATATCACAGAAGTTGAAGCCCTCCGAGATGAAGTGGCTGGTATGAGTGCAGAAAACCGCCAGCTACGCAGCCTGATTTCTAAAACTTTGAGCCGAGTCGGTGTTGTTCGCTATGACGCATTTGATGATATGGGTGGTCGCTTGAGTTTTTCGGCCGCCCTGCTTGATGAACATGGTGACGGCATCGTGGTTACGGCAATGAACGGTCGACAACAAACCCGAACCTATGCCAAGCCAGTGCGTGCTGGGGGGTCGAGCCACCACCTTTCTCGTGAGGAGGGCGCCGCAATTGACCAGGCCATGAATACCGGTCGAAACCGCACCAAACAAGCATTAGGGCCTTCGGGAAGCTCAACTCAGGTTGCCGTCAGTCGTGCTGATCGAACAGCAGAAACAGAAGCACCACGCGACCTTAATGACACCGGTGACTACATCGAAGTACTCGATCACAACACACCGGCACCTCACCGTGCAGCCCCGATGGCCGGGTATGGCGATGATGATGAATTGGACGGCACTCCCCAGGGGTAGGACACGCCCATCATGAAGACGGTTACAGATGGACAACCTAAACCCCTTGCGCATTTAGGTCCGGCCGGTACGTTCACTGAGTTGGCCGCGATGCGCTTTGCACAGCCTGGACAGCCGCTATCTCCGCTTCCATCTATTCGGGCGGTCATCGAAGCGGTCCGAAATGGGCATGTTGATGCGGGTGTAGTGCCCATTGAAAATGCGGTTGAGGGAGCAGTAACGGCAACATTGGATTTGCTTGGATTTGGACCTCCTGGCGTGTATATGCAAGCTGAAACGGATGTGCCTATAGAGATGGCGCTGCTTGCATTCCCAGGAACCGTACTTGATGAAATAACTGAGGTGCGTTCCCATCCAGTTGCACTCGGACAATGCACACAGTGGCTGGATACACACCTTGATTCAGCAGCCCTCATTGATGTGGCTTCAACCGCTGAAGGAGCTACTCAGGTGCGTGACGCAGGGGCACATTCTTCTATAGCTGCTCTTGGGAATGCGCTATTAGCCGAGCAGTTGGGCTTAGAGATTGTGGCGGCACCTGTCCAAGATCTTCACACTAACGCCACTCGATTTGCACTTATTGGCCGGTCCCTCCCTCCCCTGAGTGGCCACGACCGAACCTCTATCGTCGTGTTCTTGGATAATGATCGAGCTGGCCAACTCCTGTCTGTCCTCAGCCATTTCGCTAGCCGTGGTATTAACTTGACCCGCATTGTGAGTCGCCCTACACGACGTGCATTTGGGGACTATGCCATGTTCATTGATTTTGAAGGCCATGTAGAAGATAACCACGTCGGGAATGCACTTCGGGCTGTTCATCGTCACGTTGGTGATATCCGCGTCCTTGGCTCGGTTGCGCGAGCAGATGGCACGCCATCACCATCTAAGCCCCAAGGTGAATCAGACGCAGACTATGCCGCAGCCCGTACCTGGTATGATGGGTTACGAAATCTTGTGCAGTAATCACCCGCCAGATGGCCTGGTCACCGTCGTTTAGGATAGGTTCAATGCCAGGTCAGACTACAGAACCACAGTCAACTGTTACACCTCGCCAGACTCCTGATATGGCAAGTCGTCTCTGGGCTGACCTTTGGTTGTATGTGCGTTACCACATCGTCACAAAAGTATTGTTGCTCTTTGGTGTCTTGCCAGTTATTCGTGTGGGCATCAACACAACGATTGCAAGTGTGGGTAAACCCATTGTCGGACGAGATGACTTACTTTCTCTTGCATTTAGCCCACAAGGGATTGTGGTTATAGTCCTTTTGAGCATGTTCGTTGTTCTTGCTATCGCAACCGAGATTTCAGCGTTCATTATCATGGAAGCAACACGTGTGTTGCGTGGTGGGCAACCCGGGGTGTTTGCCACATTGGGAGCAGCCATCCGAGCATCTCAACGCTACTTCGTTCCATCTACGGTATTGCTCATTGCGTATATGGGATTGATCGTTCCTCTTAGTGGTGTTGGGTTATCCATCGGGCCACTTCGGCAATTCGCTCTTCCTGTTGATATCCAAGAGGTCATCCAAGCAAATTCAAGCTATTCCAATGCCTATGCCGTGGCTGTCATTGGATTTATGGTGCTCAGCTACTTCTTGATGTTTACGTTCCACTACATCCTGTTGGACTATGCAACCCCATGGCAAGGGATGACACGTTCAATGAAGTTCATGTGGATAAATGGCCTCAATTTGGCAAAAGAAACGATCACACGTTCAGGTAAAACTGTGGCCATTGGTGCTGGCATTGTCCTTCTTGCCGCGTTCGTGTTATCGGCCTACCAGGGAGCAGCAGTAACGGCCAAACTCCGATCATTTATCTCACTCATTGGGGTTGTTGGTGCCATTCAAGCAAATGGGGTATTGGTATTCATCTTGCTCCCGCTTCAGATACGAAATAGCACCCAACAGTTCATCACATACCACACACCACCTGAAACGGATGAAACCGCAACAGCCCCATTGGGGTTTGATCTGACCTATCTCCCAGAACGCACCGCCTCACCTACGCCCTACCCAAAGTTCTTTGTAACTGCCCTCCTCCTTATGGCATTTCTAGGAAATGGGGTTGGGTTTTATACATCATTTGTCCGTATTGATGATGTGATTGTGGATCGAAAGCCAATCAGTATCATTGCCAATCACCGCGAAAATGACCTCGGTGTGGAACCATCCATCCAGGCAATCACCGAGAGTATTCAGCATGGCGCAACCGGAATTGTTGTTGATGCCAGGAATGATGGCAAGGGACAGTGGGGCTTAGCTGATGGTACGGCCTTATCCATCGTGACCCAAGTAGCCAAAGGACAGGCAAGGGTATTTGTGGTTCTTCCTCGACACATCACAGCGCACGATAGCTATGCGCTTATTGATGTGCTTGAACAAGAATCGACCCTCGCAGAGGCTACGTTGCTGAGTACTGATTACTCGTTGCTGGCTGATATCCACCGCCATAACCCAACGGTCTCTACTGGGTATATTGCCGATTTTGCACTTGGGGACCTGTCGGCATTGCCAGTAGACACGATTGTGATCGAACGATTTAATGCCACCGAGGAGACCTTAAAGGCATTAAAGACGAAGCACATTCAAGTGCTCTACCGTTCCGCAGAGCCGCCCAAAGAACTTGCGCTGACCGTACCCAATGAAGTGGATGGCCTGATCACCAACCACCCAAAGCAGTTGCGAGAAGCCTTCAATCAAGTGGAGGGACGGAGCCCGGCTGAGCTTTTGATTACTCCGATCAGGTCAGAGTAAACCCAAGACGAACAATAACTCTAACGACATAACATGAAATTACAATATTCTGCATGATATAGAAATATTATATTATATATAAGACCTACATGTACTTACTCTCTAGTACTAAAAAATAACAGAGTGTAATCTGTTTGATTTTCAACTATATCAAGGAAATGGTGCTAGGTTTGGAAACTTGCCATGGTTCCAAGGATTTTAATAATCGTTAGAACATGGTGTAGCACATTCACCATAGTTGGCGTGAGATACGGCTGGTCTTGCCGAAAGAATGAAAGAGAAGACCACATGCAGCAAAATAACAACGAGGAGCAAGCATTTGCTCCACCAATTTCTATCGACAATGACTTTTGGCTAGATAACTGGCTCTTTATTAAGTACCAGCTACTGACCAAACCAATACTGGCTCTCTTAGTTCTTCCAGCATTTTCAGTTATCATGAAATGGCTGATTAGGTCATCTGGCCGAACAGCATTGAGTAGCGGTGACTACATTTCATTTTTACTTAGCCCTCAGGGTTTTGCCTTGTTGGCAATTGGGATCGTGTTTATTGTTGTTGCGATCGCCACCGACATCCTGGCATTTGTGATTATTGAATCCACAAAACGAACCAGAGGCTATCGACCAAATGCGCGACAGACCCTCATCGCAGCGTTTAAGACACTGCCCCTCTTTCTACACCCATCAGTCATTCTCTTAGTTGCCTATATTGCGCTCGTGGTACCGCTTAGTGGCGTTGGTATATCTGTTGGCGCCTTCAGCCAATTCAAAATTCCAAACTTTATTACTGATGTAATTTTTAGATCTCCGCTCTATAGCACACTGTATTACGTTGCTATCGGTGTCTTTATTGTGCTTGGTGTTTTCTTGCAGTTCACATTCCACATCATGCTGCTTGAAAAAGTCTCACCCTATGTAGCGATGAAGCGATCCTTTGTGTTTATGCGTCACAATCTTTGGGGCTATATCAAACATATTTTGCCACCATCATTAATCGTAACTATCACGCTTATCGCCATAGCTGCCCTCACATATTTTGGGTTAACTTTGGTAAATGGGCTGAATATCGAAATCTTGGCACGCCGATTTGGTTTAGTCCTCTTGTTACTTATCGGCGCTGCACTTCTTGCGTTTGTAACATTCCTGGCATTGCCGTTCTTCTTGAAATTGACAACACAGTTTTTCTTGCAACAGTACTTCCATATCTCAAAACCGAGCGATGTACGCAACTACGATTCACTCGTCCTCACCTATCTCCCCGATGAAGAGCGGGCGCAAGCCACCCGTCCAAAAACAATCATGGCGGGACTCACCGCAGGTGCCCTGCTGCTTAGTGTTGGCGGAGCCATGATCGGGGCTGCCTTTTTCGATGAGATCTTTCGCCCCAAACATCACATCGCTGTTGTAGCCCACCGAGGTGGCGGCGACCTCGGACCCGAAAATACGGTGGCAGGATTACAGGCTGCTATCGATCAAGGGGTGCAGTGGTCTGAATTCGATGTTCAACGCACCAAAGATGGCGGGTATGTGATCAACCACGACAAGGACTTCAACCGTGTTGCAGGTGTGGATAAAACTCCTGGCGATCTCACTGTTTCAGAGGCAACCGAGATTCCGGTTAAGGATCTATTCAACCCTCAGAAGCCATCCGGTTCCGTTGCGACACTTGATGATTACTTCAAGACTGCCAAAGGCAAAATTGGGTTATTCATCGAACTTAAAGGTGTCTCCGCCGATCATCAAATGGTTGATGATGTTGCCAAGATGATCAAGGAATACGGCGTTGAAGACCAGGCGGTTATCCTGAGTCTGGACTACGACATCATTCAGTATGCGGAGTCTACGTATCCTGAATTACTCACAGGGTTCTTGTATTTCTTTAGTGTCGGGGATTCGACCAACCTTGTAGGCGATTTCCTCATCATGGAGGAGGAAGAAGCCAAACAAGACAAAATTGATGAGATTCGTGCAACTGGAAAGAAAGTTGTGGTTTGGACGGTCAATAAGGACGAGTCCATTGAAAAATTTGTTCAGTGGGATATCGACGGATTAATCACCGACTTCCCAGGCAAAGTGCAACAGGGATTACAGCGCCAGGCGGGTTTGACCGACCTTGACCTAGTTCTTCAGGCGTTTAGCCTTTGACCCTCAGCTATGGAGTGGCCGAATAGCCTGATGCTGGCCACTCCATAGCGCTATTCAGCTCCAACCTGCTCGGGCAATCGCCGCTGTCGGAGCTTTTCAATCACTACAGCAATCCAAGTAGAAATAAGAATTGGTTGCATGGCTAAGTTGATATTTCTTGGGGTTAGAATTACCTGAAACATATCTTTTGCAGTCGATGCACCAATAACTTCAGAAAATACTTGGTTAATACCATCAAACATAAATTGGTAGACGGCAAGATAGATCGTGCTCCATTGAATAAAATATTCAATAATTTCTATATCTTCGCTTCCCAGCCGCTTAAGCCACCCACGATTAATCATAAATAATCGCAAGTAGAACTGAATAATTCCAGCAACAAAGACAATGATAAAAATCATTAACAGAAAGCTCGTTGAATTAAACTTTGAATGGAAGATTCCATCAATAAGCTCTAAGTAGCCATCGATGAGTAATGCAGACCCTCCAATTGGAATAGCTGCTAGCACAACGGAGATAGCCCCCGCAACAACCATAATTATAAAGTTAATAGCTATATACAAGAAACGGAACCTAGACTTCCCCTCCTTACCTCTATTAATAATTAAATCAATAAAATAAAATATAGTTATAATTCCTATTATTTGAATAAGGTTAATCATCAGGCCCCTTCATGCTCGGACCATAGCCTACCGCCTCCATCCCAACACAAAGAATGGGTACCTACAGTCAAATGAATCCGTAGGTACCCACACAGTACTGTCAAGCTAGGACCGAATACTTGGCGTTGGACTGATGACCTGTTCACCACCGACAAGCGTGAGTGATGTTGCATTATGGGGAATACCAACGGTCGTTCCATCAGTCAACACCATCGTCGCATCGTGTCGGGCGCTCCACGCACCCGCTGCCAGCGCATCGGGGAAATTGGAGGCTGAAACGGCAACGACCTTACCCGAGTAGGGCAGCCTGGCGGCTAGTAAATAGGCTGTTTCTAGACGGTCCTGACCGATGATAGTCGTGGCATTCGGTGCAGCTTCACAGGCCGGGCCACCTACACAGATGCCCTCACCTACAAAGGGGTGGTTGGTATCGACGAGTACAACCTTTCCACCCAGACGGGCAGCTGCTGACGACGCAACGAGCGCATCAGGAAAGTTTGACCCCGAAGCAATCAATGTTGGGCCAGGTTTAGGTGCAAGGCGGTCAATCATTTGATTAATCCGCTCAGCAGTTTCAAATCGGCTGGAGCCGGCGAGCCGTGTGAATGTGATCCCGTCTTCTGTTAGTGAGTTTTCTACTCCGTTGCCAATTGCGGCTAACCCACCAATGACATACACCTGCTTAACACCACTCGCGTTGAGCTGGGCACGTACAGCTGGCTCCAAACCATCATCACCCTGGGCGGTGGTAAGTAGGATGCCGGTTCGGAGTACACCTGCCAGTGCACCACCGGCAAGACCATCGGCATAAGAACGACCCGTAGCCAGGACCGCCACGGGAGCCTCTACCGTTTGGGCAAATAGCTTGATAGCCGTATCAACTCGGTTCTCTCCCGCGACCCGCGTTTGTTCAGCCGGTTCAACCGTGCGAGTGAACCGCTGCATAAATGGGATGGTATATCCATCACCATTCACCTGGGGGAATGCCGGTCCTGGCCGGTCACTAATGCGCCGTTCGGGGGAATCAGGCTGCGGTGATTGTGTCGGTGCTGGGGAAGGCGTTCTCGGCTGTTCAGCTACAGGCGGTGGCCCTTCAGGGCTGGGTTTCATAGTTGGTGGCACCGGCACGGGTGCAGGTGCCTGTACCGGTGGTTGTATCGGGTTTGGTTGCTCCGTTGGAGGTTGGGGCTGTACTGGCCCAGAAGGCGGTGAAGGTTGGGCATTCCCTGAAGATTGATCGCTAAAGAGATCTGGACGGGTACGGCGCAACCGAGCCTCTTCATGGGCTATCACATGTTCCCAGCCAGGTAGCTCCTCGCCATACGTTATTGCCGGTGGTTCAGGCTGAGTGGTACCGCTATAGACGATATTGTTCGCCCAATCCAGCGTCTCACCTTCGAGGAGCACTGCTCCAGCTCCAGGAAATTCAATTCTTGGCTGACCGGGTACTTCGAAATCCTCTGGTCCTGCGTACGATTCGACCGCTACTAAGCGTTCGTCATCTTCGGTCTCTGAGAACCAACCTCCGCCACTGTCACCAGAAGAAAGCTCGTAGAGATAGTTCAACTTGGCGTTGATATTAACTACACGGTGTTCTTGGCGTTCGATTTTTCGAATCATTTGGTAGTCAGGAAACGGCCCCCATATCGCAGAGGCAAATGGACGGTCCAACAACTCGCCGGGCCACGCATCATCCTGACGGATGGAATACATATAGCTTTTAATATTCTCAGCCGTACAACTCATCGAATAGTGATCAATATCCCGCTTACGTTCGGCAGCGATATTGCGGCCACACGCGCGAAAGGACATCCCAAGGGCCTTATTGGGCGTTTTAATTCCAAACTTCCGATATGCGATACCCGTATAGGTGCCAGGCGGCATAGTTAGTGCAGCCAAATCGCCTTCGCGGTACAGGTCAACACGAATGGCGTCCGCACAGTGCAAACGAGCGGTGCAGACACGAACTGTTTCAGGATTGTCAACGGATAACTGTTTACCCATTTCAAAACAGTGAGCAGAGGTTAATACATGCTGGTCCGAGACCACGGTCCCAGAACACAACATGCCTCTGGAGTTGATATCGCCAACCGCTTGAATCTGGACATGCATCGTTTGGGTGTGATCATCCCAGAACGGGTCTTTGCCCGCCGCCATCACGGGCGACGCAGTAGCTAAGAGCAATGCTCCCGCGCTGATGAGTCCACAAATCTGCCGTACTACCATCAATGCTCCATTCACGAAGGCGAAACGCCTATCAAACAGCTCCCATATCTACGGCGATTGTTCACAACAGCTAAAGGCTAAAAACCCAGGTCGTACCGAAAGCGCAACCCAACGTGCTCTCGATACCTCTGGCGGACATAGCGGCCAACAATGATGCCATTCCTCAGTACGAGGCTCATTGTCATCATTTCGTAAAACCTATTCACTAATACTAATCCTTAGGCAGACATAACATGAAAACTATTTAATAGAATCTTAAGTTACTTATAACTAAAGACTCCAAAACCCTTATTTTAGTTGATGAGTATCGGTTCTGTTGCTCTACTTGATGTATTCAGTTCACGAGCACGTTGCTCCCCACTTCAATTAAGGTCCGACTATGAATACACCATTTCGCCCCCATCAAATCGCCATCCTACTAAGCGCACTTGCACTACTTGCAGGGTGCTCTGGAACCGACGATATCGCCACAACTACATACCAAGACAAAAGCGACGCCATTACTTATCCCGACCAGATCGAAGATGATGCCATCACCTACCCCGACGACATCAAATCTGACGATGCCATCACCTACCCTGACGACATCAAATCCGATGACGCCATCACCTACCCCGATCGTGAACCAAAACCCAATCGGAAGGAAGGAGAGGATAAGGTGAACACCCACATCATTGTTGAAGGCAAAGACGATATGAACGCCGGTGAAGATGAGTTGCCGTTTGGATTTAATCCATCTGAAGTTAAAGACACCACAGCGGCAAAGAACTTGAAAGACGAGCACGCCTTGTCAATCGACACCCTTGTAGTTAAGCGCGACAACAAACTCCGGCTGATCTATATCGCTGGCGACGATAAATGCTATGGCCATCGACCTGTCGTAAAAGAGACGGACAAGGAGGTCATGGTTGGGCTTGTTGAGGGCCATCGAGAAGACGCACCAGAAGCATGCAGAGCTATCTTGATGGTAGAAGGTCAGAGCGTTGATCTCGAAAAGCCTGTCGGAGACCGAAAAGTTGTACTTCTGCCTGAAAAAGAAGTCTTAAAAGTAGACAAAGAAGTAAACGGTAAGTAAACCGTTTTCTCAACATTCTTTTGAATACGGTAAACAATATATTGGCTGGCTATCAATAGTCAGCCAATATTAACGACTATTATTGATATTAAGTATTAGATACTTACCCATATATCATCTATTTTTGACCTAATTCTTCCTACGTCTTCTCTGCCTCCAACGCCATTCAACAAGGCATAGCACTTCAGCAATACGCTATCTTACGGCCAATAGTGTCATGGCCTTATGGGCGTAGGCCGCTAAATTAAGAACATGATCACCTTCAATTCGGTCTCAAAGATCTACCCCAGCGGGGCTAAGGCAGTCGAGGATTTTTCACTGGAGATTTCCACGGGTGAAACGCTTGTACTTGTGGGGTCATCTGGTTCAGGCAAAACCACACTGCTTCGCATGATTAACCGGATGGAGGAACCAACCGAGGGTCAGGTACTGATTAATGATGAAGATGTGAGTTCGCGTGATCCTGTAATCCTCAGGCGCAATATCGGGTATGTACCTCAAAATGCTGGGTTGATGCCTCATCAGACCGTTCTTGAGAACGTAGCGATCCTGCCCATCCTTCAGGGCTACCAGAAGAACGAATCCCGTGATAAGGCAGGAATGTACCTTGAAATGGTCGGTATTGACCAGTCCATGTGGAAGCGCTACCCCACCCAACTTTCTGGCGGTCAAGCACAACGGGTAGCCGTCGCCAGGGCACTAGCCTGCGAAGGTGACATCTTGTTAATGGATGAACCCTTTGGTGCAGTTGACCCGATCGTGCGCCGAGAGCTTCAGGACCAAGTGAAGGTGCTCAAGGAGAAGCTTGACAAATCCATTGTGTTTGTCACCCACGATATTGAAGAAGCGTTTTATTTGGGTACCCGTATCGTTATCTTGAAGAAAGGTGGCGAGGTCGCACAGGTAGGAACGCCACAAGAGATCTCTGAGCACCCGGAAGATGAATTCGTGAGCTCGTTTATCGGCGACTTCCACCATGAACGGATGCTTCACATTGTGAATGAGGATGGGCGCAACATCGTGGTTGATGAGTCCGACCGTGCGATCGGGGTTATCAGCGAATGAATTGGATACTCCAAAATCACGAGATGATTCTTGAGCTCCTTGTGCAGCACTTATTGCTGTCTATCCCAGCGATTGTCTTGAGCTTTGTTATTGCTATTCCCATCGGTCGTATTGCGTTTAATTACCCAAAGATCGGTCGAGTGCTCACGAATATGGCGTCCCTGTTGTACACCATCCCCGCGCTGCCGCTACTTATTATCATTCCAATTCTTTTCGGGACATCCTTACGCTCCTACTCCACCGTCATTATCGCCCTGGTGGTGTACGGAGTAGCCCTTATGGCACGCTCTGCCACCGATGCCTTTGGTGCCGTTGATCCTCAACTCCGAGATACTGCACTTGCGATGGGGTATTCCAAAATGCGTATTTTCTGGCAGGTTGACCTTCCCTTGGCAGCCCCCCTTCTCCTCTCAGGCTTGAGGGTCGTAACGGTCTCAACCATTGCCCTCGTCACCATTGGTGCACTTGTCGGTATTTCAAGTTTGGGGAGCCTCCTCACTGATGGCTTTCAACGTGGCATTGTCGTCGAGGTCCTGACCGGAACACTACTCACGATGGCCATTGCCCTAGTCCTTGATGTTTTGTTGGGAAGTTCAAGAGGGCTACTGTTGCCTTGGACCAAGGCAACCCCGGAATCAGCAGGTAACTGAAATGGATATTTTTTCAGAAGCCTTTCAGTGGCTCGGTCAAGCTTCATCATGGGTAGGCCCATCCGGTATTGGGATGCGGATTATCCAGCACCTAGGCGTCAGCCTCTTGGCCGTTGTCGTTGCACTTCTATTAATCGGCCCACTTGGCATGTGGTTAGGCCACCGGCGTAGTCCCGGTAAACTCATCTGGACCTTCACCGCAGCAGCCCGATCAGTACCCACCCTGGCATTGTTAACCCTCGTTGCATTGATGTTAGGTATCGGCTTGAAGGCTCCACTCATCGCCTTGATTGTGCTCGCAATCCCATCGATCTTGGCTGCAACTTACTCAGGCATTTGGGCGGTGGACGATCAAGTTATTGATGCCATGCGAGGCTCCGGGATGAATGAGCGCCAAATTCTTATGTTGGTAGAGATCCCTTTAGCCCTGCCGGTAATACTCGGTGGCATCAGGAACGCGATGCTGCAAGTCTTTTCCACCGCAACACTGGCTGCCTACACAGCCGATATCGGACTCGGTCGTTACATCTTTGCTGGCCTTAAAGCCAAGGACTATCCACTTATGTTGGGTGGTGCGATCTTAGTGACGGTGTTAACCCTGACGATTGATATTGGGTTTGAGTTTTTACAGCAACGCTCAATCACTCGTGCGGTTCCCACCGATTAAGGTAATCACCCTAGAATAGGTAAGTGCCATTCAGCCGGTAGTTCCGGTGCTATCCAACGAGAGGACTATCCCATGCACCTATCCAAGCACGTCAAACTTCTTGGTGTACTCGCCCTATCTTCACTCGCACTTGCAGCTTGTTCAGGCGGTGACCCGCTCGCGAGTACGAGTGAAGGTGCATCGACTTCAACCGGAGACAGTGCGAATAATTCGCCGATTGTGGTTGGGTCTCAGGACTATTACTCCAACGAAATTATCGCAGAAATCTATGCTCAGGCATTGTCGGCAAAGGGTCTTGATGTCAAACGCGAATTTCGTATTGGGCAGCGTGAGGCCTATATCGGTGAGATTGAGTCAGGGAAGATTGACCTATTTCCCGAGTACAGCGGACCTCTCCTTCGGTATTGGGACAAAGAATCCACGGCAACAACTGCCGATGACGTACTAACGGCACTCAAAGCGACCACTCCACAGGGGCTGCAAGTATTGAGTATGGCGCCAGCCGCCGACCAGGATTCTTATACCGTCAGTAAAGCATTCGCGGATAAATGGGGGCTCAAGAACCTCTCGGATATCACGAAGGTGACGGACCCAATCACTGTTGCGGCTAATTCGGAGCTCGAATCACGCCCATTTGGACCTAAGGGCTTGAAAGAAGCCACCGACGTTGAGGTGAAGTTCACGCCTATCGAAGATGGTGGTGGCCCGCTCACGGTGAAAGCACTCAAGGACGGTACCGTTCAGATGGCGATCGTCTACACGGCGTCACCTTCACTCGCTGAAAATGACCTCGTCTCTCTCAACGACGATAAAGGGCTCTTCACCGCCTCAAATATTGTTGCCATCGGCAGTACTGACCTTCCCGAAGAAGCCGTGACAACCATTAATGAAATCAACAGCAAGCTCGAAACTGATCAGCTCATTCAAATGAACATGAAGAGCGTGAATGACCAGCTCCCTGCAGACAAAATTGCTGAGGAATGGCTAAGCACGAATTACACAAACTGAACCTTGTTCCCTGCAAGAACGACCGGCCCATGCCGGTCGTTTACTTTTTAGGCTAGTTAATAAATACCTGGCCTAGATCATCAAAAATGCTCCCTGCATTCCGATTGAATCCTTAGAACTACTGGCTTTAATGTTTCTAAAGGTGCCACTATGCCAATTTTCGGGCGTAAAAAAATTGAAGAGCTTACACAGAGCAACGCAGTCCTTACCCAACAAATATTTGCCCTCGAATCGCAGAATCGTGTATTGCAGCAAGAACTAAACCGTATCAATCAACTTTTCTCTACTGTTGGTGGAGAGGGTGCGGACCAGGTCCGAGCAGCTGTTCAACAATTATATCTTCAGCAAGAACAGCTGAAGTCTTCGTATGAATCGACCAAAACCTACGTAGAAACTGAAAAACAAAAAGCTCATGAAAGCCTACAGGGTTATATTAATCAGATTGATCAGGAGGCAAGAAACTATCAATCCGTAAAAGAAAAAGAGCTTAGCAAGCTTCAAACAAAAGTGCTTAAATCAGAGGAAAGACTCAACCACCTTAAGGACGAATATAATCAAATAAAAATACTAATTGATGAACTTAATGAAGTCTATCTTATGACTTCAACCTACCTTGATGCCGGACTACTGGAGTACTCCAATCCTGCCGAATCATCCATCCAACTAAAAAGCCAATTATCAAGTATAAAAGACTACAAAAAACACTTAGTAAAAAGTAATATGGCAACAGTTGCCGCCAATCACTTCACCTACAACAACTCTTCTAAAAAAGGTAAAAAATTCATTAGCGATATGTCTAAAATGTGCTTACAGTCTTACAATGCAACAGTTGAGAACTGTATTTTAACGGTAAAGGCAGGAAAAGGTGATGCCGCTCGGAAACGTATTGATCGTGCACGTAGCCAAATAGCGCGACTAGGTGCAATGATCAATTTAAATATCACAGATGAGTATCACAACCTTTGCCTCCAAGAACTTCATTTAACACTACAGTATCAAAATGCCAAGAAAGCTGAACAAGAGGCAAATCGGGAAGAGCGTAGACGCCTACGAGAGGAGCGAAAAGCTCAAGAAGAGTTCAAACGTGAACGCGAGAAGTTGTATAAGGAACAACAACACTACCTCTCTATTTTAGATCGTATTCAAACATCTGGTAATGAGCATGAGGCTCAAAAAATTAAAGACAAACTATCAGAAATTGGCCATGCGATTGAGCAGGTAGATTATCGAGCTGCCAATATTCGAGCTGGGTATGTGTATGTTATTTCTAATATCGGTTCATTTGGTGATCGCATAGTTAAAATTGGGCTTATACGGCGATTAGACCCTATGGATCGCGTCCGCGAATTGTCCGATGCATCAGTACCGTTCAATTTCGATGTTCACGCACTATTCTTTACCGAAGATGCTGTTGGGGTAGAGACCGAACTTCATCACCACTTTGCATCACGACGAGTGAACCTTATCAACAAGCGTCGAGAGTTTTTTGAAGTAACACCCGCCGAAGTAAAAGAAGTCCTTCTTTCTATCCAAGGGAATCTTCTCGAGTTTGTTGAAGAGCCAGAGGCCGAACAGTATCGGCAATCCATTCAGGAGCGAACAAGACTTCAAAATTCTCAACCAGCTAGCTGACTAGCTTTGACCATCGACCAGCCCCTGAGGCATGAATGGACCACTACATCCAATGTCTTACTCAAACGACCGGCCTTTTCCGGTCGTTCTTACTGTGGGTATGGACCCATTACGCGAGCGGTATCATGCCTAAGGGTTGAGCACATCGTCCATCTACAAAAAAACCGATGAAAAAACTACGTACTATACGTAGAAATAAATCACCCTTAGCTAGGCTTAAGCACTTAGAGTGATATTCCGTCACTCTGGGCATGATCAAGTTTGGTAGTGTCTCACTCTTAGCAGCAGCCTTATTCGCTGGCGGACTTAGCACTCCCGCACTCGCTAATACTAGCGACATTGTCCGCCTTATTGAACGTCCTGATGGCACGTTGGCCATTGAGGAAGCTCCCCAAACCTTCTCCTTAACAAAGGTATTCAGTGGCGACAAGGTCTTGGGGCAACAAACCGAAGAAGTCGCCACCTTCCCAGACCAGATTGACCTTCAAGAACACGACGACGAACAAGTTACTGAGCCCTCATTTAGCCTGTGGACGAATGATGCCTGGGTCAATGACATGCGGCGTTGGGATCAATGGAATCTTGACTACGTCAAGGCCGAAGATGCCTGGAAAATCAGCCAAGGTGAGGGTGTAACAGTCGCGGTCCTAGACTCAGGAGTCTATGCCGAACATCCCGACTTTGAAGGTCGCGTGGTTCGTGGGTACGTGGCTCCCGGTTCTACACCGGGGGATCAGGACGGCCACGGCACCCATGTTGCAGGGATTATCGCCGCAGGCACAAACAATAAGATAGATATTGCCGGTTTGGCGCCAAAGGTAACGATTTGGGACGGCAAAATTACGGCTGATAATGCCCATGGCACATCAACGATGATGGCTTCTGGGATTGTGGCCGCTGTTAACGCCAATGTCGATATCATCAATATCTCGATGACCGCAAAGACCGAAATGCCATTGGTTGAGAGTGCCATCAAGGCAGCGAATGACCGTGGCATCCCTGTCGTGGTCTCAGCCGGAAACGATGCGGCGAGCGGTTCTCCAAAGCGCTGGCCTGCTGCCTACGATGACTGCTTTACCGTTGGAGCTATCAAGGAAGATGGCAACTGGGCTAGTTTCTCTAACACCAATGACTACATTGATGTAACGGCACCGGGCTATTACATTGCCGGGCTCAATCACCAAGGTGGTTTCATGTATATGCATGGAACGAGTCAGGCGGCGCCAATGGTTTCAGGTACCTTGGCCTTGTTGAAGGCTGCAAATCCTTCTCTCAGCTACACGACCTTGCAAGATACTGTCCGCAACACAGCAACTGGCCCACGCAAGACCATTAACGTGCTCAGCGCACTCACTCGTGTCGCACCTCAGCCAACCCCCGTTGCACCAGTTGCACCCGAAATGCCAGTCAACCAAACCCCGAGCAGCCCTACACCGCAAGCCCCTCCTGTAACTGCCCCGTTGCCAGCACCTGTACCAGCCCCGCATGTTCCAGCACCAGCCCCTCATGCACCCCAACCAAGTCCGGTTTATCCGATGCCACAGCCGGCCCCGGTACAGCCTGCTCCTGCTCAGCCAGCTCCAAAGCAACCGGCACCTGTTGAATTAGCACCGGCTCCGAACGTACCGACTCCGATTCTTCACAAGCCTAACGCTCCAAAACCGATGAATCCGGTTCGCCACTTCACGCGGCCTGAGCGTTAACCAAGGGTCATATCGACCATCATTACAACCAAACATGATCACCCAGGACGCGAGCATATGCTCGCGTTCTGTGGTTTAAAGACCTGCTTACATGACTGATTACAACGACCCACCCAGATAACGGTCGATTGTCGGGCCGATATCGTGAGCTAATTGATCGATAGGCACGTTGGCGAGAACAGGATTCTTCAAGATGTAGCGAACAAAAAAGAGTCCAAGCATTTGTGTTCCGAGCAACGACGCACGATACCGCATCTGCGCTTCTGGCTCCCCGCCCTCAATCATGTGCAGGACTGATTCAATAAAGGTCAACATAATGCGTCTTGACTCGTCGTGGGTTCCCACACTTCGGATAAGCGCAAGGAACGCTGGTCCAACGTCACTCTCTTCTATGAAGGTCAACGCCGTTTTGATATACCTTGCCCCTTGACCTTCACCAGGAGTACGCACAGCCAAAAGTTGATCGCGTAACCCAAGATCAGCGAAGAGAAAACTCATTGTGGCAGCAAAGAGGTCAGCTTTCGTACCGAAGTAATAATGCACCAATTTGGTATCTACACCGGCTTGCGCCGCTATGGCTTTGATCGTTGCAGATTGGTACCCAACCTCTGCAAATACGGCAATTGAAGCATTCAAGATCTCAGCTCTGGCTGTATCACCACCGCCACGAGGACCCCGTCGAGATGGTGTGATTTGTGAATCCTCTGCCGCACCCATATGACCTCCGATCATCATCATAAACGAATTAATTTCACTAAGAGATGAATTAGGTCTATACTTTATTTCACTACGAAATGAAATATAGACCTGTGGAGGTGAATGCGGTGTATGCAATGGCAATCAAGGAACTTCGAGAACTACTCCGAGACCGACGAACCTTGGCCTTGTTGGTCATCATCCCAATCGTCCTACTCATCATTTTTGGGTATGCGGCAAACTTCTCAGTAGACCGCACCTCTATCCTGATCACCGGTCCAGGTAAAACCGATGTTGAAGCGGTGCTCCGCCAATCAGCTACCGCACAGGACGATTTCAGTGTGCACAGTGCAGCAACATCACTCACCCAGGACGAGATATCAACGGCATTGCAGCACCAGGATTATGCCGCGATCGTGGTTGCCCAAAAGCCCGACCATAACGCCCTCCTCTCTACGTACACCCACATCTACATTGATGGCTCAGAACTCTTTAGCGCCCAGTCGGTGCAGCGGGCATGGATGCGTGTTATCGCTGATGATAACCGAACCCATGTCACTGAAATACGCGCCGACATTGAGGATGCACGCCGTCGCGCAGAAGCCTTTAAAGGCGATTTGTCCTCTATTCGCACGCAAATTGACACGCTTCGCACCACATTCGATGGACCGCTCACCCCTGAGGTACTTGCCCAGCTGCAACAACAGCCCAGCCTCCCAACGATTCCCGAGACGCCGGAACTACCAGACACGACGGTCCTATCCATTGACGATGTTGACATTGATCAGCTATCCACCGTGTACTTCAATCCCGATTTAAAGACCTCATGGATCATGGTGCCTGGACTAATAGGTGTGGTCATCACCTTTATTGGCGTGATCGTGACGAGCATTGGGCTTGTTCGAGAACGTGAAACAGGAACCCTTGAACAACTTGCGGTTATGCCGATTCGGCCAACCGGCATCATTCTCGGCAAAATTGCCCCGTACTTTGCACTCGCACTGGCAGATGCCAGTGCCATCACGGCCATTGGCGTATCGCTATTTGGGGTTCCATTTACTGGAAGTATCTGGCGCTACGCCATATTCACCGTGCTTTTTGTTGTCGTTGTACTCGGTGTTGGCATCCTCATTTCATCACTCTCAGAAACCACCGGCCAAGCAATCCAACTAAGCATTATGGTGGTGCTACCCCAAGCCCTCATGTCAGGTCTTGTTTTCCCCCTTGAATCAATGGGTGAACAGGTGCGTTGGATTGGGTATGTCCTACCACTGACCTGGTTCATCAAAGTATCTCGAGGCATCATGTTGCGTGATGCAAGCATCGAACAACTCAGTATGTCCTTGGTAATTCTTTTTGGTATGGCCATTGTGCTCTTTGGTGCCGCCACCATTCGTATGCACATGCTCCTTCGCAAAGGCGGTGCAGTGCGATGATTAGCCTGTCCAATCTCACCATTACCTATGGGCGTCAAGTCGCACTTGACCATTTTTCGGCAACCTTCGCCCCGCACACAATCAGTGCCTTGGTTGGGGGTGACGGTGCCGGGAAAACCACTTTGCTTCGTCGGTTAGCAGTGCCAGCCAACCACAAACGCCAGTGTTTAACAGGATTGCCCGCCCATCAGATTGGCTACCAGCCAGCCACCTCTGGGGTATGGAATCACCTTTCTGTGGCCGAAAACCTCGCATTCATGGGGCGGGCTTATCGGATACCTCGCATCGTTGCGCAAGCACGGACACAAGAACTGCTTCAGATAGCTGACCTTGAAGGCACGGAACAACGCCTAGCCAAGCAGCTTTCAGGAGGGATGCGCCAAAAACTCGGTGTCATCATGGCCATGCTGCATGAGCCGGCATTACTTCTTCTCGATGAGCCAACAACCGGAGTAGACCAAGAAAGCCGAGCATCCCTTTGGCGGTTGATCGAAACAGCCAGTGATAACGGGAGCACTGTTATCCTCGCAACAGCGTATATGGATGAAGCCGAGCAGGCCGATCAAGTCTTCGTCTTAAATGATGGACGTACCCTCGCCAAAGGCACACCTAAAGAGGTTATTGCACAATCACCGGGCACGATTTGGGAAGAACCTATACCTTCACTGGCCCAACACCGTGAGCAACCAACCCGAGACACGCCCACCCTACCTACCGCAGAAACCTCAGGCAGACAGTGGTCCTGGCAGCGTGGCCATACCCAGTTGTATTGGTTCAGCTCTTCGGCTCAACCACCCACCAACGAATCATTGCACCGCGCAACCGTAGATCTTGAGCTGGCCACCATCGGGGCACTCTTAGCCGCCGCCCACCATACGCCTGATCCACAAGAGACGTGGAATAACAAGCACAGTCATGCACCATTGCATGGACACCTCATTGATGCGCGCCATATCACCCATACCTTTGGATCATTTAAAGCCTTAGACAATGTGAGTGTGCAGGTTGATCCTGGCGAGATAGTAGGCCTCATCGGCGGGAACGGCGCGGGCAAAAGTACGCTCATACGCATCATATTGGGCTTAACCCAACCCACGAGTGGTACGGTCAACTTACTTGGCGGACCACCAAACCATCAGACTCGTTCAGTTATAGGTTATGTTCCGCAACGCTTGGGGCTGTATCCCACGCTTTCGGCACGTGAGAACCTGGCCTTTACGACCACGGTATTTCACACACGCATAGATGCCGACCTTCGCAAACAGCTCACCCCATTTAGAAGCACACCGGTATATCGCCTACCTCTAGGGGCCCAACGCCGATTAGCGGTGATGTGCGCAATGAGCCATCAACCCCGGCTCCTGCTTCTCGATGAGCCAACATCAGGGATGGATTCGCTCGCACGCGCTCAGCTATGGAATACCCTGCGAACAGCCGCCCAAGCCGGTGTAGGCATGTTAATTACCACCCATTACCGCCAAGAAGCCCGTCAATGTGATCGCCTGATTCGGTTGCACCAGGGTCTTGTGGTGCCGTCCAACGACTCATCGTGACAGGTAGTTTCACCTACCAATCCCCGCAGCAATACTGTAATAACACTAATTTTATCCTATTATTTATAATCAATAGATAATCGTTTGATTATTCCTATTGCTTTGTTCGAGTCTTCCTGTTATCCTGTACACACGTTCAACATCACGCAAGAAGAGGTGCATGATGGCAGACAGGATTTGGGTCCTCGCCCGTCAAGAGGCCAAGCGCGTCCGCAATTCCTTTCTCCCAGATGATGAGAAAGGTGCTATTAGCCTGTCAAAACTATGCCGTTACCTGGATATTGATGTGCAATTAGCTGATTTAAAGCCAGGCATCTCGGGGTTTATTCAAAAAGAACACCCGAATGAGCAGCCCTTCATCGTCTTGAATAAGAATGAACCGGTGTTGCGCCAACGCTTCACCCTTGCCCACGAACTTGGCCACTACTTCGAACGCAAGATGAATAACGATTTGGAATACACCTTCGTCGATTCGCGCTCGTCTAATGATTACGACCTACATGAGTTTTATGCCGATGAATTCGCCGGTGAGTTGTTGATGCCTGCCGATCAGATCGAGGAATTACGGGCAAACGGTCGCGATGAGATCTATATGGCCAAGTATTTCAAGGTAACGATCCCAGCCATAGAAAAACGGTTAGAGCGCATCCGGCTCGGCGAGGAAGAAGCCGCATCCCGTGCCACAAACACGCCCGCATAGGAATGGCCATGGGTGATATTAAAGCACTGTATTCTGCGGTACCTGATGAGATCGAAGCCGATCAGAGCCGCCTTGAATTAGCGCATTTGAAGGATACCTTTCAACAGACCACCACATTCCGGAGTGCCTTATTCAAGCACATTTTGATTCTTGCGTACGGGTGTACCGCAGCGTCAATTGGCATGGTGATCGTGTGGTTTGTGTACTTTCCACCACCACCTGCCGCCGTTGGGGTGGCACTCATCACCGGTCTCACCGTTGAGGTCATCGGGCTCATCGCCATCATGGCTCGCTCCCTTTTTCCTAGTGATGGGTTGCGTTCGACCGTTGGCACAAACCGGCAACCTGAGGTTCCTGACGAACTCTAATGCCCGAACCGTAACCAGACCTATCTGTGGGTCTGGGATATGAACAAACCCTTGGGCCATATCAACGATGGTCCAAGGGTTTTGTTTAGCGTTGAGTACGAACGCGCATGCGCCCGTTAGGGATTAGCGCTGGTCTTCAGCACGCAACCCCGTCCAGTTGTCACCCGTGTGGAAACGATAGGCCTCGCTCCAGGGCTTCTTGCCTTCCTCAGCCAACTTGGCATCACGTGCAGCTACAAGTGATTCGTGGGTCGGGGCGTCGGGCACATCAGCCGGACGGTTGTCGTCAAATTCCTTGCGCAGGGCAGGCGCAACAACCGTACCGAGAATCTCAATCTGCTTAATGACCTTGTCAATGGGTAACCCAGCATGGTCAATCAAGAACATAATGCGCTGCACGTTACCGTAGGCTTCACGCATGGCAGCGTACCGTTCGATAACCTGCTGTGGTGAACCCACCGTCAGCGGGGTCATCTTTGTGAAGTCCTCCATGGACGGCCCATGGCCGTAGACAGGGGCGTTATCAAAGTATGGACGGAACTCATTAATCGCATCCTGAGAGTTTTCAGCCATGTACGCCTGGGCACCAATACCCACGATTGCCTGGTCAGCACGGCCTTGGCCATGAGCTTCCCAACGCTGACGGTAGTAATTAATGAGTTCTGCGGTGTGGCTTTGGCCCCAGAAGATGTTGTTATGGAAGAACCCGTCCCCGTAATAGGCTGCCATATCAGCTGTTTCGGCTGAACGGATTGAACCATGCCAAACGAAGGGGGCAACGCCATCAAGCGGACGAGGAACTGAGGAGAATTGCTGCAAGGGAGTGCGGAACTGCCCCTTCCAGTCCACAACATCCTCGTGCCACAAGCGGTACAAAAGACCATAGTTCTCGGCAGATAATTCAATCCCCTTACGGATATCCTTACCGAACCACGGGTACACGGGTGCTGTGTTTCCACGTCCGAGCATTAAGTCCACACGCCCACCCGTCAAGTGCTGGAGCATGGAATAGTCTTCAGCGATCTTGACCGGGTCATTTGTTGTGATCAAGGTTGTGGCCGTGCTCAGCAAGATGTTCTTCGTCTGCGCACCGATCCAAGCCAAGGTCGTGGTAGGCGAGGAGCTAACGAACGGTGGGTTGTGGTGTTCACCCAGAGCGAAAGCGTCTAACCCAACTTCTTCAGCCGTTTTTGCTGCGGTAACGATGTTCTTGATGCGCTCGGATTCGGTAGGCACCTTACCTGTTGTCGGATCCGGGGTAACGTCAGAAACACTAAAAATACCGATATGCATGATTTGTACTCCTCAAAATGAGCTGAACTGTGTAGTTCTAAATGATGGTGATGATGCTTGAAATAAGCGCTACTTCAGGTGATCGGCCAGATGAGACATTCCTAGGCACATGCCCTGGCGGTCTTTCTCACTCAGCGCTTTAAAAAAGGTCTCTTGAACAAAGGCAATATGACCAGGGTTGACCTTCTTAAATGCCATTAACCCTTTAGCGGTAAGTGCAATGTGCACCTGGCGGCGATCGTTTTCGTCTGTGGTCTTTTCCACCCATTCACGTTTTTGCAAACGTGAAACCGAGCGCGACAGTCCCGAGGTTGTAACCAGCACCGTTGCTTTTAAACATGACATCGACATGGTGTGTTCAGGAGCATTAAAGAGCGTTACGAGTATGTCATAGTCAGACAGACTTAAACCACCCTCAGCTTGCAACTTGGCTTCAGCACTCGCCAAGATGCGTGACGCCGTAAAGAGGTAGTCACGCCACATCTGCCAGTCTTGTTGGGTTGCCATGGGGACATAGTACCCCTTTTAGTTGCGTGCGCAACTATTTTTTCAAAATTATTTTGCTCAGGCAACTAATAGACATCGATTTGTCGGGAAACTAAGGCACATACACTAATATTTTAGTTGCTCAAGCAATCTCCTATGCACGGATATAAATCTTATAGCGGTCCAGTAAGATCGCGAGCAATGTCCAAGCGAATACACAGATAATCGCAAATCCCCAGGGTGCAAAACCGATACGTTCGGCTGCAATAACCGGCCATGCGGGATGTTCGGGAGTACTGCCATACATCACCATGGCGATAAAGAGGTGTGACCCGAAATACACAAACAAACTGTTCTTCCCTAAGGACTGTAAGGGCTGGAGGGCTAAGGGCGGGTAGGGCGGGTAGTCATCACCTGGTTTATCCAGCAACATCCAAAAGAGAATGACGAGTGCAAGGGCAGGCACACAGGCCAAAAGAGCAAAGCTTGGTGTCCAGAGGCGTTTGAATGGTTCAACAAAGAGGCTGAGCCCAGCCCCTAGTGTGGCGCAGTACATAAGTAAGAAGCTCACCGCTTGAACGGGGCGTTTGCCGGTTTGTCGGGCTTGGAGAAGGAGATGGCCCAATGTCGTGCCGGCACTCATGGACAATAAGGCCCCGAGTGTCGAGATGAGGCCTTCGGGATCATGACCGGCTAATCCGTGTTTGTAGATATGACGAAGTCCAAACACATTGACGTCTAGGTAGAGGGACGGATTACAGGTTTGGGTCAGACCGTCCATACCACACACAATCGGGGGCCATGCGGCGTGCAGCGCGGTGAGTGCTGCGACGAGGAGGGTGGTCCATCGGAACCAACCGCGCCATGTTTTGATTTTCCAGTGCAGCAAACCCTGGGCAAAGGCCAGAACACCGTAGAGCTGCAAGACACCAGTGAACCGTAAGTCGGCGAGGTTATAGGTATGCGTGGTGACCGCCGTATACCCAAGTCCGAGCAAAATAAGAACAAGGGAGCGCCGCAAGACAATGACTCCACGAACACGTGTTGCATAGGCAAAGGCAAATCCCACACCGCTCATGGTCACAAATACCGGGAATACTAGGTCGAGGAAATGGGCGCCGTACCAGGGTGAATGTGTAAATGCGCTGGGCAGTGGTGAGGTGACCAAACTTGCCGACAGTACGGACACAACCAACATGACCCCGCGGGCAACATCAAGGGAGATGATGCGCGGCCGTCGGCGTGAGCGGATGGTGTACTGCGGCTCAGCCATCTGAGGTTGTGGGGGCTTGGGCCGGCTGATCAGCATTACTTGGTTCTGGTTGGTCCGTTGGGGGTGGTGTGGACTCATCTGGTACAGGAGTGGATGTTGCTAGGCCCTCTGGAGAGGCAACGGCAGGTGTGTCTTTGCCGAACGGGTCTTCAGATGAACTCGGGATGGGGCTAGGTATTTCGATAACTTCGGTTGGGGCAGGGCGTAAGTCACCGGGTTTAGTTGCAAAGGTTTGGTCTGCGTGGAAAAGCGCAACCTGGCCCTTTCGCCCTAAAGGAAAGTGCCCTGGCCAGAGCCATCCGTAGGCAAGGCCGTGGGCTCCATCAACGTTACCAGCGATGGTGTCTGCACCGGCATCATCGGTATGGCCAGATTTTTCGTGCTCAGGGTCATCTTCCTTTGCCCCAAAGGCAGCTCGCATTGCTAAATCCGAGAGACGATACCGCCGTGTGATGTTGGGGTCACTGGAACAGGTTGCAAGTGCGAGCATCTCCTCATCAAGATCGTCTTCTTGTTCAACTAGGAGCGCGAGGCCCTGTTGAACCGCATCGTGGTCAGGGTGATCGTAGATAATGCACTCACCGCGACCATTTGTGTAATTGGATGCCAACACCGAAATGGGTGCCCAACTCAACCCCCACGATTGGCGACGCTCAATGAGTTGGCCAACCGCCCAGGCAACTTCTTGTGGGGTGACGTCATAGTCGCCCGCATCATAAAACACGGCAGCACCACGGTATTGAGCATCTATCCACACGAGTGGTTTGTGGTCTACGGGGAGGCACTGACTCTTATCTGGATTGTTTTTGCACCATTCAGTTGACCAATCTGGGATCTCATCAATCGTTTTTGACACCCACTGCCCTGGGAAATGCGGGTCCGCTTGTGACATCAACGTGAGAAACTTCAACGTGCTGTTAATCCTGGCTTCTGAGCAGGCCGGGGTGTAGTTGTCTGCGGGAACCGGATTAGGACCAAGTTCCCCTGGTTCCAGTGTGACGGTTTCAAACTCGCCAATGACTGATGATTTGTTGTTGCAAGCGGCAGTAGATTCACCGCGATTCATAAATACAAAAATGGGCCAGGCTTCACGGTCGGCTTCAAGGAGGCTCCACATTTGCATTTCATCATCTGGATGGGCGCTGACCAGGATGGCTACTGATTTGGCGGTGTCACGAATGGGACGCGCCGACCCGTCGCTTTGGTGCGGCACCTGGGCACACCCCGCCGCAAGCACAGCCCAAAGGGTGGCCCCGGCAAGAAATAATCGATGCATAACGTTTGAGGATACCGGGTACCGTAATAAGTATGACGGATGCGAATACTTCTAATGAGATTTGGCGTGAGCGCCTCACCCCTGAGCAATACCACGTGCTGCGTGAAGCCGGCACGGAACGCCCCCACACTAGTGAGTTCAATCACGTATGGGAAGAAGGGGATTATCACTGTGTGGCCTGTGATGCCAAGCTGTATGAGTCAGTGAATAAGTTTGATGCTGGCTGTGGCTGGCCGAGCTTCGACCGCGAAGTACCCGGTGCACTCACCACACATGAGGACCGTAGTCATGGCATGGTTCGCACCGAGATGCGCTGTGCAAACTGCGGTGGCCACTTGGGCCATGTATTCCCCGACGGCCCCACCGAGACAGGCATCCGCCACTGTGTGAATGGCATTGCCCTAGCCTTTAAACCCAAGGCCGCCTAAGTCCCACCCCTTGTAGAGAGGCAGCGTAGAAAACTCCGCCGTTGGCGGGGTTTTCTTGTTCGTTCGGTTCAAAACCTATCTGCTATCACCGTTACAAGAGATGTTGTTAGTCGCGTGGGTCGCTGATGTCTGGGTCGAGGGGGTAGCCGAGGGATTGTGGTTTGCCGGCCCGGTGGCGACGAACCATCCCGAGGGCGTAGAACAACGCCGCGGTGAACGGGATAGCTGGAAGAAGGTGTAAGAGCACGGAGGCATTGATGACCTCCACGTTGTTCATGAGTAGCCCACTCACAAAGAGACCACCGCCAGAGGCCACAAGAATGGTGGCACTAGCCAGGGCAAACCCTTCAGATTGTTGCCGTTTTGGCACGATGTGTTGCAAGGCTAGCATGAGGGTAGACATAAGCGGAGCGATCGGTAGGCCTACAAAAAAGAGCAGCCCACCGAAAATCCAGGGGTTTGGGGCATAGATAGGGACACCAAAAGCAACCATAAAGGCGCAGTACAAGATAATGACGATCCAGCGCCCCTTGCGGAGTACCCCGCGCACATTGGTCATCAATATCCCACCAACCCCTGACCCAAAACTAATCAGTGTGGTCAACAGGCCGGAGGTTGCGGTCTTCCACCCAAAGGTTTGCACGTATTCAGGTAGGGCAGCGTCGAACACCCCAAAGGTGAACCCAAAGAAGAAGAACAGCAGGTAAATCGAACCCGCGCCGGTCACGAATAGTGGTATCTGGCCTTTGATATTGTCTTCGTTATTGGGCCGATGTTTAGGTAAGGGCCGTATTGAAAGCACCCCGATAAAGAGCAAAACCGCCTCGGTGGCAATCAAATATGGTGCGGCGAAGAAGCTACCAATCACGCCGGCCACAACTGGCCCACTCACAAAGGCCACTTCAACGAGCACCGCATCAACTGAGTTAGCCGCTTCAAGTAATTCTGGTGGTACCGACGGAATGAGTAAGGAGCGAAGCCCTCCGGTAATGGCAGCTGTCAGCACACCCATCACACAAGCCGTGATAAAGACCAATGGCAACGGTGCACGCATCCACACCAACACGGCTAAGACCAAACAGGCCACTGCAGATTCCCCTACTTGGCGCATAAGCCCGTATTTCAGTACTGAACGATCGAGCTGGGCGCCACGAAAGCGCGCACTGAATCCCCCACACAAGGTGCTGGCGCCTGCAAGCAACGCACCCGTACCGACGGATCCGGTGAGGTATTCACCGGCCAAGATAAACGACAGCAAATTCATCGTCACCGGCATACGAACCAACACATTTGCCACAGCCCATTGTCTAAAAACTGGTTCGCGAATGAGTTGCTTAAGTGGCGAGGATGACATTGGGCAGAGGATAGCTATCTATCCACAGATTGCCCTTGTTATCCACAAGTAATCCCCAAGAACACTTGGAAAAGAAATAATGTGCAGGAACCATTGCCACCATAGGAAACACCGCAGATGTAGTTCACATAGTCCAGCCGATAATGAGAAGTTATCCACAAGCCTGTCGGGAGTATTATCCCCGTTGACAATTTGTTTTGAGAAACAGACTGTTATCTGGACACAAAATCTGAAAGAATGATTGCCGCCGTTTTCGGCGCTATTGCTCTACCCAGCACTCACTTCTAGATGGGAACACTGTGAACGACCTGATCTCCCTGGTAAAAGACCTCTGCGTTGTACATGGAACGGTGACGCTATCAAGCGGCCGGCAAGCCGACTGGTACATCGACCTTCGCCGGGCAACCTTGCACCACAAAGCTGGCCCCATGATTGGTAAAGCCATGCGAGACCTTACCGCAGACTGGGACTATGACGCCGTAGGTGGGCTCACCATGGGTGCAGACCCTGTAGCCGGAGCCATCATGCACACGCCCGGCCGCCCAGTTGATGCCTTTGTGGTTCGCAAGTCAGCTAAAAGCCATGGCTTACAACGCCAAGTTGAGGGCCCCTCAATCAAGGGTCGTAAGGTGCTGATTGTCGAAGACACCACCACCACTGGAAATAGCCCCCTCACCGCAGTCGCCGCCGCCCGAGCTGCTGGCGCCGAGGTTGTTGGTGTAGCCACCGTGGTAGACCGTGATACGGGTGCTCGAGAAGTTATCGAAGAAGCCGGCCTCGAATATCGCAGCGTCATTAGCCTTGAGGATCTTGACCTGAGTAATCAGCTCTAGAGGGCCACAGCGCTCACGGGTACCAAAACCCGTCGATCTCAGCTATTAGTCTTGCAGTATGCCTGTATTTCCCTTCAATCGTCCTGTTGGGTCAACCACACCAACCACCACGGTAGAAACAACCGACGGGAAACGGTTTACGTGGCGATACCGACATATTAAGGGTGGTATTGACGGATTAGTGATGAGTGCCAAAGAAGCTGCCCCCTTTGGCAAGACCAACTTGCCGGTGACGGTTCATCTCCCCACCGGCCCCAAGCGCGGCACCGGACGAACGGTCACTGGGGATGACCTTAATGATGCCATCATGGACTTTGTGCGCGAGGACAAAGGATTGTGGCAAGTATTGGCCGTCCCCAACAGCCCAACCAAAGCCAGCCTGCCCGTCACAATCGTCCGCATCACCTTCAACGAACCCACATCGAATTAGGGGAACCAAACGCGCGGTGGCGCTTCCTTTCCGGTCCGTTAGTCCCTGTCCCAACGTGGTATATCGCCTATCGTTTGCAGCATGGACATTGACATGAACGTACCCCACGAATATGTAACCGCGATCGACCACGTTGGTGTGGCCGTACCCGACCTTGACGAGGCACTGGCCTACTACCGTGATTGCTATGGCATGGTGGCTTTGCACATCGAAACCAACGAAGAACAAGGCGTTAAAGAAGCGATGGTTGGCCTGCCCAATCAGCACCCCAACGCCGCACTTATCCAGGTGCTTTCCCCACTGAGTGAAGACAGCACAATCGGCAAGTTCTTAGCCAAGAATGGCCCTGGCCTCCAGCAGCTCTGCTTGCGCACCAACAACCTTGATGCCCTCAGCGAACACCTGAAGGCACAGGGTAAGCGCCTGTTGTATCCAGAACCCAAGAAGGGGACCGCTGGTGCCCGCATTAACTTTGTTCACCCTAAGGATGCTGGTGGCGTTCTCCTTGAACTCACCGAACCAGCTTCTTAAGTAACCACCACACCGATCAGGCGGCCACGTGCCGCCTGTTTTATGCTCCAAACGGTCATTTTCTACCGCAAAGACAAGGCCGCTTGTAACCCCTCATTCAATCCAGTGGCACGCTGGTTTTTGGTACGTATTCCAGCATCAAGTACCTCGCGAGACCCAACAATAACCACATGCTTTTTAGCGCGAGTGATCGCGGTATACAACAACTCACGGGTCATCAACGGGCTTGGGCTGGTCGGTAACAACACAACAACGGTGCCATATTCTGACCCCTGACTTTTATGCACGGTCATCGCATGCACTGTTTCGAGCGAACGCAACCGATGCAAGTCAATCAGATCCGCATCACCCGTGGAAGTCCATCGGCCATCAAGAGCAACTTGTGGCTGAGCCCCCGCACGCACCACAATCCCTACATCACCATTGACCACGTCGATATGACGATCATTGGCCGTCACCATTACCGGCCGGCCCACCCAATCATCAGGGATACGGTGCAATGGCAACTCATGGAACCACCGATCCATGGCCTGATTCCAATAGGCTCGGCTCCCGTAGCCACGCTGATGAACGGCTAACACCACCGCATTTGTATTGGCGGCGAGCGCACCTGGAATATCCCCCGCCAGCACGAAATCACGGACCTGGCGACGCTGGTCAATCATGTACTCGGCCAGCCCTACCCCAACCCGTTCTTTCGTCAATGGGCCGTGCAGATCCGTTTCAACAAAGGCACACCGCCCGATACCATCAGGATGCCGCAACTCGTCAAAAAACGCTGCCGTTTCCTGTGGGCTCATCACATCAAGTTGGTCCCACATGGCTACGCCGTCACCGGCAAGTACGGCAGCGGCAAGATGGTTGATGTGCTGCTCAGAACGATAGTTTGTTTGCAACGTGATAATGGCATCATCAGCCCCAGCGGCAGCCGCACCACCAGTCAAATCAGCCATCACCTGCCCAGCATCAATGGAGGGGAGCTGGTTATGGTCCCCAACCAACACCACATGGGTACGTGGATGGGTACCAGCCAGCACCGCATGTAAATCACTCAAACTAACCATCGAGACTTCATCAAGCACAATGAGGTCTGCATCAATGGGATTATCTGCGTTCACCTTGGGCTGTGTAGTAATCCCCCACCCCATCCCGATAAGCCGAGCGATAGTCATCGGTTCAATCGCACGAATACCGTTAGTGTCTAACCCCAAATTGGCATGGTGGACATCAATAGCATCGGCTGACGTACTCAACGCTTCTTTTGCCCGTGCCGCCGCCTTGCCCGTAAAAGCCGCAACCTTAATGACGGGTGCACCATCTGGCCCAGAACCTGTGAACCCGGTGAGCACCAGGGAAAGTGCTTTGGCAACAGTTGCTGTTTTTCCGGTCCCTGGCCCACCTGAAATAACAGTAAACCGCTTATTCACGACGGCATGTACCGCAGCTAACTGGGCCTGGTCTACCCCGCGGTCCTCATATTCAGGTGCGGGTGCAAAGAGCTGATGCATAATGCCCGTAAGGTCAAACCCTGCCTTGGGCGTTAAGCCAGGTTTCCAAGCCAACGGATCATCAAGCACCGTGCCATAGGTGCCCTCATCATCACGCAAGCGTGCGGCCAACTGAGTCACCACCGCTTGTTCTGCCCTATAGAGACGTTGCAGATACACCCACGACCCCGCTACCACAAGGGGACTATCCTCACCCGATAGTTTCGGTTCATCGCGTACCCGTTGGACCCAAGCGTCCAGGTCATCGGGCCACAATTCGCGCGGCAAGGGCTGCACCGTACCTTCACGGTCTACAAACGTGGTGGGTAGGTGAGCCAAATCCACAAGCACATGACCAGTACGGGCGCGCCACAGTGCCAAAACCACAGCCAATCGCACCGTTTCATCCTGGACATCAGCAACATCGCATAGGGTCTTTGCCTCGATCACATCACCGGAGCTAACCATGCCAATGTCCTGGAGATACGTCAAGGCAGCATCTACGTCCATGATCCCTCCCCAGCGAACGCTGCATCAACGGCTTCAATTAAGGCAGCACTTGGAGTCCACCACATCACCCCTGGTCCGCTTGCCCCTTGGGCAACCGCTTGGGCCACGGTTGCGTTCGGTTCTCCACTCATGCCACGCACAAAGAGGTAAGCCGATCCACCCAAGTGCACACGAGGGGTATAGCCAATCAAACTTGCCCGTAAATACCGATGTAACGCCACCTGGTACAACAGCGACTGCAATGGGTAATGGTGCACTTCCATCTCGGTACGCAGATTGCCCGGCTGATAATGCCCTTGGCGCAATACTTCCACACCAGGAATCGCAATACGGTTCGTTTTGTAATCCATCACCGTCCAGGTGGTTTGCCCATCGGGGTGTTCATATTGGACCACAAGGTCAATAAACCCCAAGAGATAACCGCGCAATGGCCGGTCATCACCCTGTTTGGCCAGGCGTTTGGCGTAGGCCGCAAAGGGATCATCATCGTGCACATGAGCAGCCCAAATCTTGCCGAGCTCTGCCAGTGAAATACCGGGACCACCGGCTGACTGCACACTGAACTCATACCCTATTTCGTCAGCGCGATGCGCCCGACTCACCTTCGCTAACGTCAACGCTCCCAATGGTCCACCCAAGGGGGTGTGCAACACCTGATGTAATCCGAGCGCAACCTGGTCAAGAGTCTCTGATTCTAATTCAGCTAACGGGCCAGCCAGTTGGTCGGCTAAAAACTGGCGAATAACCTTCTGGCTATTGGGATCTTGAAAATCGAGCAGCTCATAAATTTTGTGTACGGCCGTACCCGTTTCTGCTCCACTGGGCATCACCGTCAGGGTCACCGCATCACCGGCGACCCCATCATCAAAAGCTGTTTCACCATCGGTGTCCACATCGGGCTCATCAAAGGTTGGCCGGTCTGTGTCATCTTGTTCTTGTACCCACCCGCTGAAGGATGAGCGGCGCCAATGCATGTCTATAGCTACGGAATCCATACGCGGAGCCAACGGGGCCTGAGTCTCCCCACTCCGTGAAGTTGGCTGGTAGGTAGGAATCTCGGCGTCAGGCTGAACCTCGTGAGCCGCAAACAGGTGGGGGTAGTGTTCAGCGAGTTCTTGGGCTTGGGCAACAAACCCCCCGTTTCTGGCTGGTATGGCTGTCTTACCTGCCTCATCGGAGCTGTCGATGGTGCCCCCACCTTGAGCAGATCGGGCCTCCATCACCGCATCATGTACAAGTTTGGCCACCGTCCCGAGCCCTTCTCTGGCTTCTTGGTGCCAAATGGCCACGTGGTGCTTGGCACGAGTGGCTTCCACATAGAACAAGCGCTGATTCGCATACGCTGCTGTCTCTATGACGTTGGGGGCCACATCCGTCTGGTCAAGCGTGTTCGTATCATCAAGATTCAGGTACCGCTCCCGCCGTCCTGGATGTTTTGGGTCTTGCCGGTAATACAGGCGCGGAATCATCATGGCCTGACGGGTGGTATTGATCCACGCAAAGGGCACGAGCACGATTGGGCGTTCTAACCCTTTAGCGGAGTGGGCAGTCCGCAACTCAACGGCACCCCCATCAAGGTCAAGGCGTCGGCGTTCTTCTTCGGCACGCATGTTGTACGAATACCGTGCATGGCGAAGCCACTGCGCCCACCGACGCCGTCCCCATTCCCCTGAATTGTCGAGGAGTTCACCAACATGTTCGAGGTCTGTCAGGAGCCGCCGCCCATCGGGACGCGCAAGCAGCTTGCCCGCAAAGCCAATATCTGTATCAATGGCTTCGATCAGTGCGCCTGGCCCATACCGCTCAAGGATCTGTCGCCACACCAACGTGTACGTCCAAATGGCGTTGCTATCGAGGGCGGTGCCACGAAGCCACGGCCCCACGGTTAAGGCGGTCAGTGCCCCAGGATCAGGTCGTTCAACGAGGGCTTCAAGCAGGTCGAGCCAGTAGGTTGCCGCTTCTGACTGTAAGACATTGCCTGATGCCATTAATGACGGGATATTGTGTGACAAGAGCGCATTATTGAGTTTAAAAATGTCATCATTGCGCCGAACAAGCACACAAATATCCCCAGGTGTAATGAGTCGCGGGGCTTCACCTTCATTTGGTTTAATTTCAATACGGCTGGTGAGTAGTTCGGCACAGTAGCGAACAACATCTTGGATGGTCGCAACAATCGTTTCATCCTTGTTGCGGTTAGTTTTATCTATT
The DNA here is from genome assembly GCF_036336025.1 of Stomatohabitans albus. Taxonomy (NCBI): domain Bacteria; kingdom Bacillati; phylum Actinomycetota; class Nitriliruptoria; order Stomatohabitantales; family Stomatohabitantaceae; genus Stomatohabitans; species Stomatohabitans albus. Next base: position 625,452 of record NZ_JAYKKE010000001.1, read on the forward strand.
GCTATAGAACGCAGTGTGCATGGTGGCATAGCACCGGCTGCTGTTGAGATACGTGCAGCTTTATGCCTCGGTTCTACCGGCAAAAAGTCGGTGTTGAAGCTAAATCGTTGCTTCATAAAGAGCGTATTGATTGCCTCAACAACCGGCCCATCGGAACGATAGTTTACGTTTAATTCAAACTGTGTTTGACGCAACTCTGGTTCAGTTTGACCTGATGATTCAGTCTCTTGAACCCATCGGCGAGCATCATCCCACGCATTAATATCACCACCCCGAAACTCATAGATAGCCTGTTTGGGGTCACCCACCAAATACAAGTGGATATCAGTATCTTTGAAGAGCTTTTTTAATAGTTGTAGCTGTGCTTCGTTCGTGTCTTGAACCTCATCAACCATCACTACCTTGAACTGGCCAATGAGCTGTTGGATTGCTTTTGCATGGGTTGCAGTGCTGTCCGAATGACCGTCAGCCTTAAGGTATTGGTTAAGGGCCTCAAGGACATCGCTATAGGTGTATGAATGACTTTTCTGCCTAATCTCCTTTGCGCTTTCTACGCTGCGAACGGCCAATGCACCCAATGCTGCTGCAGTCGATGACGTCACATTTACTACAGGTACATCAAGCTTGGTTTTGGGTACATTCAGCATTTCATACACAACTTTGAGACCCTCATTCATTTTTGGAATAGGAGGGGGCCTGTTGTAGTGATTAGCTGCCTGAATGAGGAAATGATGGAGGGTTGACTGGGCAACAAACGCTTCATCGATGAGATCAAGTTCGCCTTCTGGGGCAATATCGAGCCACTTGACCAGCATCGCCCAAAAACTGTCCAAGGTGGTCACAACAGCTTGATCGATGTCCGCCAAGGCCTGTTGGGCTCGTTCATAGCGTTTGGTCAGTGCTTCTTTATCCTCACAGCGATAAATCACACCAAGCGGTTCATCATCGTGTACGTCCCGTGCAGGATCACAGAGCTGCACGGCCTGTTCAAGGGCATTCACCAAACGCTGGCGCATCTCTGCCGCGGCTGCCTTGGTGAAGGTAACCATCAACAACTCCCCGATCTTGCAGTGACCCTCAATCAGGTTGCGCACTGCTAAAGCTTGGAGTGTGTACGTTTTGCCCGTGCCTGCACTGGCACCCAAGGCAATACGGGGATGACGTTCAAGGTCAATATCTAACTGAAATAGCGACGGCTGTGATTCGCTACCCATCATTTTCCTCGCCCTCGCAACTCTGGGTGACCGTTTGGAAGCTGGTCGAGCATCGGCTTCCATAGCCCATCACTCACCACATCAAGGTGACGTCGCCCACCATCAATACGTTGGTCAATCACCCACTCGGCCGGCAGATTCCCCCCAAGCAGTCGCACGACCGATCCCGCTTTGGCCTCTGGCATATCAAAGCCGAAACTACTGCCTTCCCATGCTTGTCGAATTGATCGGGCATCGGGTTCAGCCGCTTTTGACCACGCCAAGGCTGTTGCAAGGGGTGCAACAAGTGGTGTCATCAATCCTGTTTCAACCGTAGCCACAAGTAGATTTAGGGCGGTATTTGCCTGGTCAGCCGGTATGGGGATAAACCCCAACGGTTTAAACCCCTTGTATCTATCTTTATAGAGATACGTCACATCAATCGCCCGACCGGCAAAGGCATGATTGAGTATGAGATAGGGCACCCACAAGGCCCACGTCGTTCTGCTCTTATACGACGAAGCGGTAATAGCCACAATGACATAGGACTGATCCGAGCGACGATACACCGTCATCCGATCCACAATACGAATCGTTCGTCCCCTCGGGGTAGTAACCGGAATATCGACACTCACCACAATCGGTTCGGCCGAGGTCAGCCCTTGGGCATGTTTAACTTGGGCTACTTGCTCAACCGTATGCTCGATATCTCGTTCAATATCACCAGCAAGGGGACGTATCGGTAAAACACCAGAACGAATAGCTCGCTGAGTAATCACCTCAGCCGACTGATTAGTTCGCAACGCTTCGTCATGGACCGCCCATCCACCGAGCCCTCCAGAGGATGCCTTGATCACCACATCTTCCGGTTCTTGCTCATTGCCCAACCACCCTATTCCAAGGGTATGGCGGGCATAGGCGTGAAGCGGGTCTTGCCCAAAGCGAATTAAGTCAGTGACACTCACCTCATCTGGCAACGTTGGATCATTAACCACTAGCGCACCGAGTCGATCAGGGTCGGCAATGGTCCGTTGACTTTCAAAATGAATGGCGGCAAGTTCGCTGGCCCGTCGGTCAGGGCTTGGCTGATCACAGTGGTCCAGGACACTCCAGCGATGCAACGCGGCTCGTCGTATGCGTATCGATTGAAGCCGGTTGGCCCCAAGAGTCTCAAGTGTTCGGTTCAAGTCCGTAACCATCACGCTGGGGTGAGCTTCTCCACCTTGTGGTGGAGCAGACCAGAAGATCGCTACCCGTTCAGCCTGGCCAGCTAGTAAATCCAGCCAGGCCTGGCGGTCACTGCTTGCGGCATCACGATCTCCTACCCGTTCTTCACCCCACTCGTCAACAGACACTCGTGTTCGAGGCCGGGGTACCTGCCCTTCATCCATACCGAGCAAACAGACGACACGATGGGTGAGTCCACGCGCATTCGATAAGGAGGTAACAATTAAATCCCCTGCCGCAATATCACCGCGTCGGCCACCACTTCTCGCCATCTGTTGAACAATTTCGAGGAACTCCCACACCGGGATGGCGGCCTCATTCTCTGCGGCCAATTCACTGAGCCGGTTCACATCTCGCAACACGCTGGTTACCTGCCAGCCATGGTCAAAATCAACCCAACAGCATTGCTCGACAATCTGATGGAGTAACGGCACCCATCCCTCAACCACCGATTGGGGTTGTCGTGCCTGTTCAAGAACACGGCCCAGTGCATCAGTTGCCGTAAAGAAACGCCCGATAAGGTCCACATGACCAGGTTTAATCCCAAGGGCTGGTAGGTCGTCCATACCACCATCAAGGCGTGCGAGGCCCAGGGCAAGTTGCTCTCGACTGTCTTGAAGCGTGCCACCGTGATAGACGGGTAACCCAAACCGTTCACGATCTTGTGGGTTCAGGCCCCATGTCATATGGGTTGCTTCAAGATAGGCCCCGAGATCATCAATATCTTGTTCATCAAACCCAAACTTGGCGGCAACCGGTCCCATGGCCAGCAGATCCAATAGCTGAAGGCGAGTCAGTTGGCCCTCAACCAGGCTAAGGATGTACTCAATGACATCACGAACGGGGTTGGGCAGTTTGGCATACGGGTCAACGAGGCGAACGCGAAGATACGGGCGATTGGTCCCAGGTGCGAAGGCACGCCGGATAGCAGCTTCCCAATGATGTGGGTCAGGGCAAGCAACGACCACATCTCTTGGTTCTAAGGACGGGTCGTCCATAAAACAGTTCAGTAAGTAATCTCTTAACGCTTCAACTTGGCGTTGAGGTCGAGCACAAGCCACTCTGACCAGAGATGCCGGAGATTCGTCACTGGTGGTATCAGCAACGGGTTCCCCTTGTGTATCCGTGCGTATGGCCTGTTGGACCTTCCCAAGTACCGTTGCTGTCACCGGTGCATCATCAAGAATACGAAGCGTTGTTTCATTGCGCGCTGCCACGCATGCAACCCCGTTCAGCCCTTCAATCGTGGCTCGCGCATTAGCTTGATTGAGTGGCGTTTTGGCAATATCTGTAATGGCTAAGGCGCTGCGAGTATCACGGACAATAAAGGTGTTCGATGCATCATAGGACACCGAGGTGAATGCGAGATCGCGTTCCAGCATCTGTCGTGCGATAGCCATCAGTGGTGTGGTAATCCACCAGTACACATCGTGATGCTTTGCGTAGGCCGTTAACAAGCTCAGTTGTAAGGCCGACAGGCTATGCACCCCAAATAGCATTAACGGGCGAACCTTGGAAATACCAGGAAGCACAAGGTTTTCCATGCCTTCGTTGATGAGTTGGTGTGCCCGCTCAACAAGCGTGGGCACCTGGGTACGCGCTCGCAAAAACGCGGCCATGTCAGCCAAGCGATGGGTCAATATGGCAGGATGTACCTCAGCTGGGTCGGGATAGGCGCGTATCCAATCCAACACCACATCGGGCCGCCAGAGCTGAGAGCGGTCAATGTCATCGGCGATACGGCGGGCCAACCGCCACCGATGAACCCCAGGATCGGCGGGTAAGGCCATCAGCGTCCATGCCATACGGTCGATAGCCCACGGGTCAGGTGCACGATCTTGGTGGGGCTGCGGTTCAGCCAGAAACACATCAGATAGCCAATACGGCAGTTCGAGCATCACATTGGCGCTAACCCCTGAAGGTACCGTTGCATGAGCTGCGCCAAGCACATGGCTGAGCCGTTGGCTAACAATTCGTTGGGTAGAAGAGCCGGGCACAACAATGTGCCAAGGCTGTAACACATTGGCCGTTTCCCCTGGAGGCATGTGGTTGGCAAGGTCACGAACGGCTTGGTCAAGTGTTGGGCTGACGGTCAAATGCAGCATACCTACCACCGAGATTGGGCATCACGATTAGGAAGAACACGTGATTGAGTCCGCATGACCCTTCGTGCTTCGTGACTGATGGCCACCGCTTGATAACGCACTTTGGTTGCGAGGTCGAGTTGACGCTCTGGAACTGATTCTCGAACCGTATCATCGAGATGTTCTGCAAGCTCCTCAATCACCTGCATATATGAATCTGGGAGTGCACGTTGATGGGTGACAACTAATTGGGCTGTTTGGGCACACCGTAGCCAAGCCTGTTCCACTGCTGACCGTGCGGCGCGCTCAATTTGTTCTTGAACAGCCTGGTCACCCCGTTCGCGTGCAACCCACTGGTCAGCCTGTAAGGTCAATAATTCTGCACTATCTATCAGGGCATGAAGATCTGGTTTGTCCGCAGCTTGTTCATTGCGGATTCGTTCACGCATTGCCTTGAGCTCTGCGATGCCATCATCACGTTCACGGGCATGGGCAACCTGAATCGCGGTTTCTACTGCACGCTCGGCAGAACGCACCGCGTCAGGTAACAGCCGAGCCGCGTGTTGCAGGCCAGTGAGCGTTTCATGAATAGCATCAATAAGGCCTTCAGCTGCATCTAAATCAAGGGCAATGGATGACAACTGTTTAGCCGCTTCATCAATATCCTGAATGTCCATATCTAGGGCAGCTTTTGCGGCATCAAGTTGCTGAGGTATCCCAGCCAACAAGGCTTGTGCCGTTGATCCGTTACCGGCAACAAACTCCCAGGACCGTTGCCCGAAACTCGTTTCCAGCCCAGTCATTGCCTCACGTGCCGGCCCCAATGATTGTTCTAACTCACGATGACGATGGGCTGCAGTGTCTACCTGCTGGGTCATATCAAGATACGTGCGTTCCATATGTTGAACACTCATTAGGCTGGCGGAAAGCTTTGACTCCGCGACACGTAAAAACTCATCAGCCCCAATCATTTCCTGATGGTCACGTGCCCGTTGAGCCCACTGGGCATATACCGTTGCGATTGCCAAATCAGCCTGAGATGACGTGCTTTTCCAACCCTTTCCAACCGCAAGGTCAATCGCGGTGGCTGCCACGTGTAATTCATCCTTAATGGCGGCAAGACGACCATCAATGCCATCAATAATCGTGATGATATGGGCCAGGTTCCCCTGAATCACCATCATCTGGTCAGCGACGTCCTGAACGTCAGCAAAGACCACAGTGAGTTGTTCATTAAAGCGATCATACGATTCGGCACGAAAGCCCTCGGCGGTACCCATTTGGTTGACCAATGCATGCCATCTTCGTAGCACTGCGTAGGCACGTAAATCGATTTCGACATTGGCCCGCCTGATAGGTTCAACCTCACTCATGGCCATCCATTCGGCCAAGTCTTGGGTCTGTTTGGCGAGTGCACGTTGGTCTTGTTCAAGGTTGAGTGCGACCGTCATCCCTTTTGCGCGCGTCGCTTCCGCATTAGCCCTTGCTTGCCGAAGCACTTGCCGGTTCTGAACGAGCCACAGTCCGCCAACCCCACCAGCCAGCAGAATCAGTACCCCCAAAACCATCCACGCAAGTGGAGTTAGCAATGGTTGTTGTGTGGTCTGGCCGCGTGTTTCATAGAGCTGCTCATTGATTGACGTAAAACCAGAAACCAGCACTTGCTCCAAAGGAATATGGCCAATTTGGTCACGCATTGATTTAGCTAGCCCATCACTATCAATCCGATGAGCTACGTCGATGCCAGGATGAACAACAACAGCTTGGTCATCAATGGTTATGCCGACCGCGATGACTGACCCAGGATCATCAGCAAGTACAGGACAGGTACTGATTGCTTCGGTGAGTTCACCGTTGATATCTCGGCCACCACTCGTACGTAAGAGCACAATTAATGGCTGAGTACCAGCTAGCCGAGTCGTATCCGTTACTGTCTGGACCTGTCCTTCTTGGTCGGCGGGAATAAGATCATCACCGTCACGCAAAACCCCACCACAGGCAGTAATCGCTCCGACGGGTTGAGCAATGGGTATCCCTAGAATCACCCCAACGAGGACAGCTACCACCATGACGGTAGCTGATGGCAGCCACGGTGCGAAACGATGCATCATGCTCATGTACTCATCCTGCGCTCAAGAACAACTAGTTGCTCACTCAGTGCGGTAATCCGTTCATCAAGATCAAGAAGGTCAATCGGACGACTGACATGAGCCAAGGCTTCCTTTGTCTCTTGATACCCGGATGCGACAAGCTCAAAGGCAACCATTGATTCCATATCCTCTGAACGCGCAACAACCTCACTGAGGGCAACAATTTGTTGGCCAAGGAGCGAAAGTCGCTGCTGTTGGGCTACCGTTCCGTAACGTTGTGCACTTGATGTGCTGCGCTTCGCTGTTTGCCCCTCCGGCTCAATATCAATAACTTCTGCCGCAACCCGCCGAATTGACGCCGATTGAGGAATCTGATCATCCGCTAACCCACCTGGTGGTGTATGCGCTGCGGCTGGTTCAGCTTCGTACGCTTGAGACGATGATGGTGAACGTTCTTCATCATCTGATGTTCGTCCGGCCAGTAACCGATTAATGGTGACCCCAATCCCGGTCATTCGTTTTCGCCCAAATACGACCCATAGCCCACCACCGATAACAAGTACGGCGAGCCCAATGAGGAGGGGGACATACAGCGAACCTTGCGCTGGTTGGGCACTGGTTAATGCCATAGCCACAGTTGATACCACCACGGCTGGGTTTGATTCACCTGCAAGTTGTGCGGTGACTGGCTCAAGGGCGGCGGTGAGCGCCTCATCTGAGTGGGTTGCACTATAGACACCTACCGCGTCAGGTCCGATTGCAATGACCGTGCCGTTGATCGCTTGCCCAATGCCATAAGCAACATCTTCGGCATTGACTCCGGGCTTGTCAGCCCCCCAGATCGCTACACGCAAATCCAGTTTGGTAGCTTCGGGACTCTCTAGTGCCGCATTGATGGCTGCAAAATCCGGTATGGTCGCTTCTGGACTAGACCATATGCGTGGCCCACCGTCCATAGCGGCAATAATGCTGGCGATGAGTGGTGCTGTCCCATCTGCGCCTGGGGCTGGTAGCGCAGAACCAGACTCCGGCGACGGTTGACCAGGGGTTGGTGGGGTTGAGGGCGAGATCGGCTGTGTCGCCTCAGGCGATGACTCAAGGGATTGCCCTGGCACTGCCGGTGCTGAGGATGGGTCTTGTGCCAGCGCCAGGCTGGGAACCGCGCACAATCCAATGGCAAGCGCGTAGAGACACGCGTTGCGCAATACGTTGCCATGGTGTGACATCGTCTTGATTATAGAGGCATGTCCCATACTGCTGACCATTCATCTATTACCGACCGGATCGTGGACTACGTGAACGGAACCCCAAATTATTCTGAAGGGTTACATGTCATCCCACGGGCACACCTTGCGGTTGTTACCTGTATGGATTCTCGTATCGAAGTCAGTGTCACCTTTGGTCTACAACCTGGTGAGGCGCATATCTTGCGCAATGCCGGTGGCTTGATTACAACAGACACCTTGCGGAGCCTGTCACTCAGCCAGATTCAACTTGGCACACGAGAAATTATGCTTATCCACCACACCGACTGTGGGTTGCATCTGACCGATGAGGATGACTTCAAACGGAGAGTCGTTCAAGACTACGGGCGAAAACCGCTCTTTTCGCTCGGATCATTTGATGATCCCTACGAAGATGTCTATCTGTCTGCCCAAGAAATTTATGCCAGCCCCTTTATCCCCTATACAGACCGGATGCGTGGCTTTGTATACCGTGTTGAAACAGGACGATTAGACGAAGTTGACTTGACGTCACCACCTGAACGAGCACCCATCTAAACCATTTCCCCAACAGAAAAGGTACCGTGGCACAAGAGCAACGAGGAGGCCTTGTGGAACGCATCAAAAACTTGTGGACGATGTTCACCCTTACCCACCAGAACAACCCAAAGGTTGTGTGGTGGATGGCGCTTGCGGCATTGGGCACACTTGCTGTTTTCATTATCACCGGGATTTTGACAACCCATATCTGGCCGTGGGCCATCACTGGGGTGTTGATGGCTGGGTTAGTTGCCATGATTATCCTGGGCCGTAGTGCGACAAAAGTCCAGATGGATGCTATTCGTGACCAAAAGGGCGCTGCGGCCGCCATTTTGCAGACGATGCGAGGTGGATGGCAAGTCGCCCCTGGTGTGGCATTCAACCGTCGCCAAGATATGGTTCACCTGTGTGTGGGCCGTCCAGGTGTTGTGCTTGTTGGTGAGGGGGATTCTGCCTCTCGTGTTCGCCAGTTATTAAACCAAGAACAACGGCACTACCAGCGTTCTGCCGGATCGGTACCTGTGCAAACGGTTGTGGTCGGTACCGGCCCAAATACCGTCAAACTTGATGACTTGTCCTTGCACCTGACCAAGATGGATCGCACCATCAAAACGGGTGAGATAGGCCCGCTATTTCGTAAGCTCACCGCCCTTGGTTCATCGAAACCACCCATGCCAAAGGGGCCACTTGGAGGGAGTGGCCGAGTACCGCGCAAGATGCGCTAATGGCTGAACTGCTCCTACGGCCATGGCAGCGCCTGGCCTTAGACAAGCTGGCCACGCACACTGAACGCGACTTTCTCACCGTGGCCACTCCCGGTGCGGGTAAGACCACATTTGCGTTGGTTGCCGTTAACCGTGAACTCCACGCGCGCCCTGGACCAACCGTTATCGTGGCCCCCACTGCCCACTTAAAGCGTCAGTGGGCTGAGGCTGGCGCTTCAGTTGGGTTGCACCTTGATCCTGATTGGGTTGCAGGGAATGACTTTGCGCCTGATATGCATGGGATTGTGACGACCTACCAACAAGTTGCGTTGGCTGCACCAGACCTTGTTCGCCGGTGCTATGACGGCATCATCGTTTTAGATGAAGTGCACCATGCGGGTGATGAAATGGCGTGGGGTACAAGTGTGGGTGAAGCATTCAAACTGGCACGACGCCGAATCAGCCTCTCTGGCACCCCGTTCCGTTCAGATACCGCGGCAATTCCCTTTGTGCGCTATCACTTCGAAGAAGCCGTTCCTGATGTTGAATACGGCTATGGCGACGCCCTTGCAGACGGTGTTGTCCGCCCTGTCTATTTTCCACGCATTGATGGTGAGATGGAATGGGTTGCCCCAGATGGAAACGAGTATCAAGCCTCATTTGCCGACAAGTTAAATCACACGTTAACAGCACAACGGTTACGCACAGCCTTAAGCCCCCACGGCAACTGGTTGCCCGATGTGCTGGGTCGCGCCCACGAGACACTAACCCAGATTCGGCAAACACACGCTGAAGCCGGTGGGCTTGTCATTTGTATCGACGCTGAACATGCCAAAGCGGTGGCAGCGATCTTGCGCCATGTCACCCATTCGGAACCAACCGTGGCCTTGAGTGAAGATCGAGATTCATCGGAACGTATCGCTCGGTTCCGAGAGAGTGATAGTCCTTGGATTGTTGCGGTACGCATGGTGAGTGAAGGGGTTGATATTCCGCGGCTTCGAGTGGGGGTATTTGCCACTACGACAACTACAGAGCTCTTTTTCCGTCAAGCAGTCGGGCGACTGGTTCGTACCACCAAAGAAACGATGGGCGCACGTGCGGTCATGTATTTACCTGATGACCCTCGGCTGCGTGCCCACGCAATGGGGATAGCTGAGCCACGACGACATGTGCTGCGCCGAAAAGAAGACGACGAGCAGCCCAACGTCCCCGACCAGATAGAAGACCCACTTGATGGGATGCTTGCCGGTCAAGCTGAGCAGGCCAGCCTGTTTGAAGTGCTCAGTGCTCAGGTCGCTGACTCTGGGGAGGCCGTACCAGAATGGTTAGATATTGAACCCTTCCCCCAAGCTGATGCGCAGGGTTTTGAACTCATTATTGATACCCCACCCACCCCGGCTGGCATTGTGCCGGCCAGTCCACCAGCGGGTATAGCTACCAAGTCACGTGCTGTAACAAAAACGACGCTCCGACAACGCAATAGCGACTTGGTCAGGGTCTTGGTACGACGAACCGGTCACGGTCCACGTGAAATTAATGCACGGCTCAATAGCCGTATCGGGTTAGCCAAGATTTCAGATGCCACGGCTGAACAATTAATGGACCGCATTACTGCGGCCCAACACTGGATTGATGAACTCTAAATAACGGCCAACACCATAAATGAGCCCTGCTATAAGGTTGTATCTGGTTTAGGAAATGTGGCGTCGTCCACCGGAGGAGCGCTCGTTGGCTCACTCGCTGGTTGATCCGTTGACTCCGTTTGATCAGGGGTCGATGGTTGTCGAGAAGGATGCTTTTTTGGCATTGGGTCTACCCCTGGAACATCCACATAAGGACCACTGCGAGGCATTGGAGGCAAGTCGTCAATCTTGGCGTCCAATTCACCAGCAACGGTCGCTTCACTTGGGAGGAATATCCACAAGAGGACATAGATCCAAATGCCACTGCTCCCGGCTAATGCAGCCACGATAATGGCAAGACGAAGCAAGCTTGGGTCAATACCTAACCGTTCGCCAACACCCCCACATACCCCGCCGATGTATCTATCGGTCGAAGATCTGTACCACCCTTTGTCAGCACTCGCGGTACGGACATCATTCACAAATGTCCGCGTTCCAGATTCAATTCGTTCGGCATATTCTTCTGCGTTTTTCATATTGTTGCCTTTGCTTGTCATATCCCACGAGAACGACGTACCCGCTGTGTCCAAACCGTGACATCGGTTGGGAGCAGGATCCATAGCCCCATATAGAGCACCAACAAGAAGATCCCTAGATTGGATAGGTGCGTTTTCCTGAAAATGATGAGCAGGACACAAATAAGAATGACATATATCAACCGAAGGGTACTTGCGCGCCAGCCCAAATATTCACTAATACCGCCGATAACACCGGCAAATTTTTTATCACGGGTTGAACGATAAAGCCTTTTTTGCACCATTCCGATCCACCTCCTCTCCTCGTTCTGGCTATAACTACAACTAGATAGTGGACTAGGAACACCGTTTCGTCATACGGCATATTCCCTGTGCTTGGTATCTAATGTGTGGAAACACTGATCACGTGATGGTAAGACGAACTCGCTTCCCATCTATTCTCACGACGCTTCCAGTAGCTACACGAAGGATGGCACGTGAAGATGTGGCAATAAAAACCTGGCCATCACGAATTTCAACTATTTTTCCAGACAGCCCACCAGCGAGAGTGACCTGTAGCCCAAGAACCGCTGGCACATTTGGCTCCCGATTCCTCCGCTTGGATGAGGCCTGTTGTACCCCACGTAGGGACCGCTGACCAGATACCGATTGTCCACCTCGACTCTGCTCACCATTCATTTCTCGGATAAACCGGCTGATTGACTTTCGGTGGGTGACAATATCGAGGCCTATCTTCGCTCGTGTGATCGCAACATGAAATACTCGGCGTTCTTCTTCAATCCATTCAGGCTGTTGTGCCATTCGATGCGGCAGGGTGCCTTCATTCGCGCCAACCAGCACAACGTATGGCCACTCCAGACCCTTTACCTTGTGAATTGAGGAGAGTGTGACGCCTTGGCCATCTTGAGCTGGTGGATTGATGACTTGGCGTAAAAAATCCTCAAACTCACTCACTTCGCGGCAATACTCCCCGACCAGCATCAAGGCAGTGAGATCATCGGTGTGTGTGGCGCCTCCGGGTGTCTGATCGCCTGCCTCAAGGTCTTTGGCTACGGAACCTAGGTCAATGTCAACGATAATGCGGCGCAACACCTCGGCTGTTGGTTGGTGACGAGCAGATCGCCGTAGTGCGGCTAATTCACCACAAAGTGCACGCCAAGCTTTGAGTTGGAATGGAGTGAATTCAATTGGAATCGATTGGAGTCCGTCAACTGTCCACCGTCGGCCACGGAGGTGCTCTTTCACCTGTCCAGGTATAGCCCGCAATGGTCGGTGGAGTATCTCAGCAATGTCTGAACCAGACATCAAGGGATCAATTGCCAGCCGAATATAGGCCAGTGCAGCTCGGACTGCGGAACGGTCTAAAAGACTTGGTGTGATCGGTGAATGAAACCCCACACCTGCTTTGGTTAAGGCTGCCTGAACCGGCAATAACGCCACATTAACGCGTGCAAGTACAGCAATATCATGCAACGGCACACCACTATTGATCCGATTTTGGATAATAGACCTGGCAGCGTCTGCCCCATCCTCAGCTTGAACGTCATGGATGGTCACCGGACAGGTACTTGCCCCTGGTGCCGATTGAATCGTTTTAGCAATGCGATGTTTATTGTGGCTAAGCAACGTATTGGTTTTGGCAACCACATCTACGGGACACCGATGGTTAGTCGTTAGGGTGTGACTTTCTGCACCAGGAAAGTAGCGTTCAAACTGAATAAGGAACGACGGATTTGCGCCAGCATGACCATAAATAACCTGGTCATCATCACCAACCCCAAAGACCGCCAACTGGGGGCTGGCCAGGAGTCGGATATAGAACAGGTAGGCCGGTGTGAGGTCCTGAAACTCATCGACAAGGACCTGACCGGCATGGCGTTGTTCGTGGGCGCGAATCTGAGGGTTAGTTAATAGCAGGTCAGTTGCAAATGGCACCATCTCAGCAAAGTCCACCACACGACTATCGCGGAGACGTTGCCGGTACTCGGTAACGGTGGCAGCGAAATCTGGCAGGTCTCCGCCATAGGTTTGAGCTGCCGTAGCTGGGTTGCTCAAGGTAGCCCGAACCGTGTCTATCGCTTCAATCCATGGGCCAATAGGGTCACTATTAGCTTGTCTTGGCACATCAACGAGGGTGGAAAGGGCACGCCGAACCTCACGTTCGTCAATCACACGAATCCCTGGAATATGGCGCCGTAATAGCCCGTAGGCGTGGGCGTGTACCGTACTAATAGTTGTCTCAGTCACCCCGACACGGGCGCGCAATTCCTCAGCCGCTCTCGTGTTATAGACCAGACTTAACACACTGTCTGGAGGTGTTTTTCTTGCACCAAGAATGGTGGCTAATCGGGCTGAAAGGACCCGCGTTTTGCCACTTCCCGCAGGTGCTGGCACACGGACGGCACCATGCCCCGCCTGAATGGCACCTTGTTGGTCAGGTGTGAGACTAGCGAGTACCTCCGGATCTACCGGCCTTCCAACCGGACTGATGATCCCACGTTCAATATCTTCTCGATGGACCACAACCTGATTGATGGCACAGGCATCTCGTGGCCCTCCGTCAACCCACGCCACACGCCCATCAGGTAACACAATATCGCCCAGCTGATCAGCACTCGCTGCCGTGATGCCTTGATATTGCAACGCTCTACGAGTGTGCCACCATGTCCCTTCCGGTGATTCGGCGGTGGTAAATCGCATGTCCACCGTATTAGCCCAAACAAGAAACCGGAGGCGTTCTCTTGGGAAAAGAAACCCCAATCCCAATGCCCAGGCCGGCTCATCGGTACGTTCTTCAACAAGGAACTCGGCAGGGTCAATACCTAGCTCAATAACGATTGGGGTCCGGGTGGCCCAGGCACGGTGGAGTTCAGTGATTGTGGGATGATCTGCCCGGATCGTGTACTCATCGACACGAATACGCTGGGCACTCGCTAAGGATGGTGGTTGGAGCTGACCGGGGAGAACAACAACGCCTCGGCCAAGTGCGGGAGGAGCGTCAAGGGGATTGGCCACCGCTATTCACTCACAATCTTGCTACTCCCCGCTTGGCGTAGAACACGAATACGGTTTGGTAACCGTTCTGCCAGTTCAGGCACGTGTGTAATCACACCAACCATACGGTCTGTTGCACCAAGTTGTTCAAGTGCTTGGGCAGCCTGGTCTAAGGCATCACTGTCAAGACTCCCAAATCCTTCATCAATAAATAAGCTGTCGATGGCTACCGGACTGGCTGCAATGCGGTGGATATAGTCAGCAAGTGCGAGGGCAAGCGCCAAACTCGCCAAGAAGGTTTCTCCCCCACTGAGGGTACGCACACTCCGGGTGAGATTGGCATTCGAGCGGTCGATCACCACGATGTCATTCCCATCCATCGCCAATTGGTACTGCCCATTGCTCAGCATTTGCATGTGTTTGCTCGCACCTGCAACAAGCATGACCGTTGTTTCATGCAACAGCCAGGTAGGGAATGCTCTTGCGCCAAGGTGTTTGGCAACTGCGGCATATACTGCACTTCGTTCGTCTTGGATATCAATCTCTTGTTTCCAACTAGCTACCTGAGCAAGCTGTGTTTGGAGTTGTTCAACACGTACCGAGGCTTGGGTCAAGGCACGTGCCACGGCAATAGGCGGTTCACCCGCATGCATATCAACCCCGGCTTGTTGACAGAGCATTTGAACGTCATTACGAAGCGCCATGCCCTCTTGTTCACGCCGATTGCGAACAGATTCAGCCTCGTTCCACGCCTCAGCCACTCCGGGTCGTGTCTGATGCGCCCAGGTGACCAATCGTTCCCAGCTGCCCACGACATCGCCAGTATCTATGGCCGGTGGCTGCAAACTCGCTACATTCAGTCGGTACTGGTCGAGCACTTGGATAAAGTGTTCACTTGCTTGTTGTTCACTCGCTAATGTCCGTTGGTCACGCTCCAGTGTTGTTGCTGCTTGGCTAACTGCCGTACTCAGTTCACGCCACCGCTGTTTAAACGTGGTTTCTTGATCAAGTATCGACTGGGCTTGAGCCATGGTCATCAATGCTGCGATCTCTCGCTCATGGGCTTCCAACGCGGCTTTGGCGGATCTGGCACGTTCTTCGTCCTGTTTGGCCTGGGCTGTGGCATTGTTGATCGCAACCTTCACCCCTTCCAACGTTCGAATGGCATGGTCATAACGCTGCTGGGCTTGATAAATCGCGGCCTGGTCAGCTTGCATCCCCAATGCGGGGGCTTGTGCGGTCACAGTGTTTGCACAGACCGGGCAGGTATCGCCTTCATGGAGATCTTTCGCTGCTTCGGCCGCTGCATTATCACGGGCAATTTGATCACGATGAATACGTGCACGATGTAACGCTTCTTGAGCAGGGGCAAGTTCCTGTTCTTTTTCGGTAATCATGGGTGCCCATGCCTCGGCCTGCTTTGTTGCTTGAAGATGGGCTTGAATCAAATCCTTGGTTTGTCCATGAGCGCGTATCGCCGCGTGCGCTGCGGCAGTATCGGGTGCCTCACCCAGGGCATCTCGCTGCGTAAGGAGGGTGCGATAGGCAGATTCACTCGTCTGCACCTGGGTAGCCAAGGTCGCCACCCGCTCACCATGGGCAACCAGATCCTTTGGTGCAGGGCCAATGGCGTCCAGGGCGTCAAGCAACCCCTTTTGGCGCTTCACTTCTTCATTGGCTTGCGCATAGGCAGCTCGGCCGGCTTCGAGACGTGCAAAGGCTTGGTCAACGGCATCGGTGATACGTTGAAGATCCTCAACTCGGCCCATCGCTTGAGCCAAGTCTGCTTCCTGCACATCCCCAACCTGGTGTACTTGTACTCGCAGTTGTGATGCCATCGCCTCAGCCACTTTTGATTCTGTACTGGCCTGTTGACGAATCTGTTCATAGAGCCCTGTTCCCAGCAGACTTGACAACAAGTTTTGTCGGTCCTTAGGTGTGGCCGTCAATAAGGAGGCGAAGGCCCCTTGGGGGAGCACAACCGCTTTGGTGAACTCGTCAAATGTGAGGCCCAATAATCCCGTGACCGCTTCGGTTAGCTCGTCTGCCGTTGCAGCCAATACCTGTGGGTTTGGCGAGAGGCGCTCTAAGGCGGCTTCATCAGTCGATGCACCTTGTTTGGTGCGCTTAACACGGCGAATCGCTCGGTAGGTTGTTGCACGAATAGAGAACGTTAACGCCACAGCCATCTCTTTTGCACCCACGCTGATCAATGGCTCTATCGTTCTCCCCCCAAGACGAGCAACTCGCCCGTACAGCACAAAACAGATCGCATCAATAATTGAGCTTTTCCCTGATCCGGTTGGCCCAACAACCGCAAAAAGCCCCAGATCACTGAAGGATATAACCGTTTCTTCGGTGAATGTCGCCAACCCTCGAATCGTTAATTGTTCGGGTTTCATCGGAGTTCCTGCCCGGTCGTCAACACCGTTGCTGATGCGTCAGGGACCACGGATTCTGGCTGATGAACCGTATCGAGGAGCAGTTCAAAGGCGCTTTGGATACGCGGGTCGTGTTCACCCTTTTCAGCACAATATTGGGCAAACAGTTCAGCGGCTGATTGTTGTAGTCGATCATCTGTGCCTTGTTCGTCTATCTCATCGTGCTGGTGCTCAACACGAATATCGACGAGGGCTTCTCCGAAGTGTTCACGCAGCTGAGGCACCGTATCAGCCAACGTTTCACCTGTGACATAGACGCGAAGCCAGGCATGGCCAGGAGGACTGGTCTCAAAAAGTGAGGAGGCCGGTCCCCGTAAGGTCAGCATCTGTTTGCCTGAGGTAAGCGGGACTGTGCGAATCTGTGGATCTTGCTCCGTGTATAGCGTTACGACGGCCGCCTGAGGCTTATGGCGGTGTTCCCCAAAATCAAGCGATAACGGTGAACCGCTGTAGGAGGTGATGGGAGCATTGGCTACTTGCTGTGCCGCGTGAATATGCCCTAGGGCTATCCAATCCCAGTCAATTGAAAACGCGCTCGGGTCAACGGCATACCGGTCAAGGATATGAATGTCGCGTTCACCACCGCCAACCGTGGCGCCAAAGGTTGATACGTGACCCATCAAGATACGGTGTCCTTGACGCCCTTGTACCCGTTCAACCTCGTAGATTTCCTTCAACAGGAACTGGGCATATTGGTGATACAGCGTTGAATACGCCTCGTGCATACTCAAGTCGGTGCTTTGCGCGTCAATAATGGCATCAGGACGAACCGCGTTGCGGTGGTGTAAAAACGGGAGACAGGCAATATGCGCGATGTCCCCAGCGCTGGTTTCAATGGTGACTACCCCGCCCTCCGTGCCAGGACGTACTTGTCCAAGGGCGTAAATCTCATTGGTTGCCAACAACCCCCGAAGAGCCTCCAAGCGTCGTGGGTTATCATGGTTGCCTGCAATCGTCACAACTGGCGCGATGGCAGCAAGACGACTAAAGGCACGCCAGACAATCTGCTCACTCTCAGCAGATGGCGTTTGTACATCGAATTGATCGCCGGCAACCAAAATGAGATCAACCGCTTCTTGCTCGGCCAGGGCGACAAGTTCATCAAGCACCGCTTCATGTTCGTCAGCTCGACTGCGACCACGAACGGTCCGGCCAACGTGCCAGTCAGCAGTATGCAAGATTTTCACACCTTCTCCTTGCCTATCGGATGTGATCGGTAATCTTGCAGCTTAACGCTTATCGGACGGATGTTCGATTTTGATATGTGGATTGGGTTCAGTGAGGACAGGTGCAGTCTCATCGTGTTGAAAGAGGGCAGCCAATTCAGTGTGCCCGGAGAGTTCCATATCAGGATCAGACTCGGGTGAAGCTAGATGCTTTTCAACCCAAAAACGATCTATGGTGCTCATTTCTGTGGCTTGTTGGGGATGCCCGATGGCAAACCCCTGTCCGAGATCAGCACCGAGCTTTTGGAGCCATTGCGCCTGATCGGGTTCCTCAACACCTTCGCCTACAACCGTCATCCCCATGGAGTGGGCCATACCAACAACAGACCGGACAACTTCAATATCATCCACTTGGTTAGTACCCAGCCCAGCCACATAGGTATTGTCAACCTTTACCTGGTGGAAGGCGTACCGCCGAAGCGCAACAAGGGTTGAATAGGTTGACCCAAAGTCGTCCATAGCCAACTTGACACCCATCGCGCATAACCCATCCAAGTTGGCTTGTACTACAGGGTCAGAGAAGATAACGGTTTGTTCGGTTACATCGAGGACCAGGCGACTTGCGGCGAGTCCGGTGTCCTCAAGAATCGTTTTTACGACCTCTGCAAACTGTTCTTCACCGAGTTGGGAAACACCCACATTGACACTGACTGTCGTATCGCCCTCAGGATCATTCTTCATCAGGTCTTTACAGGCTTGACGCATCACGATTTCACCGAGGCGGCGGGCATAGCCGCTCTCTTCAACGATATTCCAAAACTTGCCGGGTAAAAGCAGCCCTTGTTCTTTATGCCGCCAACGGACTAAGGCTTCAAAGCCAACAACTTTTCGGCTCGTTAACCCGAGAATTGGTTGATAGAACACTACAAACTCTTGGTTTTCAATTGCCGCACGAATAGCGTCTTTGGTTGGCAACATTTCTTGGCTGTGGATGGATTCATCGTAGATAACAAAATGTTCTGTCTTGCTATCTTTCGCTACGTACATGGCCTGGTCAGCACAACGTAAAAAGGTTTGGGTATCCCACCCGGTCTGATACACCGCGGCACCAAGACTGCCTGAAATGACATGTTCATGACCGTCAAGACCGATGGGTTTGCGCAGCTCATCAATGATGCGGTCGGCAATGGTGTACAAATCATCGTGGCTTTGAATACCCCGAAGTACCGCAACAAATTCGTCGCCACCAAAGCGTAGGAGAACATCACCGTGACGCATCACATTGCTCATACGGTTAGCTACCGTTTTGAGCAATACGTCACCCCATTCGTGGCCCAACGTGTCATTAATCTGTTTGAATTTATCCAAGTCGATGAACAACAACGCTAAATCGGTATTGGTACCAATCGCGTCCAGGAGGGCTTCCTCAACGTAGAAATCAAGTTGAGATCGGTTTGGTAACCCAGTCAGGGCATCTCGACTTGCTTGCCACTGCAGCTCTAGCTCAGCTTGACGTCGATCCGTAATGTCGGTGATTTGTAAGATAAGTCCGGTACTCAACGAATCTTCGTCATGTTCAGATGTGATAGAGAGATCTAGCCATTTATCAGGCAACATGCGTGGCCGGACTTCTGCATTGGCACGCTGTTGTCGGTTACTCACCACTTCGGCGAGCGCATCGTTAGCTCGACGGCGTGACTCTGCACCAAGCCACGCAAAAATCTTGTCCTTACCTCTGTCGTCAAGTTCGATACCAAGCAAGTTATAAAACTGGTCGTTTGCCCAGACTAATGTTTGGTCTGGCTGCATCGCAGCCAGCCCCAAGGTTGTTCCGCGAGAAATGGACTTGAACCAACGGGTTTGTTCTGTGTCGTGGCTCTCTAGTTCTCGGAGACGGTCACGCTGTTCTTTCAGTTCTTCACGTGATACTTCCACAGGAAATGTGCACACTGATGTCGCAATAACAACCGCTAAGGACATAACCAGATAGGTGAGCGTGTACCCCCAGGGATAGTCAAGAAATGGCACATCAAGGATTGGATCACCCATGTATCTGGGTGCCACGACATACCCCAAGGAGATAATCGAAGCCGGTACTACCAGAGCTGGCCACCAACGGACGAGGGTGAGATAGGCAAAGGTAAATACTGCTATCAGGTCAGCCAAGTAATTCCCCGGCATCGAGATATACGTCCCGATCGTGCCTACGACCATGGATAGCGTGATCGCGGCGCTGGAGAGGTGATATTGAGCTATAGATTTATGCGCAATATAGGCAAGGGCAACTCCAATACCAATAACTGGCAGTGAGAGGAGTTCGCCGTCGAGATACATAATCCCGATTACCGCAATCGGGAAGCGCAAAACAGACCCAGCAAGCAGCAAGGCCAGTCGGCCATGTGCTATCTCAGGGTCAATTGAGGAATAGAGGCCGCCCCATTGGTGAACCAGGCCGAACCTCTTATATCGAGAATCCATCAAATTATTACATTTCGTTTCTTAAAGCATCCTCAACGCGCTGTACTTTGCCCGTGATCATATTTGTATGGCCAGGGCGAATATCAGCTTTGAGAACGAGAGAAAGTCGAGGTGACGACTGGGCTGCAATTTCACAGCACCCCTTAACAACTGCCATAACCTCATCCCACTCACCTTCAATATTGGTGAACATCGCATTGGTTTCATTAGGCAGGCCTGATGCTCGGATGTATTGGACCATCCGTGCCACCGTGTCGGTCACACTGCCATCTGCCTGTGTAGTCATCGGGGCAATGCTGAATGCCACCAGCATTAATCTCCTCATTTCTCTGTGTTAAATAGTCTTACTTATTGTCACATTACGGCCAATAGAGGCGATATTAAAGTAATTCAGCAATGAATCCTGTGTTCACTGTTGGCCAAATAGGCAAGCAAAAAGCCCTATCGAGCCGCTAATAGGAAGGGCATTAATGCTGTCGGCTCTAAAACAGGCGGCATTGCTGGTGTATCCGTCCCAAATCCAGCAATAATCACAAATGACGCTACTTCCTGTGGTGTTCCGCCACCGTGTCCACCTTCAGGCCGGTGTCCGTGATCAGTAGTAACCGCCACCAACCAACGTTCCTTAAACTGACTGACCCGCTCCTGCACGCCGATCACAATATCGGCGACGTAGGTATCAATTTGCGCGATTGACGCACGGTATTCGGGCCCAGTTGACCCATGTAAATGTGCGGTCTCATCAGCATCACAAAAATGTACAAACCCAACGTTGGGACAAATAGGCAAACGCAAGGCTGCTCGAGCATAGGTCGCAATCTCGGCGTCGCATCGTTGATACCCCAGAATTTCACCATCACGGCTTACCACACGGTGTGTTCCAAACGACGATTGTTCGGCGCGATGGTGAATGACCGGGCCAACTCCATTGGGATCTACAAGTGGAGGCCATGATGCACCGGCGAACGTAATAGTCGTTGGGTCTTGGTGAAAGGCACGACTCAAGAGGTCTGGGCAGAGGGCGAGGTTATTCCCACGAAACGTGTTATCCACCACACCGTGTTGTGCCGGACTTGCACCGGTTAGCAGGGTTGCCCAACCCGGCCCACTCAGGGTAGGTACGGGCATCGTCATCGTAGCGAATGCGCCCTGTTCAGCCAGTGCGCGCAACGTGGGTGCTGTTTGGTCATCTGCCGCACCCCAATTCAATCCATCAATACCGATGAGTACGAGATTGGATCGGGATGACGGTGTGGAGGTTTGAGATGAATGATCAGATTCCATACCCCTACGACTACACGATTTATACAAGCATGCATGCCTATCTCCCTAGGCACGGGTATAGGAAAACTTTAGATAGCTCTGCCCAGCAGCATTTGAGGTGACTATACCGCCATGCTCAAATAAGCATTGGCCGTGCTACCCCTTATGAACTGCTCAATACTGATTGTTCTTTGTGGGCAAGAAGGGACTTGAACCCCCACTCCGTAAGGAACATGGACCTAAACCATGCGCGTCTACCAATTTCGCCACTTGCCCAAAACCACCTGCATCTCCAACTGGGGTGAGCTGCATGGTGGGCGAGGGGGGACTTGAACCCCCACCTCCGAAAAGACACGGACCTGAACCGTGCGCGTCTACCAATTCCGCCACTCGCCCATGGGTGGACGCAAGATTGTACCGTGCTTTAGACGACACGCCACCTCGCCTCTAGGCCCAGAACCCGGATTTTTTCATGCAGAGAAGGTGGCACCTTTAACCCGTCTTTAGTGGGTCGTCGTAGACTACAGGGTTAACTTCCGCTTTCATAGGTGACTAATGAACATATTGCGCACATTTGAGAACAACTTAGAAGGGGCTATCGATGGCTTGTTTGCCCGGATGTTCCGATCCGGATTGCAGCCCATTGAGTTAGCGAAAGCGATTCAGCGCTATCAAGCGAACTACCAGCAGGCTGGGCCTAATGGGGCAATCGTTTCCAACGTCTTCCGCTTTACATTAAGCCCCGAAGATTTGGATCGGTTCTCAAGCTTCACACGTAGCTTGCAGCGAGAATTAGCTGACGTAGCACGCGCGACCGCTGATGAGCGCGGATGGCGAACAATGGGGCCAATCCGAATCGAGTTTGAACGCTCTGACGACATCAAACCGGGCACCTTCGAGCTGCGAGGTAAAACCGAGAGCACCGCACGTGCGAAGAGCGCCAAGCCGTCTCCCGTCCCCGAGCCATCCCCCGAACGCCGTGACAATACCCGCATTACTGTGCATGCCGTTGAAGGCGCTGATGCCGGTAAGACCTGGACGGTTGAACGCGAGGGGTTGATTGGCCGACTCCCCGAGTGCGACGTTGTCCTTACCGGCCCGTCAGTCAGTCGTCGTCACGCCCGCCTTGTCTTAACCGGTGGGGTATGGCGTATTGAGGATCTTGGATCAACAAACGGAATCAAGGTGAATGGCGCGGCCACCCAGGGTGCATCATTGAAAGAACATGATCGCATTGAGGTCGGGGGCGTAACCTTCACATTGACTGGAGTGTAAATGTCTACCGTCGCCCTTCTCGGGCTACGGGTCTTATTTGTTCTAGGCCTGTATGGGTTCATCCTGTGGTGTGTCCGTTGGATAGCCACAGATGTACGTCGGGCTGGTGAGCAGCCTGGTGCATCCACGGGCGTGGATGCCAGCCGACATGCCGGAGCAAAACGACCTCGTGAATTAGTGGTGCACTACGCCAGTGGTGCGCCTGAGAAGTTTGCACTTTCACGAGGTTTGGAGTTGACATTTGGCCGTGCCAGTCAAGCTGATGTTGTGATTAAAGACCCGTATGTCTCATCATCTCACGCGCGTGTCGCAGAAAGTGGGGGTGACTGGGTGCTCTATGATTTAGGCGCAGCAAATGGCACCTTTTTAAACGGGCAACGTATTACGCAGCCCACGCCGTTGCGTGCCGGTGACCAGATCAGAATCGGTAGTGCCACTGTGGAGGTGCGTCGATGACGGTGATCTCTATTCATGCCCGGACAAGTACAGGTCGGGTTCGTGACCACAACGAAGATTCCTATTATGCCGGTGACCTTGTTGCCGCAGTTGCTGATGGAATGGGCGGCCATGCGGCCGGTGAAGTGGCCAGCAACCTGGCGCTACAGCCAGTTATCGCCCTCGAAGGTGTTCCGTATCCAGACGCCGAAAGCGCAACCAAAGGCCTTGTGAATGCTGTTTTAGAGGCGAATGAACTCGTATTGAGTCACGCAACTGACAATCCTGACCAATCAGGCATGGGTACCACGTTGACGGCCGTGCTGATGCGTGAAGGTGCCTTGCACCTCGCTCATGTGGGTGATTCACGCGCCTATCTTTTCCGTGATGGCACCTTAACCCAGCTCACCACGGATCACACCCTGGTGAATCGTCTGGTCCAAGAAGGTCATCTGAGTGAAGAAGAAGCGAAGGTACACCCACATCGCAGTGTCATTACCCGTGCCATCGGGGTTGATAGCAACCTGGATGTAGACACCTTGGAGCCACCATTACCGATGGTGCCAGGTGATCGTTTTTTGCTCTGCTCTGATGGGTTGAGTGGCCCTGTGTCAGATGAACAGATTGCAGCCATTCTTGCCAACGAACGTATTCCTGAACGCGCGTGTCGACGCCTTGTTGACGCGGCCAACTCCAATGGTGGCCCAGATAACATCACCACCATCATCATTGATGTGCTCAACGATGGTGAATCACCCGAGCCTACCTTGCATCTGACTGATGATGAAGCCACTGCCGAACTCGCTGACCCACAAGCGATTGCGGCCCATGTGCCAAAAGCAAGCCACGAACCAATCGATACTGCCCCACCACTGGTTCCCCCGAGTGCAAAACCACTTGAACGCCGACATCCCCCAAAGCGCTCCTTTCACCCGATGATCTGGGTCGGTTTGGGTCTTGGGATGTGTTTAGCCCTCGTGGTGACCAGTGTGACCGTACTGAATAATCAGATATATGTGAGTATCGATCCCCAAGGCAATGTAGCCATTTACCGAGGGCTAAAAGACCAGCATGTGTTTGGTGTACCGCTCTTTAGCGTCATCGAGACCCAAACGCTGAAAGCTTCAAGTTTGAGTGAACCGTTACGTATTCGTTTGGCCGAAGGTGTTAGCCAAACAGACGAAGACGCGGCGCGCGCCTACATCAATGAGACATTGCGTGAAAGCTCGGATCGGGAGGAGAACGACCAGACATCACCCGAGGCGAGTCCGATGCAACCGAGCGAACCATCGGCTGCTGCACCACTGGCACCGCCGGCAAGTGCCCAACCCCCGGTTGCAACACCAAACCCTAATCCTTCTACTTCATGATCCAACGACCCCGCCTAGTTGAGCTTGTACTGATTGTTCTAGCAATCGGTACGGTTGGCGTTGCCTGGCTTCAAGTCGTCCTAAATGCTGAGCTCGCACAAGTAGGAACACCTCAGCTTTGGGAACAGGTGAAATGGCTCGTCACGTTACCGGTGATGGCATTAGTTGGCCATGTTGTGATTCGACGGTTTTGCCCACAGGCTGATCCGGTATTACTTCCGGTTGGGGTGATGTTAAATGGGCTAGGCCTCGTGATGGTGCGCCGTCTTGACCTCGCAACAGCAGGTAATAGTCCCGTGCTGGGGGATCGGCACATCATGTACACCCTGGTGGGGCTCGCAGCATTTAGTGTGGTGGTGGCCTTGCTCCATGACGTGCGCGTACTCGATAAATATCGGTATTTAATTGGTATTGGTGCCATCATCTTGCTGATTCTTCCCCTGGCACCTGTGGTTGGTACCGATTTGGGTCGAGGGTCTCGTATTTGGATTTCGCTTGGATTCATGACCTTGCAACCTGGCGAGTTTGCCAAGATTGGTCTCGCTATTTTCTTTGCGTCCTTCCTTAGCGAAAAGAGAGCGCTATTAGCCACACCGGTTGCCCGTTTAGGGCCCATTGGGGTGCCGCCGCTTCGGGCACTGCTGCCTATTGCAGCCGCCTGGGGGATGAGCCTATTGGTGCTTGTCTACCAGCGAGACCTTGGGTTGAGTTTGCTGTTATTTGGGTTATTTGTGGCCTTGCTCTACGTAGCGACTGGTAAACCACACTGGGTTGTGTTGGGCATTGTCCTCTTCACCGGTGGGGCCTATGTGGCGTGGAAGTTATTTAGCCACGTACAAGTTCGTGTTGATATTTGGATGGATCCCTTTGCCGATCCCTATGGTCGTGGATGGCAGTTGGTGCAGAGCCTCTTTGCGCTCGCCAGTGGTGGGCTTGTTGGCACAGGGTGGGGTAATGGAAGCCCTGGATGGATTAGTGACGCTGCCACCGACATTATTTTCAGCGCGATTGGTGAAGAAACTGGCTTGGTTGGCACCTTAGCGATGCTCTTGTTGTACCTCGTACTGGTTATGCGTGGCTTCGCCACCGCCCTGCGTGCCCGTGACGATTTCAGCCGGTTATTGGCTGCTGGGCTTGCCTTTGTGATCGGGTTACAGGTCTTTGTCATTGTCGGGGGGGTCACGAAACTCATTCCCCTTACCGGGATTACATTGCCCTTTGTGAGTTATGGCGGGTCAAGTCTGATGGCCAACTATGTGATGTTGGGCCTCCTTGTCGCCATGTCGGCTGAACGACCTCCCCGGTCCAAGGGGTTTAAAGGCAAGAGCCGAACATTCTTTGCATTAGGGAAGCAGGTGCCCTGATGAAACGTGCAATCCGAGTTTCTGCGCTTGCGGTCGGCATTATGTTTGCCCTCCTTGCTGGTAATTTGACGTATATTCAGGCAGTTGATCCTGATCATTTGGCTGACAATCCACTCAACCCTCGCGGCCGTTTAGAGCGCTATTCGATTAAGCGTGGTTCGATTTTGGCTGGAACGGGGGCAGACCAGATTGAAATAGCCCGCAGCGTTCCCAATGACGGCCGGTTGAAATATCGCCGTGAGTACCCCAATGGACCGTTATATGCCACAGTGACGGGATACCTGTCCCCGAACATGGGCAGTTCTGGCCTCGAACGCCGCTTCGATTCAACCCTTCAGGGTACAGATCCCGGGTCGTTCTGGCGTAATGTGAACGATTGGCTGGGTGGTAATGACCGTCGTGGTGACAATGTGATTACGACTATCGAACCCCAGCTCCAACAGACCGCCTTTGAAGCCTTGGGCAATCAAAAGGGTGCTGTTGTCGCCCTGGATCCACGTAATGGTGACATTCTTGCGATGGTCAGTAACCCCACGTGGGATCCCAATACGCTGGTTGGCAGTGATGGTAACGCGGTTCAAGAGGCGTGGAATGCGTTGAATGAGGACCCTCAGAACCCGCGGTTAAACCGTGCAACCAGTGAGCTTTATCCTCCAGGGTCAACATTCAAGGTCGTGACAGCATCAGAGTTTTTAGAAAAGGGTGGGACGCTGGATTCTTCGTTCAGAGATCCACCGAGTGTTCAACTGCCCGGTTCGAGCGCTCGGATTGGTAACTCTGGACGAAGTACGTGCGCAGGCGGTTCATCGATTACGTTGCGCCAAGCGTTAGTCGTGTCGTGCAATACAACCTTTGCACAAATTGCGATTGATGACGGTCCGGTGGCTTTGACCGAGCAGGCAGAGAAGTTTGGGTTTAATCGAGAGATTCCGTTTGATACCCAGATTGCGATGCCCACCATTCCAAAGAATTTAGACCCAGCCCAAGCTGCCCAAAGCGCGATCGGGCAGTTTGAGGTTCGGTCTAGCCCCCTGCATATGGCCATGATTGCAGGTGCTATTGCCAATGATGGGGTCATGATGACCCCACGGCTTGTCCGATCAATTACAGATCAGGCCGGTCGTGTCATTGTTGGTCCTCAAGAAGGCCAGCCCCTCTCGGATGCATCAACACCAAGTGGTCGTGTGATGAGTGCAGAGACGGCGAATGCGGTGACATCGGCAATGGTGTCAGTTGTTGAGTCAGGTACGGGTAGGCGGGCACGTATGAGCGGTGTGGATGTTGCTGGAAAAACAGGAACAGCCCAGCGCGGGGATAATCAACCCCCACACGCATGGTTTATTGGCTTTGCCCCTGCCGAGAATCCGACGATTGCGGTTGCTGCAATTGTCGAAGGTGGTGGTGATGCTGGTGATGAAGCCACGGGTGGCTCCGTTGCAGCCCCCATTGTTAAAGAAGTCATGGAAGCAGCACTAGAGGAATGACGGTATGGACATGGCTAGTGCCGTAAAGAAACTGATACAGGAGACATCATGAGTCCCACAGACGGACAAGCCCGGCGAACAGTGGCCGGACGCTATGTGCTACGTGGCCTGCTGGGCAAAGGCGGGATGGCTGACGTAGAGCTCGCCTATGACGAGGTCTTAGATCGTCAAGTTGCCATCAAACTGTTGCACGACCAGTTCATCCGTGACGAGAATTTTGTGGAGCGTTTTCGCCGTGAAGCTCAATCGGCGGCGGCGTTGAACCACCCAAATGTCGTGGCCGTCTATGACACGGGCACGGATAATGGGCGCCCCTATATCGTGATGGAATATGTGGCTGGCCGTACCTTACGCGAGATTTTAAAAACGGATGCCATCAACCCTTCACGGGCCGCAGAGATGGCTGCCGAAGCCGCTGAGGCTTTAGGCTTTGCCCACGAACGCGGTATCGTGCACCGTGATATTAAGCCCGGCAATATCATGATTGCCGATGATGGCCGCGTGAAAGTCTGTGACTTTGGTATTGCGCGTGCCGCCAATGCTGAAAATGTCACCCAAACCGCAGCAGTATTTGGGACTGCGGCCTATGTGGCGCCTGAACAAGCGCAGGGCCAAAAGGTTGATGGCCGAACGGACCTGTATGCCCTTGGCTGTGTGTTATTTGAAATGCTGACTGGCCGCCAGCCCTATATCGGTGATTCACCGGTTGCCTTGGCCTATAAGCATGTATCTGAAGCACCTCCCCTGCCTCGGAGCTTAAATCCTGAGATTCCTGAACCGCTTGAACAAGTTGTACTCAAGGCAATGGAAAAGGATCCTGACGAGCGCTATGCGACGGGGAAAGCCTTTGCTGATGATTTGCGCATGGCTGCTGATGGGGTGGCCGTGGCTGCTAACCCAACCCAAGCCTTTGAAGCCACCCGTGTTGTGCCTGCAGTTGTTGCTGCTGGCGGCAATGGTGGCGATGACGATAGCTACACCGAAGAAGACTATGACGACGAGTGGTACGACGACGAGGAGGATCCCGAAGAGCTTAGCCCGCAGCGGGCACGTTCTAGTTGGGCCACCATCGGGATGGTTGCCGCAATCTTGGTACTGATCGCTGGTGCTGCCTGGGGTGGAATGCGGTTCTTGAATGCGACCCAGCAGGTGGAAGTGCCTGATATCGCTGGTAAGAGTTTCCAAGATGCCCAAACCCTCTTGCTTGAACAGCAATTACAGCCTGCGCTTGGTGAATCCAAATCATCTGACACGATTGAGGCGAACCATGTGATCTCGACTGATCCCCTTGCGGGTACCAAGGTTGATCGTGGCTCGAATGTAACGATGATCTTGTCTTCTGGGCCAGATACGGTGCCAATTCCGGCGTTGAGCCGAATGACTCGTGCCCAAGCTGAGGAAATATTGAAACAGCTTGATTTGAAAGTCGGCAACGTCACACGCGAACCAGACCCGAAGATTGCACGTGGACTTATTGTCAGTAGCCAGCCGGCCGCGGGTACATCAGTGAAGCGTGGGACGAGTATCAATCTGGTTGTGAGCAGTGGTGGTCAGAGCTTCACCGTACCTGATTTGAAGGGGTTAACGGAGTTGGCCGCCCGTGAGGCGCTGGCTAAGGTCTGTGGGTCACCAACGTGCGTGCGCATCGTGGTTGAAACGGACGAAGACAGCACCGGAGATGGTCGTGTTCTCAGCTCTGACCCTGCCGCGGGTGAGGAACTGCAAGAAGGTGAAACGATTACGTTGACTGTGTCGCGTATTCGTTCTGACTCTGTTGTGGAAGAACCCACGTCTTCACCGTCACCGTCAAGTAGCCCTTCAGCAAAGCCCACGGCAAGTGAGAAGCCCAGCGCGAAGCCTTCCGAGAGCGAAAAACCATCGGCAAAACCAACGGCGAGTGAAAAACCGTCGGCTAAGCCAACACCTACGACTAAGCCAACCGCGAAACCAACGACGCGACCTTCACCACGCCCCTCACCACGGCCAACCGGCGGTGGCGGTGAAGGTGGCCCAATTGACGTGGCCCCGCCCACACCCATTCCCGGAGGCTGATGATGGGTAAAGGTAGCTGCACATGCCGGACTTCCGTTGTGGGGTGGGTTGTGCTCTTCGGCCTGATTGGTATTGGGTTTGTACTCATGCAACGGCACCAAGAGCTGACCGATCCGGGGTGGCACTTCCTTGATGATGACGGTCTCAACGAGGTCTAGGTCACCCGTGAGGCCAATGCTTTAGAAGAATGATTGAAGATAGCCCCAAGCGAGGTACCCTGTACGTCTCTTGGGGCTATAGCTCAGTTGGTAGAGCGCTATCTTTGCAAGGTAGATGTCACCGGTTCGATTCCGGTTAGCTCCACTCCAAGTAACAGGCTCGCACCAGGTCACGGGTAGTGGCTGGGTTGTGGGCCTTGTTTTGGTCTTGGCGATGTGAGTGGATGGCTTCAATACCTTTTACCATCCGAACCAGCAAGGCAATAATTCATATTTTACGTATCTTTTATCATCAATGCGAACTGAGTCACATCCCTGGACGCCGATGCCCAAGCTCTCACCCATTGCCCTTGAATGGGCATCGTTTGCAGTGGTCAGCACTACTTTGAGGGGGTGGTGACGAAATGAATAGCTGTGTTAGTCAGTTATAGCTCCGCACACAAATGACCTTGATATACACGGAGTACCAGGGCATATACCCCATTCTGACTATTGATTCATAAGCCTTCATACTCTTACACTCAGTCGAAATTAATCAATCCGAATCTTGTTATTGCAATCAACATGAAGGAAAGATTATTTCGATGAGTGGCGATCTTGTTATCGAAGTCAATAATCTTACGAAGAGTTTTCAAAACAAGGAAGTTATAAAGTCCTGCGATATTAATATTCAAGAGGGTACCATCTACGGCCTCTTAGGAGCCAACGGTGCTGGAAAGACAACTATATTCAAACTTCTATCTGGCATGCTTTTCCCTACCGTGGGTCGTATTCAAATTTTTGACCTCGATCATGAAAAGAACCGAGATAAAATACTTTCCAACCTTGGAATACTTATTGATACTCCTATCTTTTATGAACATCTATCAGCAGTAGAGAACTTAGAGATTCATCTAACCTACATGGGTAAAGAAAATAATATTGAGGACATACTGTCACTGGTGGGTTTACGTGATACAGGCCCCCAACCTGTATCAACATTCTCTATGGGTATGCGCCAGCGACTAGCTATCGCAAGGGCTCTTGTTCACAAACCCCAGCTACTAATATTAGATGAACCCATAAATGGATTAGACCCAATAGGCATTAAGGAAATAAGAGATTTATTCCTAAAGCTGAGAGATGAACAAGGTATTACCATCCTATTATCTAGCCACATTCTTAGCGAAATAGAACATGTTGCTAATACCATAGGCATTCTTGTAGATGGACGTATTATCGAAGAAGTCTCAATGGCAGACGTTAAGGAACGCTTTCCAAATGGATTAGAGGAATACTTCCTTGAAATTATGGGTAGAGGTGACCAAGTTGATTGACTTAATGAAGCTTGAACTTCGTAGAAATAATATGAAGACCTATATTATTTCTACTATCATCACTTGTATTATAATGATAGTTTTTATTTATCTATTTGCTTATGCACCTCAAATTGATCCTGACCCAGAATTACAAATATTTGCAGGATATAGTAATGTAATTTCGTTATTCTCTATATTAAGTATGGCAGTATTTGCAACTATGTCTGCTGTAATGCATACATCATTCATCATAGAGGAATATAAAGGCAAGCACGCTATCCTCCTTTTCACATACCCAACAAAAAGAAGCAGGATAATCCTAGCAAAGCTACTCGTTGTTTCTCTATTCACAGCGCTAGCGATGACTTTATCTAATCTTATATCATTTACTGTCTTTGGTATATCTGAGCAATTTTCTCCACTTATCGATGATCAACTTAATGCTGACATAGTAATACAATTTATTAAAACGACTTCCATAATGGCAATTACTGCGGCAGGAATTGGCGTCATCTCTGTCGGTATAGGATTCATTAAAAAGTCAGTTCCTACAACAATTATATCGGGTGTACTTATAGCTTCCCTACTCTGTAATGCTATGTTCAATCCGATAAGCAACAATAGTAATGTAGATACGCTCTCAATAGCAACAATGCTAATCACTACGATTGTAGCACTTTTAGTAGCAATGATGCTTACTATCAAAGTCAATACCATGGAGGTCTTATAATGGAATCTGCTGTAGATAGCCTTCTTGATAATATTTTTGGAGGAGTGATTTCACCTATTAATATTATCTTTGGCGTGTTATTAATCATTATCGGGATAGCTATTTTTTTCTTCTCCAAAGGCAAGGAAAGTAAGAAGCCTCAAACCATCGGTTGGATTCTTATTGCTGTTGGATTATTGGGCATCCTGAGTGGAACATTCCAGTCATTACTCTCTTAGCCATCAACACTTAACCTGCTTCCAGCATTACACGAAGGGTTTCAGTGCCCGTATTCCACCACCACACAAGAGGTGGAATACGTAAGGTCCGGTGTATTCCCACGGGTGGCACCTCCATCCAATCCAATCAGTACAGCTACCCAGGCTACGAAGCAAATCCGGCTACCAGTAAAGGCCAAAGGACCTTTTCCAAACTGACCAATTGCACTTCACTAAGGACTTCCTAAGTAGTGCATGAATCACCATTTGACCAGCTCAAACACGTCTCAAACCACATGGTTCATTGGACTAACAAGGCCTTTTGACCTTCTTTCAGGATTTTTTAGATTTCATCTTCCGTTCTGACTGCAAAGTGTTTATGCTCCCTTTATGAAACTGAATCGTAAACTCAACGCAGCAACCATGGCGGCAGTAGCCGCCCTGACTTTGTCCGTTCCGGCGCTGGCTCAGGCACCCACCGCGACACCGACGCCAACACCTACGGCAACAGCTCCTGCCCCCGTACCTGGGAGCGAAATCACCGTCACCGCGAAGGACGGTTTGGTTAAGGCTGTTGAAGACGCCACGAAGACCCTTGCGGAAGGCAAGGTGAAGGAAGTCACGATTAAGATCACAACCTGTGATGACCAGCTCCTTCCGCCTGAAATCAACGCGAAAGGCAAGATCACGATTCTGGGTTGCGGAGCCGATCTCCCTGGTGGACCTGGGACCGACTACCGCGCCAAGCGCACCAATCTCGTTGTTGGTGATGCCCAAGCTGTCAACGGCGTTATGGTGAAATCACCGCTGGCCGTGAGCGGTGTAACTGCCCGGTTCTCCGGAGTGCTATTTGAGGCCCATAGCAGCTTATCCATCACCAACAGTGTGTTCTTGAATAAGCGTGTTGAAGGTAATCGTATGTCTCGCACCATTAAGGGCATGCTGCCAGGTGGCAAGGTCGAACATGAAATCATGATCGACAATGTGTCCTTCTATCACGTGGCAACCCTGTCTGGTGAAACCGGAGGTGCCAAGGTCACCGTCAAGAACGCCCTCTTGCATGAGATCCCCGAGAAGGATCGCTACATGCTGGCCTTTGGCCCATCAAAGGGTGAATCCGGTCCGGTGCTTGTCGAAAACTGCGAGTTTGATGGTCACTACGTTAAGGACCATGCCTCCGTCTTGTACATCGAACGTCCTAACGTGACCGTTCGCAATAACTTCTTCTATCTTGATTCACCCAGTGATGAGGGCGGCGGTATTCGCCTGATGAGTCCGGCAGCAGATGTCGGTATGCCACTTAAGGGCGTCGAGATCACCGGCAACCAGTTTATCGGCCCAGTGGCCATTGAGAACCCCGCAGGGATTCCTCTTGGGAAGGATGCCGTGAAGATCACCGGCAACGACTTCTCCAAGGCTGAGGCTGTTCTGCCTACCAAGGAAAAGCTCAAGGATCATGGCACGGTTTCACCGAAGGAAGCCTTCAATGCCCAAGGCAACTTCTGGGGTAAGCTACCTGTTGCCGATGTAATGGCAGACACAAGCGGTGCGCTCACTGAAGCCCCCAAGGTTCCTGCGATGCGTATCGTGAACCAGCTTGATGGTGAAACCCGTTTCGAAACCGCTACGCGCATTTCGAGCAGCACCTATCGCAGTGGCGCAAAGACCGTCATCTTGGCACGTGCCGACAATGTGTCTGACAGCGTTTCTGCGGTGCCGTTGGCTGATGAACTAGATGCACCAATCCTGTTGACCCAGTCCACCACACTCCATGAAGCTGTCGCCAAGGAAATTAAGCGCTTGCAGCCTAACGGTGGCCAGGTCATCTTGATGGGTGGCGAAGAGGCCTTGAATAAGGCTGTCGAAGAAGCCGTCGTTAAGAATGGCGGCAAGGTGGAACGTATTGCCGGTGCGAACCGTGCCGCCACCGCAGTAGAAACCGCCAAGAAGCTCAAGGCGATGAATAAGCAGAAGGAATTCGTCTTGGTTGACGGTGCTGACTGGCAACCAGACCTGATTGCTGGCCCGGTGGCAGCTAAGGTTGAAGGCGCAACCCTCCTGACCAATGGCGATCAGATGGCTCCTGAGACGGCCGCATACCTGAAGGAAAATGCCAGCGTCAAGGTGACCGCTATCGGTGACAAGGCCATTAAGACCAACGCCGCCAAGGAAATGGTTGCTGGGATGGAGCCCACTGCCCTCAGCATTAGCGTGGCCAACCAGTTCTTCAAGGATGTGAAGATCATTGGTATGGCTACCACCGTTGACTTTGCTGATGCCCTTGCCGGTGGCTATCACATCGCTGAAAAGGAAGGTCCACTCTTGCTGGTACCAACCGCAATTCCCGCAAACGTGACGGAATACCTCAAGACGAACCCACAGATTGGGTACATCAACGTCTACGGCGGTGAAACCCGCTTCAGCGAAAAGGTTATTGAAGAACTGGGTAAGTAAAACCCGGTATTTCCTTACCGAACGAACGGGCCCCTTCGGGGGTCCGTTTCGCTGCTCGCCCCATTTTGAAGGTGGGGCCATGTAACGTTTTACGCCAAAAAAGTTACATTTCATTACCTTTACAACGTGAAATGGTGTAGCCTACACAAGGCTAGTTGGTGTCTGGTATCACCAGGTTCGCGATAGGGAGTTGTATTCGAATGATCGAAGGTTCGGTTTGTGAACACCCGGAGGGGGAGTTAGCGCTCGCACCAGGCTCTCTGGTGATCATTCGGGATGAAGAATGGCTTGTTGAATCTGTTGATAGCACCGAAGGGGTCAAGTGGGTGCATGTTCGCGGAGTAAGTGAACTGGTCAAAGACACCTCCGCCACCTTTTCTTCTGCCTTGGATACCATCACCCCCTTTGACCCTTCCCAAACCAAAGTGGTGGCTGACCGCAGTCCGGGGTATCGATGTTCACGCTTGTGGTTAGAAGCGATCTATCGCAAAACTGCCGTGCCAATTGGCACTGATGAGAAAATTATCGAACTTCTGATCATCTACGCTGACCGCCACACTCTCACAAGGGGAGCTTATGAGCCCAAGTAAGCGTTCTTCTCCTTCGACGCCACCAAGA
The DNA here is from genome assembly GCF_036336025.1 of Stomatohabitans albus. Classification (NCBI taxonomy): domain Bacteria; kingdom Bacillati; phylum Actinomycetota; class Nitriliruptoria; order Stomatohabitantales; family Stomatohabitantaceae; genus Stomatohabitans; species Stomatohabitans albus. The sequence continues at coordinate 660,448 of NZ_JAYKKE010000001.1, forward strand.
CGCATGGCAACGGAGCTTAGGACACTGTTGCTGTGAGCCAAATCATCCACCTTGATAAAGGCCAAGTTCCTCTATGGCTTTTGCCTACAACCTCGAAATCGACCACAACGATGCAGGAGATAGCCAGTCGTGATCATCACCTCCAAACCACTGTGGAAGCTCGTCGACGACAAAAACATGACCGGAAAAGATATACGCCACGGGACAGGCCTATCGGTGACCGTTATTCCCAATTTGTTTAAGAACGGCAATATCACCAACAACGTTTTAACTCGAATCTGCCAAGCACTCAACTGCGATATCGCCGACATCTGCGAGGTTGTCTCGAACGAACAGGAGATCGCACAATGATCCGTGATGCACGCGAACACAACGCAACCGTCACCCCTAACGAATTTGAAATTGAACGACTACGCGCAGCGCTACCGGAGTATTTCGACAAAGACGGGGCATTCATGCTCGACCGGCTCCAAGAGAGCCTCAAGGAAGGCGACGTCAGCATCACCAAGGAAGGCTACGAGCTCAAATTCCTCGGCAAATCATATGCCAAATATCTGACCTCCACTGAAACCGAAACCGTTGTTGTCCCAGACCTTGAACACAACCGTAAGCCGGAGAACAAGGAGTCGGAGAACCTCTACATCATCGGTGACAACCTCGACGCACTCAAGCACCTTCTTGGCTCATACGCTGGACAGGTCAAATGCATCTACATCGATCCTCCTTACAACACGGGCTCTGACGGGTTCGTCTATAACGACGACTTTGGCTTCACGTCCGCGCAGCTTATCGACAAGATCGGGCTCAGCGAAGACGAAGCCGAACGAGTCCTAGACCTTCAAGGCAAGTCCTCACACTCAGCATGGCTCACCTTCATGTACCCGAGACTCCAACTCGCAAAAGAGCTCCTCGCTGATGATGGAGTCATCTTCATCAGTATCGACAACAATGAGCAGACGAACCTCAAGCTCCTCTGCGACGAGGTATTCGGTGAACAGAATTTCGTTGGTCAAATTATTTGGAAGACGGCAACTGACAATAATAAATCGCAGATAGCTACGGAGCATGAGTACATTACATGCTACGCGCTAAATAAGTCAGCCCAACAGTCATGGTCTGCGCAAAGTTCAAAAGCGAATCTAATACTCGAACAATACTCATATTTGAAAATGAAATTCGGCAACGCTCCGGATGAAATTCAGAAAAGATTACGCAGTTGGATTCAAACGCAAGGAGAACTCCTTGACGGGGTGAAACACTACGACAGGGTGGATGAGTACGGCGTTTACTATCCAGGGAACTCATCGAACACGAAACCTGGAGATTATCGCTTTGACATTCTCCACCCAATTACGCACCGAGTATGTGCAAAACCAAAGAATGGTTATCGCTGGCCAGAGAAAACCTTTCTCGAAGCTGCAGAGAGAGGGGATGTCGAGTGGGGAGTAAATGAGACCACGGTACCCAAGATCAAAAAACGACTTGAAACGGTCAAGGACACGCTATCTAGTGTCTACTACGAGGACAATCGTGCGAATACATCCCAGCTGGATCAATTAATGGGGGCAAGCGTCTTTGACAATCCAAAATCTATAAATCTTCTCAAGAGGGTAATTCGATTTGTGACTAACTCGGAGAGTGTAGTTCTTGATTTCTTTTCTGGCTCCGCTACGACTGCCAATGCGATGATGCAACTTAATGCGGAGGACGGCGGTAACAGGAAATACATAATGGTCCAGATACCCGAGAAGATCGAACTTGGAAAGCCAGCTTACGATGCTGGTTATCGCACGATTGATGAGATTGGTCGTGCGCGTATCAAGCGTGCGGCTGCGAAGATCAAGAAAGAGACTGGCGCGGACATCGATTACGGTTTCCGCTTGTTCAGGCTGGAGGAACCGTCGGGGCAGGTACTGCATCAACTGGAAGCCTTCGACCCCAAGCAAGCGGATATGTTGTTCGCTGGGGACTATGTGTCGAAGTTCGATCTGGATGGGACACCTGGCCATGACACCGTCTTGGCGACGTGGCTGGTGAAGGATGGCCGCGGTCTGACTGCGACACCTCAGAAGGTGAAGCTGGCCAAGTATGAGCTGGACGTGTGCGGTGATTCTGGTTACGTCATTGATGCTGGGTTGACGAGTGATGACGTGATGATTCTTGTCCGTCTACTGGAGACTGGCGAACTGGGCTTGTCTAGGGTTGTGGTGTTCGGCTATTCGGTTGAGTTCTCGGTAATGCACGAGTTAAAGAAGAATCTGGCTGTGTTGAAGTCGGGCAAGACCGTTGACCTGATCGAGAGGTTCTAACTGATGCAGATTAAGCTTCAAACTCTCGACCACCAGCAGCGCGCGTTGGATGCAGCGACTGGGGTGTTCGCGGATGTTGATTTGAGTTTCTTGTCTCCTTCAGAGGCGAATCCAGTCTTTGACGTTGGGGATCCGCAGATCACGCATAATATTGCCCAACTGCAGGCTGGGGCTGTTGATGGTGTGGCGGCTGTGCCGAAAGTGTGGCGTACCCGCACTGATGATGGCGTGCTGGGTGTGGACATCAAGATGGAGACCGGTACTGGTAAAACCTTGGTATACACGCAGTTGATGTTCGAGTTGAACCGGCTTTATGGGTTCCATAAGTTCATCATTTTGGTGCCGTCGACTCCGATTAAGGAAGGCACCCGCGCTTTCATCAAGGCCGATTATGCTCGCCAGTATTTCGATGACACGTATGGTGGTCGTTTCAAACTGGATCTTGAGGTGCTCGATCCGCAGAAGCGTTCGAAGGGCCGTAAAATGTTTCCTTCGGCGATCTCGAATTTTGTGCAAGCCTCCCGGCTAGCTAAAGGCCGCATTAGCGCGTTGTTGATGACTGATGGCATGTTGCAGTCAAAGGCAACGATGGCGACAGTCTATGACCAGTCGGTGCTGGGAATGTCGAGCCAGCCCTATGAGGCGCTGGCGATGACCCGCCCGGTTGTCATCATTGATGAGCCGCACAGGTTCCGGCGTGAGAACAAGGCTTACCAAGTCCTACTTGAGCAGATCCAGCCGCAAGCGATCTTCCGGTTCGGTGCAACGTTCCCGAAGCTCGACAAGTCCGGAGCGACCGATTACAACAATCTTGTGTTCAACCTTGGATCGGTTGAGGCGTTCAACGAACAGCTCGTCAAGGGCGTGGCGATCCAATACCCGCAAGACGACGGCAGTGAATCTGTGCGTCTGAAGCTCATTGGCATGTCGCGCTCGAAACCCAAGAGTGCGACGTTTATCAACCTCGACACGGGCATGTCCATCACGTTGCGAGTTGGTGAATCTCTGGGCGATATCGATGGTGACTTCGCTGGAGTCACGGTTGAGGGCGTGGGCAAGACCGAGAACGCGCTGATCAAATCCGGTGTCACGTTATCGAACGGGCAGATTCTTGCTACGGGCGATATTTTGGCTAGCCGCGTGTATTCAGAGACTTATCAGAGCTTGATGATGAAGCAAGCACTGGATAATCACTTCGAAGCCGAGTGGGAGAACTTTCGTCGCTCCACCAAGGTCAAAACACTCACCTTGTTCTTTATCGACTCGATCGAGTCTTACCGTGGCGAGGACGGTCCTGGGCATCTGCGTGCGCGCTTCCATGAACTCCTCACCACCAAACTGGGCGAGCAAATCGACAAGCATAAGAACGACACATCCACAGTTGGTAAAGAGTATGTCGCCTATTTGCGTGCGTCACTAGCAGACGTAGCGGCAACGAACGGTGGCTATTTCTCTGCAGATAATTCCGCGAGCGATGAGGCAATCAAAGCCGAAGTCGATCAGATCCTGCGTGATAAACAGTCGTTGCTTTCGTTTACGAATCCGGACGGCACACCGAATACGATGCGGTTCATTTTCTCGAAGTGGACACTACGTGAGGGCTGGGACAACCCGAATGTTTTCCAGATCGTGAAGCTACGCTCCTCGGGCTCAGAGATTTCCAAGCTCCAAGAAGTGGGACGCGGCCTGCGCCTGCCCGTCGACGTGAGCGGCACACGGCTCGCGCACGAGCAGTTCTACCTCACCTACCTGATCGACTACACCGAGAAGTCGTTCGCTAACGCTCTAATCGGCGAGATCAACTCCGACGTTGCCGTGTCAACCCCATCAGTGAAGGAACTCTTACCCAAGGTCGCTGCAGAGCTCGGCACAAGCGAAGACGATTTGTTCTTCGACCTGCGGCGCACCCACAAACTCATCGACCGGGACTACAACGTGCTGGAGGGCAAGGAACAAGAACTGTTCGACCGTTATCCACAGTTCAACGTGGGCAAGCTCAAGCCCGACAAGGTTGTCACGAACAAGTCCAAGACCAAGGTGGGTATCCGCCCTGGGCGATACGCCGAGCTTAAAAACTTGTGGGAGGCTGTCAACGCCAAGTACTACCTGAGACTCGAAGACCTCGCCGAGCAGGAAATCGCAACCTGTATCGACGACATTCTGGACTCAGGGATCTACACCGCGCAGACCGGACGGTTCATGCAAGAGACGATCGAACGTGACGACGATGGTGAACTGATCGCAAAAACATCAACCAAGGCTATGTTCTCTATTGATGGCACACTCACTTACGGTGACTGGCTTAAAGGCGCCTATCTGCAAACCTATCTGCCGATCCAGGCGATCAACGCTGGGCTTGTGCGTTACAACGCGAAGCACCCACTACCAGAGGGATTCTTCAACAAGGCCACGCTGGCTAGGTTCGTCGCCCAGTTCCAGGAGTGGATGCAACGCGAGTTCATCAACCGCTTCTCCTATACCCGTATTGACGCGCCACTGGGAGCCACAGCACTGACCGAACCAGACGGGCAGCCGCTACGCGACATCGTCCAAGGCAACATTGGTATCTACCGTGATGCCAGCGCGAACGTGCCAGATAAGTTCCTCTACGACGCGTTCGTCTACGATTCCCCGAAAGAAAAGGACAACATCCAAGACTCCGACGCGCTTGACGAGGTCGTCGTCTACGGCAAGATCCCCCGGCGGTCTATTCGTGTGCCGGTCTATTTCGGTGGAACCACAAGCCCAGACTTCATGTACGTGCTCAAAGGAGCAGACGGCAAAATATCGCTGAACTTCATTATCGAAACCAAGGACGTCAACGCCCAATCCGACCTACGCGAGTCAGAGACGCTGCGGTTTGAAGCAGCCAAGAAGTTCTTCAAATCCATCAGCGACGATAACATCAACGTCCAGTTCTCCCCGCAGCTCAAGCACGCCGACATCGTCACGCTCATCAAACAGGTAGTGGAACAGTGAGTAACGAGAATGTTTCCCAACTTTCCCTTTTGAAAAATCGACGCGACAGGATTCTGTACACATACAAAACTCATGAGAAAGCTGCCGATAAGATAGATTGCATCGAACGCTGGCGCAAACGTGCAAGTATCGTTTTGACGGCCGTTAGTGCGACCACTTTCCTTGTCTCACTGGCTGGTACAATAGTGGCAGAGCAAGCCACAAACCTCATCATTTCATTCATTGCGCTCCTTACAACAGGTGTTTCATTGGCAAGTGATGCATTTGATCTTCCTAACGAGTCAAAAAATCACGCAGCAGCAGCTCGCGAACTGCGCTTAATATTCCAAGAGTACGAAGCGCTGGTGGTCGACCTTGAGACAGGGGCGGTCACCTTCAACGAAGCAATCGAGAAGCGAGATCAACTCGCTAAGCAAGAGAGGCAAACGCTGGCGAGTATCCCCGTTCGAACGACACGGAAGAACTATGAAAAAGCTTCAGAGGCGCTCAACACTGATGAGAAAGTATTCAATGATTCTAATCCTGAATGAGAGGATGAGTAAAACCAATGCTGTCTTCGGCTGAGCTTTTCGACCAGATCCTCGAAAACCTGAAAGTATCCAACTACCAAGAAATCGCTAATAGGCGAGACGAGATCACCAAGTCGTTGAACGGCGAATACCGAGAAGGAGACCCAGGCTCGACTGCTCATCGGTTGATGGTAGGTTCCTACGGTCGCCACACTGCAATTGATGGGGTTTCTGATCTGGATTTGCTTTATACTCTTCCATCTAAATTACGAAACAAATATAGATCGCCTGAGGGTCCTTACCGTGCCCTTAAACGTACGAAGGATGCGATTGTCAGACGTTACCCAACGACAGACGTCTCCGTTAGCCAGCTAGTTGTTGCTGTCAAATTCCAGAACTTTACTTTCGAAGTCCAACCTGTTTTTCAAGAAAAAGATGGAGATTTTGCTTACCCAGACACGAAAAAGAAATTATGGCTTCGCACTAAACCACGCAAGGAAATTGAAGCCATAAAAGATTTCAACGCCGAATCATCGGGCTCCCTAAGGGCGCTTTGTCGATTAACTCGCTCATGGAAGAACAAGCACGATGTGCACATCGGTGGCCTACTGATCGATACCTTAGCTTTCAATTTTCTGAAGCATAATGAGCAATATCAAAACGGGAAATACTATGACCAAATGTTCGCTGACTTCCTTGACTGGCTATCCAACGAGCCTTGCAAGAGCTACTATCTAGCACCTGGAAGCAACCAACAAGTGCGCGTAAAGCAAGCCTTCCAGCGGAAAGCGTCAGCTGCTCACGAACTCGCCATGAAGGCCTTCGAATCTGAGGAATCCGTTTCATACGCACAGCGATGGCGTGAACTTCTGGGTAAGCCAGTCCCGCTTTCCGATGCCCAAAAGAGCCGCAATCGCGATTACGTTGACACTGAACAGTTTATTGAAGACTACTACCCTCAAAATATTCGATATACGCTTGACATTGATTGCAGCGTTAAGAGTCAGGAAGAATCTACGTGGCTCTCCGATTTGTTACGCAGGCGCTTACGGTTGCCGCACGATCGGAAGCTAATTTTCAAAGTAACTTTCTGTGACGTTCCTGAGCCTTTTGAACTCAAATGGAAGGTTCTGAACCAAGGCGATCAAGCTCGCGAGCGAGACATGATTCGCGGATCAATCCTGGATGACAACGGAAGTCAGAGCTTGGAAGAAAGTAGCGATTTTTACGGCGATCACTTTGTAGAGTGCTACGCCATAAAAGACGGAGCTCTTGTGGCTCGAGCACATATATCTGTCCCAATTGAGTAAGTTTCACTGCATATTTTGACGCTTCCCTAAACCTTTTGACGCCCCACCTTCGACACTGAAAGGTGGGTGCACAAGCACGTCCGTCCGTTTCCGGATGAGTGTGCCGGCCGGAAACTAACTGGCGCTGGCGCACCTTCTCCGCGAGCGCAGCTTCACCCTTAACCGAAGATTTTGCACATTATCGCGCTGCCTCATGCGGCTAGGGCGAACTCGAACTCACCATTGACTCAACCATTTGGCATCAGATTCAGTCTCGACCTAACGGGGTAGCCTGCACGACCAAGCAACTGGCATGCAGTATGCTCGCCTCGTTCGTTCTCCGCATGAAATCACGCTCACACGCGACATCGAGTCTCACCTAGCCACAAGCCATTTCAACCTCAATCGGGCAATTGGCCAGCAACCTAGCTTTGTATCCAACCTGCTCCCGTTCCCGAACCGGCTCTTGGGTCGGGGGCATCCGCTATGGAGGCCACCCGCCAGGTGGATGAACGCTATTTGTACCGGCGTCAAGAAGTATTGTGTGAAGCTATCTGCCCAGAGGAATACCACAGAGAACTTCAGCGCACCAGAGCCGAGATCGTCTCACACAATGTGTATGGTGTAAGCCTTAACGCCACGGCAGTGGAGCTGGCTGAAATTCCCTTGTGGTTAGACACGATACTGAGCGGGCTGGTCGCCCCATGGTTTACATTTGCGGCGAGGCAATTCACTTATCAGTGCTTGCCATGTGGTGTATTCAACGGCACAGCAAAAAGAGAAGGCCTGGCACCACTCCGGCGCGAGACATCCCGGTTACCAGCCTGAGTGAGGAGGTTGATGCCTACCGTGTAGGTAACGAGCTCAACGAGGGCATTCATCATTTCTTGTTGCCAGCCGCATGGCGGGGGCAGCCGCCGATGTCAAGGAAGCGAAAAGCTTGCTGAAGAAGCGACGAACACACTAAAAGTCCGCATAACGGGTTTAAGAAAACCTCTCAGCTACCCTGATTTAAGCCTCGCAAGGTTTGGCCATACACGTTGAATACCTCTCTCTGGCAGCTTGGTCTGACTCTTTATCGCTGAAGATGCTCACCAACGCATTTATGGCCAGCGCATCGTGTTGAGTCACCATGGCATTAAGATCACCGGGCGCTCTCGTCGCCTCACCTTGAATTATCGCACCACCCGCGAGAACTTGAGTGCGGCCTTGCAAACCCTAGAGGGTGGGGACTACCGCGACCTAGACCTTGACGAATCCGTAGAAGCCACGGGCTATCGTTCTGCCCGATCAGGGCCAGTTCCCGTGTTTAAATCCGTGGATTCTCGTGAGCAAGAAGTTGAAGAAGTCGTTGCTGCTATCCAGGGCTGGCTTGCCCCTTTGGGGAAGGAGAATGCGCCTGGTGTTGCCCCAGAAACCATTGGGGTATTGGTCCATGATCAACGCAGCCGAGATCGCATGGTCGAGGCGTTGGCGTTGAACGATATTCCGGCAAGAAGCGTAGACCGTGAACGCCCCCAGCCTGGCCAGGTACCTGTGATGACCATGCACCGAGCCAAAGGGCTGGAGTTCTCAAAGGTCGTGATTGCTGGCCATGGGATTTGGCCGGGATATTTCAAAGAACGCATCAAAAACTGGGACACCTCTTTACAGGCCGACGCCGACCTGCGCGAACGCTCCCTGCTTTATGTGGCCATGACCAGGGCCCGAGACGAACTCGTTGTGATCACCCCCCAAGACCAATAGCAGCCCCTTCATACCCAATTCCTAAGATGAAGGTAAGGCCATGTGACGTTCTGGGCCGGAAAAGTTACATTGCCCCACCTTCATCTTTTGATTTCCCCCTAAGACTTGAGATATGTTACCCGATAGGTAACATGTATGCATGAGGGTTGCATTTGCGAGTAAGGAGCTAGAGCGCATTTGTACCGATGAGCGCTATATGCAGCGCAAACTTGGCGCCAAGGTCGCCAAGACACTCAAAATCCGTATTGCCTCCCTCACCCGCGCTCAACACACTGATGATCTCTTAGAAGATATAGGCCACTGGAAACCGTTAACCGCAGATCGATCAGGACAGTGGTCAGCACGCTTAACAGGAAACTGGCGACTCATCATTGAACCCGACGAATCTCAATGCATCACCGTCACGGTCATAGCCGTTGAGGATTACCACTAGCCAATCACCAAACCAAGAAAGGAGCAGCCATGGCTATCACACGCCTGCCATACGTCGTTACCCCCGGCGACGTTATCAAAGAGTGGATTGACGAAGAAGGCATCAACGCCGCCGAGCTGTCTCGTCGGCTTGGGGTATCTCGAAAACATGTGAGTGAACTCTTAAGGGGTAAGACCCCTCTGACCCATCAGATGGCAATCAGCCTCGAACACGTGACCGGTGTTCCTGCCCGTATCTGGAATCAACACGAAGCTGGCTACCGTGCTGACTTGGCCCATATTGAAGCACGTGAAGCATTGCTCCCACAATGGGAAATCGCCAAGCTTTTTCCAATTAAATACCTCCAATCCCTGGGTATTATCAGCTCACCAAACTCAGATAAACCCGGCATCATCCAAGAGCTCTTGAGCTTTTTACAGATTGCAACCTTGGATGCGTTCAATCCCAGCTGGGCTGATAGTTCCATTGCCTATCGGCGTGTAGCCGTGCAACACAATCAGTCCTATGCCCTAGCCACCTGGCTCATGATTGCCGAGCACCACGCTAAAACAATTGAAGATCTCCCGCCCTATACCAAAGCCGGACTAGAAGCCCATATACCCCTGTTACGTTCGTTAACCAGCAAAATGCCGGAAGAAGGGATACCCGAGGCCATCGCCACACTTGAATCTGTTGGTGTGGTGTTGTGTTTAGTGCCACCAATCCCAGGTTTTGGCACGTATGGGGCAACACACTGGGTCAACAACACCCCAGTTATTCAGCTGTCTTTGCGAGGTAAAAAGGACGATCAGTGCTGGTTTACCCTCTTCCATGAAATTGGCCATGTACTCTTGCACGGAGACAACGATCTCTATCTTTTGGATGATGAATCCATGGTTGAAGAAGAGGCCAATGCCTTTGCAGCTTCAACGTTGGTCCCAGAGCTCTACCAAGCTCGTCTCCCTGAAAACCGAGATATCGAAGCCATCAAAACCCTCGCCACAGAGCTAGACATCGCACCAAGCTTGGTACTCGGTCAAGCTCAGCGAAAAACCCGTGATTTTAGCTGGGGGCATAAACTTAAGCGTCCGGTGAACCTTGAAACCAGACTGGTTGATAACCGTCTTGTCATCACCCCCACTACCTAGGCGCTTTTCGTTTTCCAATTCTCAAGACGAAGGTAAGTCCATGTAACGTTCTGGGCCTGAAACGTTACCTTTGTCTACCTTCATCGTTGGAGAGAGGTTACGTCACATCTCGCGTAGCCAGGTAGCAACACTACGTGGGGTGTAGCCGAGGACGTTTTGGGCGGCGGTGCGGCGCACGAGTTCGTTGTCGGTGTTGGCGCCGATAGCTTTGTACATGAGGGTAACCGCATGGGCAGATTCGGGGCCGAAAACCGGCTCAAGGCGTTTCCCAAAAGCTTCGGGGGTGATGGCCTCATAAAAGACCGGTTTGCCAAGGTGCTCACTAAATCCTGTGGCCAAATCTTCGCCGGTCAGCCCAGGGAGATGGCCAAGCCCCACCACACCTTCAACCGCTGGAGAGTCAAAGAGGCGAACGGCCACATCGGCCACATCTAAATGCGAACACCACGACACCCGCAAGGTGGCAGGCACGGGATAGTGCAATACCCCTTCGGCTTGAACATCGTCTTGCACCACAGGCAATAACAGGTTTTCGAGATAGAGGCGTGTAGCAATCACTGCCACAGAAATACCACTCTTTCCAAGACCTTCCAACAAGACTTGAATGGCTGATTCGGGTGGGGATTGTAAGCACAGGTCGGGCCGGTCAATCACGCGCCCACTGGTGGATACCACCACTCGGCTGGGTCGAACGGCCTCAACGGCGGCAATCACATTGGTTGCATAGGTAACCAACTCATCTGCCCCACCCAACGGCAGATGCACAAATACCCCATCAACTTGGGCATACGCGTCTTTCAACGTATTGACATCACCGAGGTCCACAGTCACACCTTTCACGCCTGGTGGTACCTGGTCAACATGGCGCACCGCCCCGAGCACATGATGCCCGCGAGCCAAAAGTGCCTTACATACAGGAGATCCTTGGGCCCCACTGGCCCCATGCACAAGATAGTTCATGCCTCATTAGTACAATCATTGCACTAGTTACATCAACTGCACTACAAGGAGTTTTACAAATAATGACTGAGCGCGCACTCCCAGCATGTGGGGTAGCCCGTTGTCTTATCCTCCTCGACGGCCCATGGGCAACCCTGATCATCCGTGAACTCCTCCACGGCCCGCGCCGATTTAACGAACTCCGTAGTGCTCTGCCAGGGATCAGCGCACACACCCTCACCAGCCGGCTACGTAAATTTGAAACCCATGGCGTGATCACCAGAACCGCCCATGCCGAGGTACCCCCACGGGTTGAATATGCCCTCACTAGCCTGGGTGAAAGCCTCCGCCCGGTGCTCGACGCCATGAATACCTGGGGTGAACAAACCCCTGACGCGGCCCTCACCACCGGACACCGATCACCCACCCCTGCATCTCGCAACGGCAGCGCACCACGTGCTGCACCTATGCCCACTAGCTAGAGGACCAACCCCTGCGGGCTACTCACGGCTATCCACTGCCAGGCTCACTTGTGTTGAATACCGCAACTATGCGTTGAATCTCAGCTCAGACAGCCAACACCATGAACCAACCTATACCCGGGCCAAACCAAAGCACCCCGGGCCAGCAGAGAGCACCAGCTGACCCAGGAGCTGCTTTTCATACTGGGTTTGCGTTTAGAAACAGAGAATAGGTCTGGCCTAGGCTTTGGTGGCAGTCCAAATAGTCCAATGGTCCGCGTCAACCACCTTGCCAGGGGTGAGGCGTTCGCCCAGCTGGTCAACCATGGCCATCAACTCAGCTTCGTCGATTCCACGGGTAAACCGGAGTTCAGACCCATCACGCAATGCCTCGATATACGCCTCAACGGTGTCGTATACATGCCGGGTTTCCCACACTTCTTGTTCGGTAACGTCACTCAAGCCAGCGCTGGTTACTAGGTCATGCACGACCTGGCTAGTCACCGCCATATGAGATCGACGTTCGCGCAAGGCCGGCAGCATCTCAACCTGGTAGCCAAAGGGGTAAGTATTGCTCCCCGGTTGCGCATGATTATCCTCAGTAAAATCCTGAATAATCACCTTGCCGCCGGGGCGCAAAATACGTGCAGCCTCGCGGGCAAACCCATCAAAATCCTCCAAATGATGCAACGCTGCACGAATAAAGACCACATCGACGCTGGCATCGTTCAGGCCTGTTGCACTTGCATTACCAAGAACGTGGCGCTGGTTTGACCCGGCCGCAGCCGCCTCACGGGCCACTTCGAGACTGACTTCGTTCGTATCTACACCGGTTGCACTGCTGGCACCCATGCGCAGCCACCCACGCACATACACCCCAGCCCCACTACCAATATCAACCACATCCTTGCCCTTGGGATTGATCAAACCCTGGATAATCTCAATCCAACTCTCATGAACCTCACGGCCTACCTCCGGCCTGAAGTGGTGAGGATGATCACCGTGCCCATGTCTATGCTTACTGTGGCCATGATGGCTGTGACTACCATGTTCATGCTCGCCGTGCGCGTGATGGCTGTGGCCCTCGCCGTGACCCTTCCCACTATGGCCGTGGCCTTTGCAACACCCACCCTTGCCTTCACCATGCGTATGGTGTCCATGCCCATGACCTTTGCCACCACAACAACCTCGGCGCCCCTCGCCGTGATGCTCGCCATGCCCTTGACTATGGCCATCACCATGTTTTTCACTGTGGTGGTGATGGCCGTGATGATGATGCTCGTGATGGTGTGAATTGTCGTGATGGTGTGAATCGTTGTGATCGTAATCGCGGGTGTGTGACATCATTCGCCTTTCTGCTACATCTCAGATGCACGATATACGCACTGTCACCTTTACCCATCCAACCGTTTGGCCAATACACACCCCACCTGGCCTACACCACTGCGCGCAGCAAGCAACTACCCTAACCTAACCATATCTGACCAGCCAAAATAGATGGCTTTATGTGCTTGGCCTTGCCCTACAACACGTATGTATACGGCACAACCTGTCACGCAGCTTTTGCCACAGGAATCCAAACCTCATAGCGTCCCGTCTCTGGATCAGGCTCGATATACACCTCGATGTCTGGGCCACCGGCATAGTCAAACCCAGAGTTTGGAAGCCAATCAACCATGATGTCATGAAAGAGTTGGGTCATCGTGTCGTGCACACCTTTGCCTTCAAAAACGGCATAGGTCAACGCGGGCACGATGAAGGCTTCTAAACCGTCAGTGGGTTCTTTAGTACTGGGGACTGCAACCCAATACTTAGCTGACTGGCCATCCATGGTTGTCAGCCCAAGGCAAGCAAATGGTTCGGCGTTGATCATGGCTGATAGCTTCTCCAGCGTGCCATCACTGACCGCATCTTCCCAGGCTTGTCTAAATATCGGCCCGTTTTCTTCCATGCGCTGACTGAGTTCAACACTCCGGCCAACAACCCGAATCGCATCCTTGTGCTCAATTCGATAGTTCATTTTTTCGACTCCTTTAACCGTGAGCGTGAAGTGAATCGGTGGGTAGGACGTCAAGATGGCACCTTGTTGACGAGCCGCTGATGGGCTCAACCCATGCACAGACTGAAACGCACGATTAAACGCCGTTGGTGATGCATACCCATACTTCAGACCAATTTGCAGCACCGTTTGGTCACTGTGTTGCAAGTCGGTAGCAGCCAATGACATGCGCCTACGTCGGATATATTCGCCCAATGGGATGCCAGCAAGGTAAGCAAACATCCGCTGGTAGTGAAATGACGAACACTGCGCAATCCGGGCCAACTCTTCATAGCTAATCTCACCACACAAGTTCGCCTCAATATGTTCAATGGACGTATTAAAATGCGTAACCCACTTCATCACTTCCTCCTTACAAAACGGAGTGTAGGAGCCACGTTTCTGTACATCCTCTCTTTCTGTGCACCATAAGGCGAGCCACGCCATGAATAAACATGAACAGGCGCAACCAGTTGATCGCGCCTGTCTCCAACCACGGATGAGTTAATCTTCACTCCCGTCGTTGGTGAACACCATCCAGTGAACCCCAAACCGGTCAATAAAGTCACCATATTGGCCAAAGGATTGAAGCCCAAAAGGAACCTGGATTTCACCGCCTTCTGACAATTGTGCAAATGTGCGTTGTGCGAGTTCGAGGTCATCAAACAACATGCTGAGTGACACATTTGTGCCATGCGTAAATGTTTCCCCTAATCCATCTGAGGCCATCAATACAAATGCATCATTAATTGATAACTGCGACCACATCACTTTTGATGGATCCTCTACGCTGTCAATGCCATGCTCAGCAAACGTAGTAACGACCAGTTCACCACCTAAAACCTGTTGGTAGAACGTGACCGCATCGTTGCACTCACCTTTTGAGAAGCGAATAAAAGGGACAAGCGTCCGATTAGCCATGGGTTTCTCCTCTATTGTTTCGGATTCCCTGACCGTACCGTTCTCAGGAGTAGACACTTATCCGATTCTGCGCTCAACTACCTTCGGGTTCGAATACTCGTGCTTCATCAACAAAGGCACGCGATGTGAGCACTGGAAGGGTGATAACAATATGAGCAGGTAAGTCCTTGGGGTCAGCAAGCACAACCTTGAACGGTCTAGTTGACCTTCCCGGTGGTAACACCCTGAGCGGAATACCGCCTTGGATAGGCCGGTCAGTAAGGATTTGCTGAGCCATATCGCTCGGAGAAATAGCGGTTGCTAGCACCCAATAATCCCCCGGTGTCACGTTATGAAACACTACTCGGGTTTGCCCCCGTGGTAGAAGTGTGCCCGTTTCTGGAATGCCCTTGGCAGCACGATTCGGGAAGAGCCCAACATACACATCCAGCGATTCTGCTCCTGATGGCAGTACCGCGTCACCTTCAACCCGACTGCCACCGGGAGTTGTGCCACAAAGATGAAGATGACGAACGGGATAATCGGTGAACATATCGCCTACCCGCTTGAATGCACGTGGTGAAAGTCCAACCTCCGCATGGAAACGTCGACTGAATGTGCCGAGCGAACTAAACCCCAACCCAATCCCAATGTCGGTAATCGATGCGTGGTTATGAAAGATGAGCTCTTTAGCCGTCTTGAAGCGTTGGGTTGCCAGCCATGCGTTCGGCGATACCCCCATGACGGCGCTGAACATGCGAGTGAAGTGTGCCGTTGAATAGCCCAGTTCTTCGGCCAATTCAGGCATTGTCGGCGGTTGGCCAAGGTTGGCGGTTAGAAAGGTCATCGCCCGAATCACAACGCCGACAGCATGCGGCGTAACACCATGTGGGTCCAGGAGATCAGCCATGTCATCAGTATAGGAAGGTGAACCACAAACACCTTCACAACGAATGGTACGAATCAACTGATTCTATGGCGAACATGCAATATTTCTCATAAACCAGCTAGGCTTAGCGTGCACATCCAAGGGGCCAGGTAAGGCCCGGTCCTAGTGACTAGCAACCGCTTTGACCAGTACACGTTAGGTTTTTAGTGACAAAATTAGACAACATCGCAAATAATCAAGTCCTTCAAAAGAAGATCTCTTTTGGGAACTTCCAGCTGACTCTTTCAGCGATCGCAACGGTCCTGTTAGTTGCGCTCGCCGTCCTGGTATTCCTTCAACCTGACATAGACGAAAAGGTCTTATCAGCGGTTGGAGCTGCAATTGCATTCCCCTTTGGTAGCTTCTTGCTCCATCGCTACAAGGTTGCGAAAGCTCGCCTGAATTATGTCGGTATTACAGCCGACCAGTACCCCGAGGTATTTCGCTTAGCTAACGAACTCTGCGCCCAGGCCGGTATCTCACCAACACCGCCCATCTTCTTGATTCGAGATCCCAGCGTTGACCCGTGCACCTTGAACCCGGGCTTACGTAACGCAATCGTCCTTGGCACTGACTTTCTTGCCGGTTCACGTGAAAACAACACGCCAAATGCTGTTCGATTCATGCTTGCCCATCAGATCGGACATTTTGTTGCTAACCACCACAAGAAGCGCTGGCTCCTCTTCTCCGCTGCAGCCATGGGGATGCTAGGCACCAAAACCCTCATCATTCGAAACCTTGAGTTCACTGCTGACGCCTATGCGGCAACCGTTGTTCCTGAGGGCACGATTGATGCTCTTGCCCTCTGTGCCGTCGGCAAAGACAACTACCCCTATGTCAACCCTGATGAACAAAACCGTGTTGCCAGGATGAATCAAGGATTAATGGGTTTTCTTGCCAAGTGGAGTGCTGATCAGGTGCCGCCTCCTGAACGTCTCCGTCGCCTTGACACGGATGGCTTATTGGAGCGGCCTGAGGATCGTGTGGTCCCTGATCACCGTGAGCTCTTCCATGACGATTATTTCACACAATTCAAGAAGGCTTAACGAATCCGATACAAGGGGTTCTCACTATGAGACTTGTAGAGAACCCTTTTATGCATAGCTGTGTATTGCTACCTCTGCTTCACCATATTCATGAATAGGTGGAACCCTTTGGCATGTCTAGGGAGTTGGCAAGTTGCAACTATCCCTGGGTCATCGCACAGGAATAGACACGCTTGATGGTCTCCGTGCCTAGAGCTCTCGGGGCTAACCAACACGGAGTCCAGTAGTGCAACGATAAGGTTGAAGTAATGTCTGACATTCTCCCATCACCGATCAACCTTGAGCAACCGTGGGCACTATCATCCCAAGACGCCCTTAGCCAGTTAGAGACCAGTGAAGAGGGCTTAACCAGGGAACATGCCGAATCAAGGTTGGCCGCCTATGGGAGGAATGAACTCCCTTCACCCGAAGCCACGCCCTGGTGGCGACGCCTATTAGATCAGTTTGACGACATCCTTGTCTATATTTTGATGGGTGCCGCGGTCTTAAAGGCGATTAATAGTGAGTGGGTCGATTTCACGGTTATTGCCGTAGTTGTTATTGCGACAGCTGTAATCGGAGTCATTCAAGAAGGCCGCGCCGCTTCAGCACTATCAAGCCTGAAACAGATGCAGTCGTTAGATGCCCAGGTGCGCCGAGATGGTGCATGGGTGCTCGTTGATGCCGCCACATTGGTTCCTGGTGACCTCGTGCGAATCAGAGCTGGAGATCGCGTACCTGCAGATCTCCGGCTTCTCCGTGGTACCAACATGCGCCTTGATGAGGCGGCGTTAACAGGCGAATCAGAGCCGAGTGAAAAGAGCCCAGAGCCGGTTTCACGTGAAGCAGGGGTTGGTGACCGTGCAAGCATGCTGTTCTCCGGCACCATTTTGACGGCCGGTGAAGGTGTTGGTGTCGTGGTGGCTACTGGCATGCACACGGAGATTGGCAAGATTTCTACCCTTGTCGCAGATCAAGAAACGATTGCGACACCACTTAACCGCCAACTTGCCCACCTTGGTAAACAGCTCTCTATCCTCATTGGAGTATTAACCGTTGCGATGGTGCTCGTTGGTCGCCTCATCCATGATGCCCCAACAGAAGAATTGCTTGAAGCCGCCATTGGGTTTGCCGTAGCTGCGGTTCCTGAAGGTCTCCCTGCCCTTGTCACCATCACATTGGCGTTGGGTGTACAACAAATGGCTAAACGTAATGCGATTACCAGAAAAATGGAATCTGTTGAAACGTTGGGTGCAGTGACGACCATTTGTTCGGATAAAACCGGCACGCTCACCCAAAATGAGATGACTGCTCGGGTTGTTATTACTACTGAAGGCACCTACCGCGTAGAGGGAACCGGATATGACCCGGAGGGTCGAGTCGTCGCGCCTGACGGGAGTAATGCGGCGTTGGCTGATCACCGTGGCCTCGCCGAACTCGTCATTGCGGGTGGGGTCAGTAACGATGCCGGCATTGAACAAACCGCAGTTGGCTGGCGTGTTGTTGGACAACCCACAGAAGGTGCGCTTGATGTGCTGGCCACCAAAGCTGGGGTCAATATTGATAGGGTTACCCGGGTAGCCCATGTGCCCTTTGAGTCAACGCATAAGTTCTCAGCAACCTTGGATGATGTGCCAACAGCTACGGGAACAGAGCGTGTTGTACATGCCGCCGGTGCCCCCGACCGACTCCTTGACCGTTCAACGTATCAGCGCAGCCCTGAAGGCAAGCGTGTACCCCTTGACCGAGCCATGTGGGAAGAACAACTAGAAACATTGACCGACCAGGGCCTTCGTGTACTTGCGGCTGCATCACTTCCCGGTGAGGGGTTAACCGATTTAACCCATAGCGATCTTGATGAAGGGCTTACATTCCTTGGTTTGGTTGGCATTGTTGACCCACCACGCCCGGAAGTTATGGAGGCCATTGACCGAGCCCACCAAGCCGGTATTCGGGTGAAGATGATCACCGGTGACCACAAGGGTACGGCAACCGCAATCGCCCGTGAATTAAAGATTGCCCCACAAGAAGGCCCGGTTGAAGCCTTAACGGGTGCAGATATTGAGCGCATGAAACAGGACGAACTCTGCCAGGTTGTGCGCGATGTAGATATCTATGCCCGCACGTCACCTGAGCATAAGTTACGTATCGTTCGTGCTTTGCAATCCCACGATGAGGTTGTGGCAATGACCGGGGATGGGGTGAATGACGCGCCCTCGATTACTCGTGCCAATGTCGGTGTGGCCATGGGAATTAAGGGTACGGAAGCTACAAAAGAAGCAGCCGACATTGTGCTGGCTGACGATAACTTTGCCACCATTGAACGGGCTGTTGAGGAAGGTAGACGGATCTATGACAATATCCGAAAGTCGGTTGTGTTCTTATTGCCGTCAAATGGGGCCCAGTCCTTGGTGATTCTTTCAGCGATTGTGTTCGGGTACACCCTCCCATTGACCCCACTCCAGATTCTGTGGGTCAATCTGGTCAATGCCATCACCTTGTCACTGGCCCTGGCTACTGAGCCTGCGGAACCAGGCATTATGAACCGACCACCGCGCCCCAAAGATGAACAGATTTTGAACCGTTCATCGTTGTGGCTCGTGCTCCTTGCCTCTCTGTTGATTGGTGCGGCTGCGCTGGCATCCTTCTTGATTACCCTTGACTTAAGCGGTGACCTGCCGACTGCGAGAACTACTGCGGTAACGCTTCTTATTCTTGGCCAGGGTGCCTATCTCTTTAACTGCAGACTGTTGAATACTTCTGCCTTCACACCACGAGTACTCACGGGCAACCCAACAATCTGGATTTCTGTTGGCATCATGATGGCACTCCACTTGCTCTTTACCTACGCCCCATTTATGCAGGCCTGGTTCGCCTCTGCACCCATCGGGATCCTCCCGTGGGGACTAGCCGCTGGCTTTTCAGCACTCATCTTCTTGATTGTTGAAGCTGCTAAGGCCTGGTTACGCCAGTCTCACTGAACACCTGCGATCTTTATTCGTTAATCATCATCGCTTCAACAAAGGTGCGGTACAGCTCATCATCTGCAAGAAGCTGCTGGTGAGAACCTTGTGCGCGTACCCTGCCAGATTCAAGCACGATGATCCGGTTGGCATCTTGAACCGTTGAGAGCCGATGGGCAATGGTGATCACGGCACCACGTTTGGCTTGATCTCTAATCACTTGCTGAATCGCGGCTTCGGTAACCGCATCAAGTTGAGCAGTTGCTTCATCTAAGAGAAGTACTGCCGGTGTGCGCACAAGGGCACGGGCAACGGCGAGTCGTTGCCGCTCCCCTCCAGATAGATTTGTACTGCTGATAAGGGCGTCCAATTGCCCAGGTAAGGTTCGTACTTTTTGGTCGAGTTGAACCTGCTTAAGCGCATCCCAGGCTTCTTGATCCGTGCCATCGTCAAAACGAAACAGCACATTGTCACGGATGGAGCCATCTATGACAGGTGTTTCTTGTTCGACGTAGGCCATTGCACGACGGACAGTACGAACCGTGAGCTCATCATAGGAAGAGCCGTCCAAAAGGATCATTCCAGCATCAATATCGATCAGGCGCAGGAGTACAGAAAAAACGGTGGTTTTGCCCGCCCCTGACGGTCCAACAATAGCGGTATGGCCCGTGCGTGGAATGTCGAGACTGATCTGGTTGAGTACCGGCGTTGATTCATCAGCATAGGTGACGGTCACGTCACGCAACTGAATAACTGCCGATGGGGTACCACAGTTTGTGGTAACAGCTTTTACCTGTGATGGGTCGTTGTCGTCTCGTGTCTTGTTGGGTAACTCGTCGAGTTCTTCGGGGTCTAGTCCGGCTGTCTCTCGAATTCTTTCCGCTGCGGCTAATCCTGACTGTAACTCCATAAATGCTGAGGTCAGGCTGCCAATCGGGTCAACTAAGTTGAAGGTGTAGAGCAAAAAGGCAACGAGGGCAGAGACGCTGAGCGCACCGATACTGACCCGCCAGACCCCGAGCGCAAGGATGCCAATAATGGCGAGTTGCATCCCACCGCCCGCCACTGGCAGGGTGAATGCAGAAATCCAAATGGCCTTGATGCTGAATGCTTTCGCTGCTTCCGCATGGCTAAGAATGCGACTAATCTCACGCTGTTCCGCACCACTCGATTTAACCGTTCGGATAGCGTTAATACGACTTACAAGCGCAGCTCCTACCTTTCCGGTTTCATCTTGGGCAAGTTTTTGGTATTGACCAATCTTTGGCACAAGTATGAGCAACATCACGCCAATAAGTACAACCGCAACAATGGTCACTACGAGTAGTACCCAGTCCAGCAATGCCATCAATACAACGGTGCCAATTAAACTAATCAACCCATTAATGAGTAGGGAAATCGACGATGTTGTTGATTCACGCAATAACACCGTGTCACTTGTAATACGGGTAACCAATTCACCAGCACCAAACTGTTGAACAAGTGATAACTTCGCGCGGATAAATCGTTTCACCAACTGCGCGCTCGCATCATAAACAACTGTTTCAGCAACCCGCCCCAACATAACTGACTGTATAAACATTGCGATAAGTCCAATGACAAGGACAACAACAAGCAATGTAATAGGTTGTGCTAGCGACTGACCAGTACCCAAGGAATCTAGAATCAGCTTTGTCACCATCGGTGTTGCCAGTGATGAGACCGTTCCAATCAAACCTACGACTACACCCAGAATTAAAATACTTATGTGGGGTCTGGCGAATGCCCACAGAAGATATATGTTTTCGCGTTTAAGCACCGCTTTGTCTCGTGGTGAGTCATCAGTCTTGTTGGTGTTCATAGAAACCCCGATATGGCACGACAAACAAATGCACCCAGATCATTCTGGGTGCATGACGCTAGTGAGTACTATTCGTTCGGGCTGATATTAAACATCCAGTTGACACCAAACTTGTCAACAACCGCACCAAACTCCGCACCCCACATCTGCTTTTCAAGTTCCACGTCAATCTCACCACCTTCTGACAAGGCGTCAAAGAGAATATGACCACGATCATGGTCTTCGGTCACGATAGCCAATGAGATACTGGTGCCATAGGAAACGGGCTCACCCGCACCATCGGTGCCCATGAAGGTCATGCCTTCCGGCGTGATCAGCTGGGCATGCATGATGTACTCAGGATGAGGCGCTTCGATGACGCCAGCTTCTTCAAAGCTCGTCATAGACAGATCGCCACCAAACGCCTCCAGGTAAAAGGCCATGGCCTCGCGGCATTTGCCTTGGAATCGGATATAGGGGGCGAGATAATCTGTGGTTTCCACGAGTAATCCTTTCATGAGATGCCCGTTCGGCATCATTTCTGCACAACACTAATACGACTCGGTGGACCCTCGCGCACTACGCAAGGTGATACCTAACTCTTAGCCAGGATTGAGTGCCTTTTATTCGTGCGACAGTTCTGCTGAATCAAGGGATTCGTTGAACACAATTACGCGTTTACCACCTGCAGATGCTGTTTCGAAGTCAGTAAAGGCCTCAATAACCCGATCAACCGGATAGGTTTCGCTAATGACGGGGCGAATAATCCCAGCTTCAACAATCCGAGTCAATCGCTGCAAATCTTGGTTCCGAGGAATGGTTGTTACGACCCGAATGCGCAGGCCCTCAGCGAGCAGTGAGTTCACAAGGGCTGGTGGGTTGGTTGGGGCAACCGTGGCCATGATGCCGCCAGGTACGAGAAGATGCTGGTACTCGTGCAAATTGGGTAGTTCGGCGGCACCCAAGATGGCATCATATTGGCCTTCAATATCAGCAGGGGTAAGGTCATGATAGTTAAACAGGGTTTCTGCTCCCGCCTCACGAGCAACCTCACCGTTGTGACCAACTACAGCATCAATCTTGTCGGTGTAGTGGCGTGCAAGCTGGATAACCGTCGACCCGATACCGCCATTTCCGCCAACGACAAGCAACCTGAGCCCTGGCTGAAACTTCAGGACACGCAGGCACTGCATTGCGGTGAGCCCGGCTGACGGCAGTGCTGCGGCTTCAACAAGCGTGAGATTCTCTGGGGCTCGTCCAATCACCCACCGATGTGTGGTGATCATCGATTGCATCGCCCCGGACCGGCCTGGGTTCATCACGATCCCCCAAACCCGCATTCCGGTACGAATTGAACGCCAATTCGTTGGGACTTTACGGGCAATGCCAGCATAGTCAAACCCGATACCTTTCGGGAAACCGGCACCTTGAATCACCCGCACCCGGCCAGACCGCACCATAACATCCATGTTGTTGATATTGGATGCCGCGACTTCAACGAGTGCTTCATATGGCAGTGGCTGGGGAGGGTTGACGGACTCAACTCGGAGTACGTCTGGGTCCCCATACCGGTAATAGCGAACAGCTCGACATGTGGTCAGATCGGACATTTGGCCTCCCTTAGCTCGCCACTTCTCTTAAGCGATCCTAAGTTTTTTCGCCAAATAATTTGACATATGCGTATATTCGCATATATTTGATTACAACACATGCGATTGTCCCTATATATCGCACTGACTCCCGAAACCTGGTGAATCCCATGAGCGCTTCATGTTGTGGCAAAGACGAAGTTACGCTTGTAGAAACAACGAATTCCGACACCCTGTCCTGGTTTAAAGACATCAACGTCTTGATTCCCATTTTCTCCGGTGTCGCATTCCTTTCAGGCATGGGTATTGAATGGTTTGCACCATCATCCATGCACACCATTGCACACGTCCTCTTTTGGATTGGGCTCGTGCTCGGTGCTTACACCTTCGTACCAAACACCCTGAAACTCCTATTCACAAAGGGGTTTGTTGGTGTTGGGTTACTTATGACCATCAGTGCGATTGGAGCTATCGCCTTAGGCTACGTTGAAGAAGCCGCAGCGCTGGTCTTTTTGTACTCCCTTTCGGAAGCCTTAGAAAGCAAGGCCATGGAAAAGGCGCGTTCTGGGTTGCGTGAGCTCCTTAAACTCGTTCCTGAGACCGCCACACGCATCCAAAACGGTGAAGCGGTCGAGGTTGATGTGAAAGACCTCCTTGTTGGTGATGTCATTAAGGTTCGTCCTGGTGAACGCATCGCAACAGACGGGGTAATCCTCGTCGGCCACTCAAGTGTTGATACCTCTGCCATTACCGGCGAATCCATCCCCGTTGAGGTCGTGCCTGGTGATCTTGTGTACGCCGGCTCAATTAATGCTTCCGGTGTGCTTGAGGTTGAAGCAACAAATGCGGGCACCGATAACTCACTGACTACCATCGTTGACCTTATTGAACAGGCTCAGTTGGAAAAGGGCGATCGTGCTCGCTTGGCTGATCGCTTGGCTCGCCCACTCGTGCCTGGGATTGTAGCTATCTCCGCCCTCGTTGCGATCATCGGCACGCTGGTTACCGGCGATATGTCCTTGTGGGTTACTCGTGCGCTTGTGACACTCGTGGCTGCATCACCTTGTGCGCTTGCCATCTCGGTTCCATTAACGGTGGTCAGTGCCATTGGTGCCAGCTCAAAGTTCGGTGTTGTCATTAAGTCTGGTGCGGCCTTTGAACGCTTTGGTGACATCAACCACATCGCCCTTGATAAGACCGGTACGCTCACCCGTAATATTCCCACCGTCACCCGTTTAGTTTTGGTTCGGGATGCTGACCGTGCTGAGGTTCTTGGCTGGGCTGCTGCGCTCGAAGCCCATTCCACCCACCCCCTCGCAAATGCGATTGTGAAGGCTGCACCAAAGGTATTTGAAGCAACGAACGTTGAAGAACGTGCCGGTGAAGGCGTGACTGGTTTGGTCAACGGATCTATGGTGACCGTTGGTAGCCCACGGTGGCTTGATGCTGCTGAGGCGGCCAAAGACGTTGAAGCCCTTGAAGCTGAGGGCATGACGGTTGTCATCGTTCAACGGGATGGTGTCACGGTTGGGGCAATTGGTGTACGCGATGAGCTTCGTCCAGAGGTACCCGCCGTTATCGCCGCACTTAAGGAGCGTGGTATCGGTGTAACGATGTTGACTGGCGACAATGACCGCGCCGCCCAGGCCCTTGCAGCCCAAGCTGGTATTGATGACGTGCGTTCAGAGTTGAAACCCGAAGATAAGGCTGCAGCGATTGCTGAACTCAATGCCAATATTTCTACCGCCATGGTTGGCGATGGTATTAACGATGCGCCTGCGTTGGCGAGTGCTGACCTTGGTATCGCCATGGGTGCAACCGGTTCAGATGCTGCCATTGAAACCGCTGATGTGGCCTTCACCGGCCATGACATGCGCCTCTTGCCACTCGCCATTGACCATGCGCGCCGTGGTCGCAGGATCATGATTCAGAACATTGTGATGAGCCTGGCCATCATCGTTATTCTCCTGCCCTTGTCTGTCTTTGGGGTACTTGGACTCGCGGCAGTTGTGTTTGCCCATGAGTTTGCAGAAATACTTGTCATCATGAATGGTGTTCGGGCTGGTAGAGTGGATAAACCTGAGATTTCGGCTCGTGAGTTTTATGTCGATACGTGTGCCCTTGCAGACGACGACCACGACCACGATCATGCGCACGACCAAAACGATGGCCATGCGCACGACCAAAACCATGAAGAGAGTGGTTCTTCCACGACACCCATGACCACGGCTTCGTAATCGACAGGAAACCATTCATCACAGTTGTATTTGTGGTGAACCAACACACTGATAAAGGTAAGGAAATGCATATGAACGCACATCACATCCCCGGCGGCGGCAACCACCCCATCGAAGAAACCGAAGAGATCTACACGATTTCTGTTCACCACATCCCTGGTGAAACCCACCCGCTTGACGACGAAGAAGTACAGGCCCACCACGTCCCAGGCCAAACCCACCCCCTCGACGACGAAGAAGAAACCCCTGTAGAGGATCGTCTTCTCGCACTGGTCTAATTGAAAGACACGACGGCGTAACGCCGTTCACCTAAGAGGGTGGGCACGATTTTAGGATCGTGCCCACCCTCTTGTATATTAACGCCTGTAATTACTAATAGGTGTTTGGATGTACCATGACTCTTGATGCCGATACGACCAATAGAGGCCCAACTATAAAGAATATCCTATGCCAAGTATTAGTACATTCTTTGATATTAGCAGCACTAGTATGTAGTATTTATTTGCCGTATTCGCTATCTAAATGTATTACCAGCTTAGAAGAATGTAGCAATCATACTACTATTATTGCTAATATAGTAACATTAATTGGAATTATTTCTGTATTTACTGCCTATTATACATTTAAAAGCAATGAAGAAGAAAAAAGAAATAGAGACTTAGTTCGATTAACTGCTTGGTGGGTATCAGGAGTAAAGAAAGGAATTCCTTCCACAGATAAAACCGTTGATCCTGATGGGTGGAATAGAGATGAAGGTATTGTTATATCTAACACATCCGAAACACTATTCTTTAATATAGAGATATACTATAAATCAAAATATACTTTCCACAGAAAACCCTACAGACAGGATGAAATTCAAAGAATTAAAGAATATGTAGAAGGATATTTTTATATACGATTCCTTCCTCCAGGGAAATATTTCATTAGACATCCAAACCATACTGCAGTAATGCCTAGGCCACTAGAAGAACCATTCTTCCCGATATTTATTAATAATAAATATGATATTTACTGCATTGATTACACCGATGCAATAGGAAAACGTTGGAGATGGCAGCCGAGTACAGGTATATCTGAACTAAATCAGATCTATAAAGAACGAACAGAGACAGATATAGCTGAATTAATCAACAAACTGGAAACCAAAAACTAAATTAACTCACCCTTTATTTTTACCGTTTCTATCCGATTACCCAGGCAAACGTTAACGATGCGCACCATATGGTGTATGCACACTCATCGTCCGATGGGTGATGGATAGAGGAGAGCCAGATTGGCAAATGTCGGATGGAAACGCGTTACAGGACTAGCGGCCGCGTTGCTTGCGTTGAGCACAAATATCGGGTTCGCAGGGCAGGCAATGGCCAAGAATCCAAGCTTGGCTGCCCCAGATGAACGTATCGGCAAAGACATTCACTCCATTTCTCCTGGTAATTTGAACGATCCCGGGTTTGGGGCAGCGGTAGCACAGCGGTTCTTTCCTTCCCAAACGAGCGTGTTCTTAAGTGCCCACAGCGATACCGCCTGGCCAGATGCACTCACAATTGGTCCGGTGGCTGGTAAACAGGCCAAACCGATGTTTATCACAACGGCTGATGGCAACCTTCCCGGCCCAGACGCTGCCTATGTGCGTAAACACATTAAGGACATCACCGTATTGGGTGGGCCGCAGGTTGTTAGTCAGGCGGTCGAACAGTATTGGCAGTCTCAAGGCAAAACCGTCCATCGTATTGCCGGGTCTAACCGGTATGACACTGCGGCACAAATCGCGGCCACCTACTGGCCTAACGGGTCAACGACGGTCATTTTGGCCCGTGGTGACAATCCCGCCGACGCGATAAGCGGTCAGCCATTAGGAACCAAACTCAACGCTCCGATATTGCTTGCAGAACCAGGCCGACTCCCGGCAGAAACCCAGCGCGCCTTAGCGAAGCTACGTCCAAAACGCATCATTGTGCTCGGTGGTGAAGAAGGCATCGGCAGCGATGTCCTCACCCGTATTGCTAGCTCGGTATCTGATGCACGGGTACAGCGTGTTGCTGGTGAAACACGGTTTGAAACGTCTCAACGTATCGCCTCGGAGTACTTTCCCAATAGTTCAGAGCTCTTCGCCGGCCTTAACCACACCCCCAACGACGGTACAACGCTCGCAACGGGACAATGGGCGGATATGTTCCAGCTCGCACCTGCTGCTGGTGTACGCCAAGCTCCCTTGGTACTCCACCCCGCCATTCACCACTATCTGGCCACACCCATCGCCAAAACAGTGTATGCCTACGACCCTGGTACCAAGATCGGCTTGGACTTTTATGAGCATCAACCACTGTGGGGCAATGTTGACTTGGCTTGGCGCGAAGCCGCCCTCATTCGAGCCAAGGCAGGGTTACCCACAAAGAAATCCTGCACGGGCACCTTTGAAAGCCGCTGGCAAGGCTACGGCGGCCCAACCCACAGCGGGGATGGCAGCATCTGGACCAACGGTTGGTCAGCGGCCATTTTCGCCACATCGCCGGGGCATCTGAAGGTGTTGACCTCAAAAGACTCCGACTATATCCGAGTCATCGCCCAAACCCTGCGTGAGTCACATGGTGATAATTACGAATTGAAGAAACCCAATGTCAGCCATTTAATGAATCAGCGTGGGTTGTCAATCCGGGTTGGCACCTGTGTTCCAAATGGAAAGACCCCGGTTTCTCTTGAGCAGCGTCGGATCGGGCCAAATACGCTCAGTCCCTGAGTAAACGATGAAAGGGACACATAACTGACCCCTGATTGCGTACTGCATTCGGGGGTTTCTTAACCTTAAGGCCGAGGTTGAGGCTTGTGTAAAATCACGCTAATTGCCTTGATAGGACTGAAGAACTTACCTATCGGGTGATGAAGCCAAGCACTATGCCATGCCGGCTGTGGTGGTAATGGAAAGTCTGGGTTGTCTGGTTCGTCGTAGATCAATTCCATATGTAACCCATAGCGTTTTGCCAGGTTACGCACCCTGAGGAGGCTCATATTTTGAGTGCGCATCCCTTTGAGCTTGGCATATTTAAACCGTCGATCATCGTCAAGCCAGGGCAGCTTTGCAAGCAAACCAAATAACTCGTCAGCCACCGGTACTGGCATCCACGGCGGGCCAGCGATATTGAGATGCTGCTCGATGGGCCAAATCCGATTAGGTGTCACCATCAATATCTGGCCACCAGGTTTGAGTACCCGGACTAACTCCGTCATGTACGCATGCACGTGTTCAACATGCTCAATAACGTCCATTGACTCAATGATGTCAAACTGTTCGTCACCAAACGGCAATGGGTCTCTCGGACCAATAGGGTGCACCGTTGCCCCCTCATAGGGTTCAACACGGAGCTGAGCCATGGCTACAAACTCAGGATCAACCTCTACGCCTTGAACTTCACTTGCCCCTGCCTGCCACCACGCCAAGAGACTGCCACCAAAGCCACATCCCGAACTCAACACTCGTGCCTGCTCGATAGGTCGCTGACGGGCAACGATTGCTGTCCACTTCACAAAGCGTTGGAAATCAAGGAAGGTTTCAACCATTTGAGCATAGTTGAATTGGTTTTCCTTCCCTGCGAGATGGGCATACACCGCTTCTTCAAACGCAGGTGGGTTTGTGGCTTGGCGAGTCATTGCACTCCCGTCATCCCTCGGGGATCATACCAGCTAAGTCGCTGAGTTATCCACAGTTTGGGGACAAGCTGTGGATGAATGTAAGACATGGAATCCCATTAGTGTTATTTACTTCCAACGACTCAATACGATCAGACCAAGCGTCATGCCGATGAAGCTAACAATGAGCCATCCGTTATAGAACGGTGGTAATCCACGCACCACATAGTTGATAACTAACAGAATGAGACTGACGACGATCAATGTGGTGCCAATCCAAGGGATATACCACGGGCTGTGGTCCTTAAGCTCAATGGGCTTGGGCGGTGTTTTTCCCGGGTTGTAATGCACCTTCTTCTTGCCCTTGCCAGCCTTTGTGGCTGACTTATGTGGCTTTAACCCAGCATCTGCCTTCGGCTTGGGTGTCGGCCGCTTTACCTCATCACGGTCACGATAATGGTCACCAGCATCCTGGTCCTCATCGCCATCAACGGCCGATAAGTCATCCTCACCGTTGTCATCCTCGGTTAGTAAACCAGAATCGTCGTCTTCAGTCTCAGCGAGGTCAGCAGAGTGTTCATCAGCGAGTTCGTCCTCAGCCTCTACAACGTTGGTGTCTTCGCCTAGTTCCGTGTGATCTGATACCTGGTTATCCGCATGCTCAGTAGCCGGTTCATCGGTAGCAACTGTGTCTGTTTCCAATGGATCGGTCTCGTGGTTGTCCTGGTCGTGTTCTTCAGTCATTAAAATCCTCCTTAATTCCTGACAGGTTACCGGGTTGCCATGGACTATGGCTCTAATATCGGTCAGCCTGATCGAATCAGCCTCGTTACTCTGTGGATATGGCCCTTTCACCCAAACCAGATAACCGGCAATCCGGGATAACATTCCCGCGACCGCCAGTTCGGCTTTGGGGCACGAAAAGCCCAGCACTCCCCCTCCCTCCATGGCGTTTTCTTGAGTTGCCAGATGAGGATAGTGACGTGCTGGGATTACTGAACGATATAGAAACACGGCTCGCCCATGCGAGCCGTCGTCTCGACCGGCGCCGTTACTAACCGGCTACGGCCACGCCAAAGAGTTGGCCAATCACCCAGGTAAAGCCCATCGCCGCAGCACCACCAACCACAAGGCGGACCATCGCACGGCTACGGCTGGCCTCACCAAGATGGGCACTGATCCAACCGGTAATCATCAAGGCACTCAATGTGGCTATGAATACGAGCGGAATCTCAAAACCCTTGGGCGCTAATACCCCAGCTAACACTGGAATAATTGCCCCAGCGGTAAAGGCCGCAGCTGACGAATATGCGGCTTGAACGGGACGAATCAA
The DNA here is from genome assembly GCF_036336025.1 of Stomatohabitans albus. Taxonomy (NCBI): domain Bacteria; kingdom Bacillati; phylum Actinomycetota; class Nitriliruptoria; order Stomatohabitantales; family Stomatohabitantaceae; genus Stomatohabitans; species Stomatohabitans albus. The sequence continues at coordinate 690,699 of NZ_JAYKKE010000001.1, forward strand.
TTCATCGGGGTCTATCCCGAGTTCTAACGCAAGATGGGTTTTTAACAAGTCTTGCTTGGCCATTTCAGACGCTGCTTGTTCCGCAGTTTCTGGGGTGATGCCATATCCTTGCAAAATACCCACGAGTTCTTCGTGTTCTTCTTCTTCAAGATGCTCTAACTCGTAGCGTTCTTTTTCAACGAGGGCGGATTCAGTATCCCGCTGGGCCGAGACAGAAACATACTCACCAAGCGCCATCGAAACGGCACCAGCAATAAGGGCAGCCGCGGCAACGGTTAATAACTCTTTACCAGCAACACCGGCGGCGAGCACACCAATAACCAGACCGGCTACGCTAATGATTCCGTCATTAGCGCCAAGGACGGCCGCGCGAAGCCAATTCAATTTATGACCCAGATCAGCGGTACGCTCGACCTCGGTGTGGACTATTTCTGGCTGCATCGTAGAGGTGCTCATAGATACACGGTATCGGCAGTTGAGGGGGTTCGTGAAAGTAAGGAAAGCCGTACAAGACCTTGGGTAAAGCTGCGTTAACCACGGTTTCTAAGGGAACCTAAGTTTTTTCGAGTGGATTATTCAACTGCTTTCGCTGCACGTGTGGAACCGGCAAGATATATTGTCGCTCCTACTGTTTGCGGGCCATTAGCTCAGGTGGTTAGAGCGCACCCCTGATAAGGGTGAGGTCCGAGGTTCAAGTCCTCGATGGCCCACTACCGTAGAGAAACCCACCAGACCTTCCCGGTTGGTGGGTTTTCGTTTTGGAAGGTATGCAAGTAACGTTTCGGACCTGAACCGTTACTCTCCTCTGCCTTCAGCTTGTGAATCGCCTGGTCCGGTCATGCGAAAGCCCCTGGTGATCCAGGGGCTTGGCGGTGCGATGACCTTTAGTTGTCGGCAGCCAGTTCGAGCCGAATACCGCCCATAAGGTCACTAATCAGGTTGTACAAGAACGCAATAAATAAGTTGACCGCACTAGCCACGATCGTATTCAACGTGCCAATAAGGAACACACTGCGTGCGATATTGGCCGGCCGGAGTTCAAAGACCAAATCGACCTTGGCAAGGCCCTGGGTGAGGAGATCCATCAACCCCAACCGCTGAACAACCGCCCATAGCAGCGTCAAGGCAACCATCAACACAATGACCAACGCAAAATGAAGGACAAGGGAGTACTTCAACACGGACCACGGGTCGACGCGGTGGATGGTGGCGTATTGGCGGGCACTGCTTCGCCCTGTCAACCGGACTTCAGCGGTCGGTCGCTTTGGGCGACGGGAACCGGATTCTCCAGAGGAACGGGGTCGATTTGGTTTGGTCGTGGTTGCCATGGAAGTCAGTCTACCTTGCTCATTCGGTTGGCTGGTCGTCAGGGTCTGGCGCCTCAATCACCTTAGCGCCATTTTCATTATTGGCTGGACTGTCTCCCTGGTCGATATCCTCACCAAAGCCATCTTCATCGAGGCCGTCCTCACCCCGAACTTTCGCGACGCTGGCCACCGATTCACCCTCAGCGAGACGCATCACCATCACACCCTGGGTGTTACGCCCGGTTGGACGGACGTCACGCACATCCATGCGGATAATCGTTCCCCGGTCCGTAACGATATAGATTTCTTGGGTAAATTGCGCCACAAGCCCCGCAACGAGTCGGCCACGTGTTTCCGTTAACTTGGCCGTAAGCACGCCCTTCCCACCGCGTTTTTGAACCGGATAGTTCTCAAGGGGGGTCCGTTTGCCATACCCGCCGTCGGTAACAATGACGAGGTAGCCATCTTCCTCACAGATGGCCGCACTCAGTACTTCATCGCCAGCACTCAGCGTCATCCCTTTCACCCCGGCAGCGGCTCGACCCATCAACCGCACATCTTGCTCATGGAAACGAATGCTCTGCCCTTTTGCGGTAACCAAGATGATGTCATCGTCACCATGCGTTAAACGGGCATCGATGAGTTCATCACCATCATTCAAGTTGATGGCAATCAAACTTGTGCGCGGGCTGTCATACTCAGTCAGTGCTGTTCGTTTGACTCGACCAAGTTTGGTAACGAATACAACGTTAACCCCTTCGGCACTGAGATCGGGCACGCCGATAACGGTACGCAGCGTCTCATCCGTTTCGAAAACAAGCCCAGGCACATTGGCAATATAAACTCCGCGGGCTGTTCGGCTCTTTGCTGGAATCTGGTACGCCTTTAAGCGATGGACCTTCCCCTTGCTCGTGAAGAACAAAATCCAGTCATGACTTGACGCCGTAAACAGATCACGGATGACATCCTGGTCTTTCAAATTGCCAGAATTAACACCCCGTCCCCCACGCTTTTGCGTGCGGTATTCGGCTGCCGCAACCCGTTTGATGTACCCATCTTCGGTGACTGTTACCACAACCTCTTCACGCGGAATCAAGTCTTCGTCGTTCAGGTCACCTTCACCGGGCAGAATCTCACTACGGCGGGCATCCCCAAACTTGTTACTAATTTCCTGAAGCTCATCTTTGATAATGGCTCGAACACGACTCTCATCAGCAAGAATGTCCTTCAAGTCATCAATAATGGCCTGAAGCTCATTAAATTCTTCTTGAATCTTCAGCCGTTCCAACGCAGCTAAGCGGCGAAACTGCATATCAAGGATGGCCCGAGACTGCACTTCGGTGAGTCCAAACCGTTTTTGCAGTGCAAGCAGTGCAGCATCAGCACTTTCAGAGTTGCGAATCAAGTCGATAATGGCGTCAATGTTGTCTAACGCAATGAGGTATCCCTCAAGTACATGGGCACGTTCACTGGCCTTGCGTAACCGGTAGTGCGTTCGACGGGTGATAATTTCAACCTGGTGGTCGATGTAGTGCACGATTTGAGGTTTCAACCCCAGCGTGCGCGGCACCCCATTGACCAAACACACATTGTTAATGCCGAAGGAGTCTTGAAGTTGGGTGCGCTTAAACAGCTGATTTAGCACCACCTGGGCATTGGCATCACGTTTGAGTTCAATAACCAAACGGGTGCCGTCACGGTTACTCTCATCACGAATATCGCGGATACCCTCGATTTCTTTGTTATTCACAAGATCCGCGATTTTGCTGGCCAGATTGGCCTTATTCACTTGATACGGCAGCTCAGTTGCAACGAGACGCTCACCACCCGTTGTGGTCTCCTCAACCTCCACACGGGCGCGCATGCGCACACTGCCACGTCCGGTGGCATAGGCATCTCGAATACCACCAGTACCCATGATGAGCGCACCAGTTGGAAAATCTGGGCCAGGAACGAGCGTAAGAAGCTCTTCCAGCTCGATATCAGGATTATCAATCGTGGCACACACCGCATTGGTAATCTCACGCAAATTATGTGGCGCCATCTTGGTGGCCATACCCACCGCAATCCCATCAGACCCATTGACCAGCAGGTTCGGGAAACGGCTTGGCAAGACTGAGGGTTCAGTTGTGGAACCGTCATAGCTGTCCGTCCACTCAACGGTGTCTTCATCGATGTCGCGCAATAGCTCCATGGCGAGCCGACTTAAACGTGCTTCGGTGTAGCGCATCGCAGCAGGTGGATCACCGTCAACGGATCCAAAATTGCCGTGCCCATCAATGAGGGGGTAGCGCATCGCCCACGGCTGTGCCATACGCACCAAGGCGTCATAGATAGCCCCATCACCGTGTGGGTGATAGTTCTTCATCACGTCGCCCACTGCCGCAGCACTCTTCTTGTGTTGCGTGCCTGCGCGCATCCCACCTTCGTACATGCCGTACAAAATGCGTCGATGCACCGGCTTCAACCCATCCCGGCTCTCAGGCAAGGCCCGCCCAACGATGACGCTCATCGCATAGTCGATATAGGACTTTTTCAGTTCACTTTCGATACCGATGGGCTCAAAGTGCTCTTCAAACTCAGCGGGGGTGGTTTCAGTACTCATCTATACGTCCAGGAACTGCACGTTATTGGCGTTCTCGATGATGAACTCGCGTCGTGCATCCACGTCATCACCCATCAAAATACGGAACATCAGGTCGGCGCTGGCCGCGTCTTCCATCGTCACTTGCAACATATGGCGGGTTTTCGGGTTCATCGTGGTGACTTCAAGCTGATGGTCATCCATCTCACCCAGGCCCTTCAATCGACCGACCTCTGGCTTCGTCACCCCGGCAGCAGCCATCTCCTCAAGGATCTGGTCACGTTCTTCCTCATTAAGGGCATACCGGATACGCTCCTTGCCTTTGGCACCCTTGGGTTGAATCTGGTACAGCGGAGGCTGGGCAATATAGACAAACCCGGCACGAATAAGTTCACGCATATGGCGGAACAAGAACGTCAGCACCAATGTGCGAATATGTGCCCCGTCAACATCGGCATCCATCAACATCACAATCTTGTGATAGCGGGCCTTTTCAATGTCGAATTCATCACCCACGCCCGTACCAATGGCGTTAATGAGACTCTTAATCGTGTCACTTTCAAAAATACGATGTGCCGCAGCCTTTTCCACATTCAGAATCTTGCCGCGGAGTGGCAAAATCGCTTGAATCCGGCGGTCTCGAGCCATTTTTGACGTACCACCTGCCGAGTCACCTTCAACGATAAACAGCTCGCACTCTTCGGCATTCTTGCTCTGACAATCAGCAAGTTTGCCTGGCAAGCTTGTTGAATCTAACAGCCCCTTGCGACGGGTTGCATCACGCGCCGCACGCGCCGCACGACGTCCACGCGCCGCTTGAATCGCCTTCTCGAATATGGCTTTGGCTTCTGCTGGATGTTCGGTAAACCAAATCTTCAACTGTTCAAACGTATTCTTTTGAACAAAGGACCGAATATGGGTATTGCCCAATTTGCCTTTGGTCTGCCCTTCAAACTGAGGTTCGGCCAGGTTCACACTGATGACGGCCGTCAACCCTTCACGAATATCACTTGCTTCAAGGCTCTCAACGGCGTCCTTACCCTTTGTTGGTAACACCCCCATATCTTTGGCCACGCGGTTCACCACATTGGTCAGCGCCGCTTTGAAGCCGTCCTCATGGGTACCACCATCTCCGGTGGCGATGGTGTTTGCAAACGAAAAGATCGACTCGGCATAATCCGGGTTCCATTGCATCGCAATGTCCAAGTCGGCATAGCCAGTGTCTTCTTGGTCTTCCATCGCAGCAAAGCGAATGACTTCGCCGTGTAGGGGGTCCCCTTTATGGGCTGCCAAATGGGTAACAAAGTCGGCTAATCCATCGCTGTACTCATGCACCACACGGCGATAGGAACCATCTTCAAGTGGCTCGCGTTCATCGATGAGTTCTATTCGCAGCCCTGCTTTGAGGAAGGCTGTGTCACGGATACGCGTTTCAATGCGATCCCATTCAAGGGTGACGGTTTCAAAAATCTTGGGATCGGGCCAAAAGGTGATGGAGGTTCCCGTCTCATCGTCCTTACCCAAGTCCGCAATGGCTGTTGGGGGGCTTTGTGGTTCAGAGCCGATGTATTCCTGTTGCCACACGTGCTCATCACGACGTACTTCAGCGATCAGTCGTGTGGAGAGGGCGTTGACAACACTGACCCCTACCCCGTGCAGCCCACCTGAAACCTTGTAGGCCTGTGAGTCGAATTTGCCGCCGGCATGGAGTTCGGTAAGTACTAATTCAAGGGCGCTCCGGCCAGTCGAGTGACGTGCGACAGGGATACCTCGCCCGTTGTCATCCACCCGGACCCCGCCGTCACTGCGCAGCGTGACAACAATATGATCGCAGTAGCCCGCCATCGCTTCGTCCACACTGTTGTCCACGATCTCCCATATCAGATGGTGGAGCCCACGAACACCGGTGTCACCGATATACATCCCGGGGCGAACACGTACCGCTTCTAGCCCCTCAAGTGCAGTGATTTGATCTGCACCATAATCCTGAGAACTCATGTATGTCCTTAAAATCGCAAGAATTTAGGCCTCTCGCGCTTGTTTAGTTAGGTGCCCGATTATACACCCTAACCCTCTTGTTTATCCTTAGACACGCAATGAAGGCTATCTTTGCTGGTCAGAGCATTTTAGTAAATGGTGGGTTAAATATCGCTACCGTTCAACGTAGACCCGGATGCGGCTGACTAATGATTCACCCAAATAGTTGTTCACGTTGGCCACCAACTGAGGTTCCATATATTTCAGGCTTGTCGCCCAATCAGACCGTGTCACGGCGACCACGAGCACACCACCTTGAAGGCGGACGGGATGACTGTATTGAGCTACATCCTTACCCGCTATCTCTGCCCAGGATTCAAATACTCGTGCATTACGCAGCTTTGGCCCCCAATGGTGCTCATTGACGAGGTGTTGCACGATCATGCTGGCCGAAGCCAGATTCGATTTTCGTATGCGAAGGGAACCCATACCAACAGGATACGAGGTTAGAGAAGTACCTGGCCGCCCTCAATCATGATCGTCGGGGCATCAACGGGCACCGGCGTACCGGTGGCGACGGTCATGATGACTTGGTCAAAATCCACACATCGCTGTGCCAAACGTTCGGCACGGTACTGATCAAGCTCGGCAAACACATCATCGAGAATCAGAATTGGCTGATCCCCAGTCTCTGCAATAATGCCTACGGTGGCCAGTTTTAATCCAAGGGCCAATGACCACAGCTCACCGTGGCTCGCAAAGTCTTTCGCCGGTAGCTCTCCCAACCTGATAAAGAGATCATCACGTTGCGGCCCTACCAAGGTGACCCCACGACGGCGCTCATCATCAGCTTTTTGCATCAAGGCTGCCTGAAGCTGATCTTGGATATCCCTTGCCGATGGTAATGCCGCATCAGAATGAGCGGTAATACGCTCACCAGTAGCCATCACGTAGTCCAATGTGGGTAGCCGGTGAACATCTTGACTCGGACTCGCCGATACCAAGTCCCCATAGGCTTCAATGAGCGGTGCCGCCAAAGCATTCACCCCGGCAATACGAGCCGCCGTAACAAGGGCTGCATGATGCAGCCATGTCTCCGTGTACGCCGCGAGGACATCTTCGTCTATAGCCTGTCCACGGGCATCTTTTAACAGCGCGTTACGCTGACGCAGCGCTTTATCCGCATCAGCTAACACACCTTTATACGATGCACGACGGCTCCCAAGAAGCTGATCAAGGAACCGTCTGCGATCATTTGGTTCGCCGCGCACCAACGCTATGTCTTCCGGAGCTAACATGACCATACGGATCAGGCCAATGGCCTCCCCCATTGACGGTACGACCACATCATTGACCGCTGCGCGATTTTTTCCCGGATTCAATTCAACCGTAACGACCAGACGTGCCTGAGCATCCGTAACCGCTTCTGCTCGAATCAATGCCCGTTCAGCAGATTGGCGAATAAGCGCTCGGTCATTGCTGGTGCGGTGACTTGACCCGACACCCAAATAGTGGATCGCTTCAACAAGGTTTGTTTTACCTTGGGCATTTGCACCTGACACCACAACAGGACCAGGCCCCAACGTGAGTTGGGTGGCCTGGTGGTTACGGACATCAGTTAGTCCGAGTTTTGAGAGGTACACCTCAAGTGCGGACCGGCATTAACAAGTACAAGGACTCAGTTACGGTCTTATCCTCTTCTTCACCGTCGACAAGCTTCGCAGGCCGAATGACCGCTGGTTTTAAATCATCGTTGAATGCGAAATCAACCATATCGTCATGAATGACATCCAACCCCTCAAGGAGGAACCGCGGGTTAAAGGCGATACGAATGGGTTCCCCACTCAATACGGCAGACAAACTCTCATTTGCTCGACCCGATTCAGATGAGTCGGCAGCCACATGCACCGTGTCTTCTTGAACATCAAAAATGACTGGTGTCATCGTTCGTTCTGCCTCACCGATCACGCTCACGCGCTTGACGACATTCGCCAACGCTGCGCGGTCAATACGTAAATGCCGCTGTGCGTTCGTCGGGATGAGCTGCCGGTATGCCGGATACTTGCCCTCAAGCAAGGTTGTGACGAGGCGACGATCGCTGAACTGGAAGACCGCATGGGTTGGTGTCAATACCATCGTGACTTCGCCACCAAGGGCATCAGCAGCACTCTTGGCTTGATCCATTGCCTTCTTGGTTACCAGTGCTGCCATCTCATCCGGTGAGTTCACTGCGATAGACCGCACACTCAAGCGATAGGAATCTGTGGCAGCGCCAGTCAACACACCGTCAGCGAGTTCTATGCGAACCCCTGTGAGGGCCACGCGTACATCCTCACTCGATACGGCCTTAATGACCTGACCAACCGTGTCAGAGAAAGCTTTGGCGTTGAGAATCACCTGACCAGCCTGCTCCGTTGGAGTAGGAATCTGAGGGAAGTCCTCAATCTGCATCATACGCAAGGTGTATTTGGCTCGCGCGCACACAATCTCTAAGCGATCACTATCAACTGACACATTCACGGCATCGCTTGGTAACCGTGATGCAACATCACGGAGCAGCTTGCCTTGAACAAGGGCAGAACCATCACGTTGCCCTTGAACCTGCAAGGTCACCTCCGATGACATGTTGCCGTCAGTGGAGGTGAGCACAAGCACATCACCTGACAACGTGAGCTTGATACCCGCAAGTGCAGGAAGGCTGGACCGTTCACCGACAGTTCGGTAAATCCACTTGATGGCTTCTTCAAAACTGTCACGTTCAATACGGAACTGCATGCTCTACCTCCAGGAGTGTCATCATGAGATAACTCTCTTATATATGTAAATAGGTCGTAGTAGTAGGGGCGCATCCATCCTGTGGAAAAGTGCCGTCGAGACGGAAGTCATCTCAGTTTTGGCTGTGGACTCACATGGGGAGGATTTGGGTTGCCGCAATGGTATTACATGGATGCCACAAACGATAACTAAATACCATCAATGTAATTTGTTTATTTGCACATTTTATTAACAGGGATATTCCTCACTATTCCACAGTTTTTCAACAGGTATTGGCCTCCTGATCCGAATTTGACTTGGTAGTCGAGCCTATTCAGGCCTAAACTCATGCCCGCAACGCAGGCAAGGATGACTGAGGATTACGAGATCAGTGGAACGAGCTGAACTGACACGAGTGTGGGAAGCCGCGTGCGAGGATCTCAAAGCTCAAGACCTCGGCCGGATTGCTACCGCCATGCTTTTAGATATTCAGCCGCTGGGCTACAGCGACGGTATCGTCGTGCTTGCCGCGCCAGACGACTTTGCGCTTGCAAATATTCGGAAAAACTATTTTGATCGCATCCAAACCGCGCTCAATGAGCATTTAGGGCATGACGTTCAGTTGGCCCTCACCGTGGCGCAACCGGTTTCAAACGTGGCACCCCCTGTGGTTGAAACCCCTCCAGAACCAACCTATCGCCCGGCTGTAGCAACCAGTGAATGGGAACTCGGTGCCCCCGCTATCCCGGTTGCTTCCAACTTGGTGCCCACCTATACCTTTGATTCCTTTGTTATGGGTGCGTCAAACCGCCTGGCCTATTCAAGCGCGCAAGCCGTTGCCGAACAGCCAGCGCGCACCTACAACCCGCTACTCATTTATGGACCAAGTGGGCTTGGCAAAACCCATCTGTTGCAGGCGATTGGAAACTACGTCCGGGAGCAGGATCCGACGAGCCGAGTCATGTATGTGACAACTGAGCAGTTCACAAATGACTTTATTCACTCAATTCGTGTTAAAAAGGCACATGAATTTCATAATAGATATCGGAGTATTGATGTACTCCTTATTGATGATATTCAAGAAGTAGAAAATAAAGACCAGACACAACAAGAGTTCTTCCAAACATTTAATCATTTGCATCTCGCAGGTAAGCAGATTGTGTTAACTTGTGATAAGCATCCTAATGAATTAAAGCTATTGACTGAGCGTTTACGGACACGATTCGCAAACGGACTGGTCTGTGATGTAAGTCCTCCAGAACTCGAAACACGACTCACGATTTTGATTCGCCGCTGTGAAGCTGAAGGGCGAGATGTACCCCGTGAAGTGCTTGAATCCATTGCAAGGCGTGTGGATTCTAATGTTCGTAATCTTGAGGGAGCACTTACCCGTGTCGTAGCTGCCGCTAGTGTGAACAACCTTCCCATCACATTACGTTTGGCTGAAGATACATTGAAGGATATTTATCCTCAAGCAAGCCAAAGAAAGATAAGTGCCGATTCGATTTTGTATGAAACGGCTAATTATTTTGAGATACCTGTTGATGAGATAATTGGGCGTTCACGTACACGAGAAATAGTCAATGCGCGACATGTCGCAATGTATCTCACCAGAGAACTCACTGATTTTAGTTTGCCTGAGATTGGACGACGGTTTGGAAATCGCGATCATTCAACAGTTAAGCATGCCTATGACCGCATTATGGATTTGATTGATAGCAATAAAGAACTATTCCAAGACATTCAACGGCTTACTGCGGTCATTAAAGACAGCAAACACCCATAAAAATTGGGTGCATACACACATTCACACACGTACCCTGGTGCGTCCGCGTAATTTTAAGAGGTCCAGATGTCAAAGCGTACTTTTCAACCCAATACCCGTCGTCGCGCCAAGAAGCATGGCTTCCGCGCTCGTATGCGCACCGTTGCCGGTCGTGCGATTATCGCCGCGCGTCGCCGCAAGGGCCGTAAGCGCTTAACGGCATAGGTTCACGTGGACCGACTTCGGTCCTCGGGTGATATCCGCCACGTTATGACCGCCGGTTCAGGAGCAGGAACCCACGCTGTTGTCGTTCATGTGGCCATTCCGCGGAAACCCTTTCAGGGCACCTCTCGCAGCCATCACCGAGTAGCGGTGGTGGCTGGTCGTCGTGTTGGTAACGCCGTTAAACGTAACCGAGCTAAACGTCGATTACGTGCGATTTACCCAGACACCCTGAGTGTCCAAGACGTGCGTGAACCCCTTGATATTGTGCTTGTTGCAAAGCCCGGTATTGCGAGTGTGGGATATAAGGAACTCCGCAATGATGTTCAATCCGCTTTTTTACGAGCTTGTAAACGGTTGGGTTCTTAAATGTGCGGTCATTCTGAACACAATGCAGCTAGACCTGTTGCCAACGTCACCTATTCCAGCGGTCAGCGTGCAGTCATTAGGTTAATTCGTTGGTATCAAGTGATGCCTCGCCCTCGGGGACATTGCCGATTCACACCGACATGTTCCGCATATGCTGTAGAGGCAGTTGAAATACACGGCCTATGGCGAGGCACTTGGCTAGCCATGAAACGCTTAAGCCGATGTAGACCTCTTGGGGGATATGGGTTTGACCCAGTCCCAATACCCGATCAACCAAACCGGAAATAGGTTATGAATCCGTTCTCATTCCTCTGGCAAGGGTTAAAACACGTCCTGGCCGATACCCTCACCTTCTACGGCAATGCACTTGCATTTATCGACCCCTATCAATGGGGCTTTGCGATTTTGCTGTTGACCATCACGGTCCGGGTGATCCTTGTTCCGCTTGCCATTCGACAGATGAAGTCAATGGAAGGTATGCAGGCGATCAAGCCGCAAATGGAGAAAATCCAGAAGAAGTACAAAACGACGCGTGAAATGATGCGCACCGATCCCGAGCGGTATCGTGCGCGCCAGGCCAAAATGCAAGAGGAAATGTCTGCCCTCTATAAAGAGAACGGTGTTAACCCGGTTGGCGGGTGTTTGCCACTCCTCTTGCAGATGCCAGTATTTTTTGCCCTATTTAGTGTGTTACGTGGCGGACAACAAGGTGTAGAAGTCCTTGTACCTCAACTCATTGATGCACCGTGGTTTGGGATCTCTGTACTGAGCGCTCCCCCACTGCAAGCTGGCATCGGGGCCATCCTGCTTGTTGCAGGCATGGTGGTTACAACCTATTTCACACAGAAGATTTCGATGGCGATGCAGCCTCCCGCCGAAGGGCAGGCTGCACAAATGCAACAGACCATGCTTTGGGTGATGCCACCCATGCTTGGCGTCATGGCAATTAACATTCCTGCCGGCGTACTGATCTACTGGGTCACCTCAAACCTCTGGACAATGGGGCAGACCTGGTTCATTGGAAAATATGTTTCAAGTAATTCCAAGCATCGTGGCAATAACCCCAAGGCCGACAACAACAAAAAATAAGGATGCCTTGTGAGCAACGAATTAAGCATCGAAGACCTCGACCATGACGCCGATGTAGCCGCCGACTTTCTTGAGGGGCTCCTCGACGCAATGGACCTGGACGGTGATCTCACAATCGATGTCACCGAAACAGAAGCCCTTATCTCAATTGAAGACGCTGATGATGTCCTCATCGGTCGTCGTGGTGAAGTACTAGATGCCATCCAAGAAGTGATGCGCACTGCGGTACAAACCAAGACACAGCGCTATACCCGTGTTCGTTTAGACGTAAACGGGTATCGCAAGCGTGAACACGCTGCCCTCCAAGAGCGGGTGCGCGAAGCTATCGCCGAAGCTCGCGAGACAGGTAAAGCGGTTCACCTCAAACCCACCAATGCCTATAACCGCAAACTGATGCACGATGTTGTGCACGCGGTTAATGGTGTTACCTCACACTCAGAGGGTGAAGAGCCACGCCGTCATGTGGTCGTCACCCTCGACAGCGAGCGGTAACCAACAAGCCGCAGCCAACACACCTTCCTAAGCCCCTGGTATCCGGGGGCTTTTTGGTGTCCCAGTTCTCCTTAGGATGGTTGTTGGTGGTGCCTGTCTGGGCACGTTTGCACCTGGGCATGGTTGCGGGTGTTGCTTGGGCATGGTTATGGGTATTGTCTGTCTGGGCACGTTCGCCTGCCGCGGTCCGTGGCGGGAGGGCGGCTCACTGAATTCGCCCATCCTGGGCTCATATCACCCTGGCATGCAATACTCACACCCTCAGCACAGAGCACCGACTCACCGAGTGCTCGTATCACCCCGGCAGCCAACATCCACACCCCCGGCCAGCGGCCCTGCGCCGGCATATACCCTTGATTTTGGCTTGTGGTAACTTCGCTGCCAATGTCTACATGCTTGATGGCATTTGCTATATCGCCAACGATGCCATGACACACCCAAGCCAGTCGGTTACGCGGTAGAGCAGCGGCTAAAGGTGTAACAGCTATCGATGCGTAACCAACGGGCATATTTCTAGAGGTGGGTGCTTGGCTGTGTTGGACAAGCACTCACGATGTGAATTGGGTGCCATCAGGAGGCGTATGGCTCACGTATGACGCAGTAATTCTGGGCGGCATATTCTAGTGCTAGCCACAAAATACCTGTTCAGGGGTTATATGGTCTGTGTTGCTGGTTGTTTGAGTTATTGGATCAAAGGAGAGAAAAACACAGAAAGTGATTGTTTGTATACGAAAAGTGAAATATTGGCCAAGGTGGGGTGGCACCTGGCATCATAATCTTTGTCAAGCACCACTCGTCGAAAGGCCAAAACAATGAAACTCAACACCGCTACCCTTCTTGGTTTAATGGCTGCGATGTTGACTGGCCTCGTCGTCGAAGCTGACACCCTCGTATAGAGCCTCCTGCAGACACTCGCCTGTTTGTTTTTATCACTGTATAGATAAGTTCGTTCTGGGTACTTCAGTTTGGTTGTAGTTGCGTTCAGAACTTGCTTTAAAACCCTCTTGTTACACTCGGAGCCGATGTGATGGGAGGGTTTTATTGTGGCCACGTATGGGTGGCCATTGGGAAGGTTTGTTTCACGTGAAACATGCGAAGATAGGCGTCACTTGTCTGCCGGTAAGGTAAGCTTCTAGTATGCAGGATCAGACCCGCCAACGCCTTGATCGCCTTGCTACGTTGATTGCGGAATCCCCGCACAACCTTGTTTCGGCGCGGGATCGAGAGCTCGTAGCGACCCATCACATCCCTGAGTGTGTAGCGGTCTGCACGCAGTTGAAGCCAGGAGCGCATACCCATTGGATTGACCTTGGTACCGGGGGTGGCTTGCCGGGCTTGGTGTGTGCGATCATGTTCCCACTCGTCGGGTGGACGCTGATTGATGCTACCGCAAAGAAAATCGATGCCGTTAACGGTTTCATCGATGATCTTGAGCTAGAAAATGCCCGTGGGGTGGTAGGACGTGCGGAGCATCTGGCACGAGATACAGATTATCGCGGTGTCTATGACGGGGTGATTAGCCGCGCAGTTGCACGACTTGACGTCGTTACTGAACTTGCGCGTGGGTTTGTCCATCCAGGAGGGCAGATCGTGGTCATTAAAGGTCCTGGTCTTGTTCAAGAACGCGGGTATATGCAGCGATGTGCAGGGCAGTTGAAGGTACACGAAAAAGGAACCGTGATTCTTGGCCCGAGTGATCGTCAAAGCCACGTCATTACCATTATTGCAGATGGGCCAGTGCCGGAGATGATTCCAAGAAAAGATGGCGTTCCTGCTTCTAAGCCACTTGGTGGCCCGCGGACGGTCTACTCCCCTAAGGAGCGGTCGTGAGTTGGTATCGCCATTGGGAAGGTTCGTTTCACGTGAAACATGCCGTGCCGGAACGTAAGGGGAGTTGGGAAAAGGCCATAGCAATTGCGGTGGTAAACCAAAAAGGCGGGGTTGGGAAAACGACGACGACAATTTCATTGGCAGCTAGTCTCGTTGAACAGGGGTATCGCGTCCTCTTAATAGATGCAGATCCACAGGGGAATGCCGGTAGCGGTGCAGGCATCGAACGTAAAGATGAACAAGTGACGCTCTACGACGTGCTTGTCAATGAAGCTGAAGTACAAGAGGCTATGGTGCCAACGGAATCGGGAGTCATTGTGCTGCCCAGCACGATGGATCTGGCCGCGGCTGAAATTGAGCTGGTGAGCGCAATGGGTCGTGAATACCGCCTGCGTGATGCACTTATACCGCTGTTAGATGAGATCGATGTCATACTCATCGACTGTCCCCCGAGCCTGGGACTGCTCACTATTAATGCGCTATGTGCCGCAGATGCGGTGCTTATTCCTGTTCAAGCGGAGTATTTTGCCTTAGAGGGTCTAGGTGCCTTGCAGCAAAACCTGTCTTTGGTGCGTCGTCATCTCAATGCCCAGCTCTATACGCTTGGGGTAGTGATGACCATGGTTGATACTCGGACAAAGTTGGCGACGGCCGTAGAAGACGATGTCCGTGGCTATTTCGGTGATATGGTTTTCTCTGCGCGTATTCCGCGAACAGTTCGACTGGCTGAAGCACCCAGTTTTGCGCAACCCATCACGGTATTTGATAGCCCGAGTCGCGGTGCCATGGCCTACCGTCGGTTGGCTGCTGAAGTGATAGAACGTATTAACCTATGGAAGGGACAAGGATGAGTCGCAGTGGAGGCCTTGGCCGCGGATTGGGAGCACTAATCCCCCAGGGCAGTGCAGGACAATCGGGTCTTGTTGAGCTGACCCTTGATCAACTCAAACCAAATGCCCGGCAACCACGTGATCGCTTTGATGAGGCTGCCCTCGAAGAATTGACGCATTCCATTGCCACGATGGGTATCTTGCAGCCCATCGTGGCACGACCATTACCCGACGGTTCCTATGAAATTGTGGCTGGGGAACGACGGTTTCGTGCAGCGCGGCGGGCTGGACTAGCGCGTGTACCCGTCGTTATTCGCCATACCGAAGATGACCAGCTATTGACAGAAGCGCTTGTTGAGAATATTCATCGGGCCGACCTCGATCCCATAGAAGAAGCCAGAGCATACCGTCAACTGATTGATGATTTTGAATTCACGCACGATGACTTGGCGGAGCGGCTTGGGCGTTCACGCTCGGTAATCACAAACACTCTTCGGCTACTGACCCTTGTTGATTCGGTGGCTGATTTGGTGAGTACAGGCGCTATTTCCGCTGGTCACGGGCGGAGTTTGGCAGTTCTAGAGGCAGATCAGCAACAAGCAATCGCAAACCAGATCGTTACAGAAGGCCTCAGTGTACGACGCACCGAGGAGCTCGTAAAAACAATTACCGAACCACGTCGACAAGTACGTTCAACTCAAGGGACTACACCATCCGTGTTTACGGATGTCGAAGATCAACTGGCTGATCGCTTTGGTACCAAAGTCAACATTCAAGGTAGCCCCCGCCGTGGTCGCATTCAGATTGAATATGCCGGATCTGAGGATTTTCATCGGTTACTTGGCTTGTTGATGGGGGAGTAGGCATGGCACCGGATAGCCATATTGACGGTCCGACAAAAACAAGCCGTGCCCTTGTTGGTCTTGGCTTGGGCTTGTTCTGGGGATGGCTGCTCCTATTATTTGCAGATAAAACCAAGGAATAAGCAATTAGAGCAATAATATGCTTATAATTCCAATACTATCCAATGGGTGAGTGAGGCTTAGTCTTGTTTGGTATAACGCTGAACAAGGCTCGCGATGGCGTTCACCATACGATTTGCAAACGCTGTTTGAACTTCAGGCGTTGACCACGTTGCCAATGATTCCGGATTCGTGCCGTAAGCGGGTTCTATAATGACCGTTGGCATCCGAGTACCTCGAAGCATCGTCCACGTCCGTGGAGCGACCTCAGTAGCCACACCAGGTTCGATTGCACGGACGGCCTGCATCGCCGCATACGCCAAGTCTTGGCCAACAGGACTGGTGAAGGATGATTGGTGAGATGGTGATGCAAAATAATACGCGTGCGCACCAACATGGTTAGGGTCATCGTGTGCGGCCAAACTCAAGCTAATGGTGAGTTTTGCGCCAATACGATTAGCCAATGCGGCACGATCCGCATTGGAAGGGTCGTTGAGTGGACCCCGACTTAAGACTGGCGACATCCCCACCGCTGATAGACGTGCATGCAGTTGGGTTGCCATGGACCATGACCAGTCAGTCAAGACACGATGATCAAGCTGGGCATACTTGATACTGGCCGGATCGATAAGGACAACCATGCCGGGTAGACCAGCACGAGCAGCATGTTCAAACTGCTCTTGGTCACGAACGCGTGCACTTGCCCCAATTTCCATGTGGGCCCGGCGGAGTCGTTTTAATTGAACAAGTGTTCGCGGGCCGGCAACGCCATCAACTTCAATACCCATATGGTCTTGGAACTCGCGTAACGCATTATCAAGCAAATGACTAAACAGCCCATCTTCACGACCGGCTTCAAATCCCAATTGGTTTAATCGTGATTGCAAATCCAAAACGTCGTCGCCACGCATGGGCGGGGTGGAGTACCACAACAACCGGTCACCAAGATGAAAGTCGGCTTCAACTAACGATTCCCAGGTATCGCTATCAACGACTCCACTCGGGGTGAGGCCGCGAGCCTGTTGGAATGTTTTGACGGCGAGGACTGTATTATCGTCGAATTCTTCTCCATACGCCAAAGGAACACCCACAGTAGGGGTGTCCTCTGACCACTTAGATAGGCGGCGACGCAGGTCAAATACCTCGGCGCCAACATCGCCGTATCGTAACGGTAAACCCATTATTTAGATGAAATCGGCCAAATCAACGAGTAACGCTGACTTAGGTTTAGCACCCACAATGCGCTTGACTTCCTGACCACCATTAAAGACGATCATGCTTGGAATGCTCATGACGCGGTAGGTCTGTGCCGCCTGAGGATTCTCATCCACGTTCAGCTTCATTACCTTCAACTTGTCAGCAAACTCAGTACCAATCTCATCAATAATTGGACCGACCTGGCGGCAGGGGCCACACCATTCAGCCCAAAAATCAACTAATACGGGACGATCTGCGCCCAAAACCTCATCGGCAAAGGTGGCGTCTGTTACTGCGGCACTCGACATAGCTCTTCTCCTTCGTTAGGTATTACTCAAGTCTGCCTTAAAACGGTCCTAATGGCTCTCTTGCTTTTCAAGCCAACGTTGTGCATCCAATGCAGCCTTACATCCCTGACCAGCGGCGGTAATCGCTTGACGATACCGGGTGTCGGTAATATCTCCTGCGGCAAAGACCCCGTCAACATTGGTATTCGTGGTTGGTTCATCAACAATGATGTAGCCAACACCATCAACCTTAACCTGGTCCGCAAATGGCTGGCTATTCGGTGAGTGCCCGATAGCCATAAAGACCCCGTCAGCCTCCAAGTTGGTTTCTTCATCGGTGATGGTGTTTTTGATGCGCACACCAGTCACGGCCTCATCACCAAGCACGTCAACGACCACACTGTTCCACGCAACGGAGATATTTGATGTATCAAGTACGCGCTTAGCCATAATGTCTGATGCACGGAACTCATCACGGCGATGAACCACCGTGACAGACTCTGCCAAGGTAGACAAGAACAGGGCCTCTTCCATGGCGGTATCTCCACCACCTACGACCACAAGTTTGCGATTACGGAAGAAGAATCCATCACAGGTTGCGCAGGCGCTTACCCCAAAGCCTTTCAACCGTTCTTCATTCTCGATGCCTAGCCAGCGTGCACTCGCGCCGGTACAGATAATGACCGTTTTTGTATGAATCTCAGAGCCATCATCGAGATAGAGGACCTTCGGGTTGGACGTCAAATCGGTACGAACCACCTGTCCAATTTGCGTGCGTGCGCCAAAGCGCTCTGCTTGGGCGCGAAAATCTTGCATCATCTCAGGACCATGACGACCTTCGGGATACCCAGGAAAGTTCTCAACCTCAGTGGTTTGAGTAAGTTGCCCACCTGATACCGGGCCTTCTAATACAAGTGGATTCTGGCCGGCTCGTGCGGCATAAATAGCTGCGGTCCAACCGGCGGGACCGGACCCAACGATGGTGATGTTCTCTATGGATTGCGTCATGCCGTCTCCTTAGGCAAAAATGGATCCCATTATGGTTGCACTCGTACACGAACGGAACTGATTTCCGCACGGTAACGATCGCTTACTTTGGGAAGCTCACCCGTCAACCAAACGAGTACATATCGTCCTAATTTGGGTGGCGTGATAGCGATAACGTTAGCGTCGTCATCAACCTTTGGTTGTTTTGCCACGATAGTGAACCCATCAAGGCTCTCTTCAGGGGTGGATGCCACACCAATGTGGACATCAAATCCACCATGTGGGGTGGCCAGTTCTACTTCGCTTACTCGTTTGGCTGATCCAAGGTCCAAGACAAATCCGACACCGTCCTTTAACCCCCCAAAGTCAGCGGTGTGATAGAGCTCAGTAGCCCACGAGGTCGCAGGAGCACCATCTAATAATGCGTCAATCTGATGGTCTCGTTCGCGTGAATCACCCTGGGGGTCAAAGGAGTCAACACCCACAATGGCCGTAATGACATCGTTGGTAGCGGTAATCTCCGAAGCAGAACCACCACCGGCAGGATCTTGACCACTCACCGATTTTTTTGAGGATTGCACAAGCCATCCAGCCGCCACAATCAATACGATGACTGGTACAACCCACAGCACCTCGCGTACAAATCGTCGGCGTTTCGGTGGGGACGGTGGCTCAATCCGGGCGTGTTCAAAGCGGGCAAGTGCTTGAGAAACACGACTGGCATCAGCAGGACGATTGTCCGGATTACTTGCCGTTAAGAGTGAAACCAAGTCATCAAGCTCAGTTGGAATACTGCCTCGTTTGAGGCTAGGGCGAGGTAAATCGTCGGATAACCGTGTCTGTAATCGACCGCGAGCCGTAATCGGGTTTTCACCCGTTAACAGCTCATACAAAATCAGTCCTAACCCCCAAAGGTCGGTACGTTCATCAATTGGATGGCCACGCAACTGTTCTGGAGGCGGGGTCGGTGAATCTTTCACCGCACGACTAACCCCAAAATCAGCGAGCTTTACTCGACCATCAGCCGTCAACAGCACATTGTGTGAATGCACAGCCCCATGCAACATGCCACGTTCATGCGCATACGCCAACGCCAACGAAATACGGCGAGCGATGTGCGCAACTTCATCGATTTCAAGCGGGTTGTGCTTTCTGGCAGCAATCGCAGCATCCAACCGGCGGCCATCCATCCATTCCATCACCACGTACTCATCATCCCCATCACTACCAGTATCAAAGATGGCAACGATTCCAGGGTGAACGAGTCGAGCCGCAGCGATAGCTTCTGCTTTGAACCGGGCACGGACCTCAGGTTCTTCGACATATTCTTTACGCAAAATCTTGACCGCAACCGGTCTCGCCAAGACGGTATCCCAGGCCTTCCAAACCGTTGTTAACAGACCCGAATCAATATGTTCGGATAACTCATAGCGACCAGCCAGTATGCGTGGCGGTGGCGTGGGTTTTGACGATGGTGTGGTCACAAGTTCATCATTCTAAGCGATCAGGAAATGTGCGGAGATTGTTCGATCGGTCTGCAAGCCTGCCGTCCAGCGCATCAACCAGTCCGTACCCGGATTTCCATGTCACCCACAGGTAGATCAAACCAGCGACGGCCAAAGACAATATCGCAAGTAACCAGTTTGGCCAATTTCCCGATAGATAGCGGATGATAACCGCTGATGCACCAGCCCCCATCGCACCGGTAAAGACCGCACTGAGGGTGTTATAGAGATGCAACGGTCCTGTGGTTGCACGGACCTTCCGATACAACATGGCAAATTCGGTCCATGAGCCAACGGCAACGCCAAGCCCCAGGCCAACAGCACCGATGCGAGCTATATCAGGTGTCTCACGGAGGGTGGTTTCAAGTGGTCCTAAGGCAGGTAACTGACCCAACATAACGATGCCGTGAGCTGTGAGCCCGAATTGATCAAATTGAAACATTGATACGCCTCCAACCAGTGCTGAAACAATTACACGGGTGATGGAGGCACGTGCCGGAACGGTGGTGTCGTTCAAACTGTATAGCGCTGACTGCATTAAACGACTGAGTGTGGAGGCTAATAAGCCAAGGGACATAACACTGAGGACGAGCCACACCATAGTTGAATTCGATGAGGTGAACTCACCGCGTTCCAGTAGTAAACCGGTGATGTAGTCGCCACAAAATAGGTAGGCGGTTGCGATAGGGACGACAAAGAACGCAATACGGCCAAAGGCAGGGCGGAGTCGTTGTGAAACGGCTTCAGCGCGTACGGTTGACATTTCGGGAAGCTCAGCGGCTGCAATACTCATGCCGAACAAACTGATTGGTAAGAGAAATAAAAAGCTCGCATAGCGCATGGTGCCAACTGCTCCTACGGCTAAGAAGCTGGCTAACCAAACATCTACCCATGCGCTGATTTGAATGACCCCACGAGCTCCAACAACAGGCAAGAATTTTTGGACAACATGACGGGCGTGGGTGTCCCAACGCATCGCCAAAACAAAGTTACGCTCTACCTTTATCACACCTGGTAGCTGGACGATCAGTTGCGCAGCTGCCCCTATGACCGTAGCCCAGCCAAGGACTTTGACGAGCTCAACACTTGTTTGGTCCAGACCGCCTGATGCACCGGCATAGATCGTCCAGCCGAAACCGACCACCATAAAAATCTGAACGAAGTTCCAGATGACGGGGGCAACATAGGACAAGAAAAACTTGCGATGGCTATTGAGTACGCCTAAACACCAGCTTGATAGGACGAGCAGCCCAATGCCTGGGGTTGTGATGCGCACAAGCGTAACGGTGAGTTCGCGCCGTTCTCCGGTATATCCTCCCGCGACGAGGTCGGTGAGGGGACCGGCAAAAGTGATACCCACCCAATCCAAGACAGTCGTTATTAAAATCAAGGCCAACAAGATTGTTGAGGCGAGTTGGCCAGCTTCCTTTTCACGCCCTTCTGCCAACAGCTTGGAATAGGAGGGAATGAAGGATGCGCTCAAGACACCTTCCCCCAAGAGGTTTTGCATCATATTGGGGATACGGAAGGCCGCAGTAAAGGCTTCGATGGCTGGACCAGAACCTAAAAATCCAGCGATAACAATTTCACGGAGAAGGCCGGCAACGCGTGATAAGCCGATACCTGCGGCCACAAGGGCAGAACTTCCTAGACGGGGCAACCTCATTGGTCCTCACTTGGCGAGGGTTCTGACTTGATTGTCTGAAACGGAATGGTTTCATCAAGTGAGGGGAGTGGGCCACTAACTGGTCTTGCCGTACGCCTAAAAATACGATTAGCTGAGCGGTTCCGCCAGCCCCAAAGCACCAAAATACCGATCGCTCCAGCGGCAAATAACAGTGCAGTAACCGGGTAGGCCGTTGAGCGAACACTGATGGTTCCCGATGTGATTAATTGGCCAGTTTGGGGATTCTCAACTTGAACGATGGCACTTGTAATACCGCCAGAGGTTCGCGGGCTGACCACGATGTCTTTGGCAGTGGCATCCCGTGGACGCAAGCGCATATCAACGGTGTCGTTACCTTCAATTTTCAAGTTTGAACTAATGATACGAACACGAACTGTCAATCCAATAGGAGAATCATTGGCCACACTGATGGGGATTGTTCCACGTTGACCTGTCATGGTAATTGGTGGGGGAGAGAGTACTTGGATACCTCCTTCGATTTGTGCCTTGGTATTAAGAACCCTTGTTGCCGCTTGGCTCTCGTCTTCGTTAACAGCGGTCGCAACCAACAACTCATCGTCAAAGTTCAGGGGACTTGTACCATCTTCAAAGGAACGGCGCTCCGTCATAGCCACAATGCCAGGAAGGGCATCACGTGCCGCCTTCAATCTGGCAAAATAATCTCGGCGTTGTTGCGAAAGCACAGGTGACGAAAAGGCCGTCGGTGTAATGACATCTGCGGGGGCATTCATCAGATCGCCTACGCCACCTAAACGGACCCAAGGGGCTGTGGCAAGGGTTTCTTGGAGTACGCGTTGATCCTCTGCGCTCGGTATGGACCGTAAATCAAGAAGCAACGGAGATTGGATTGTTTCACCATCATCAGAAGACGGGTTGGTCTGTTCGGCGTCGGTATCTATCGGTGTGGTGGGTTGAAGTCGTTGGGGCAAGGCTGCATAAGCAATAGCCCATTGCCCCAATGCTGGCCCGTCTAATACGGCAGCTGCTTTCTTAAATGCGGGATCACCAGCCAATATCTTTACTGCATTAAATCGATGGACTGAACCTGCTTGGGTGAGCGTACCTTCCGGGACAAGAATGCCATCCACTGCAGCGGTGCGACTAATGGCTGAAGCGGTAGAGCGATTGATCGTGGTGGGTGATGCAATGACTGGTGCAACCGATACTGAGTCAGTGGCGAGACGATCACTTAACCCTTCACTCACCGTACGATCGATTAAGTCAAACTGATTTGTTTCAGCAAGGGAGAAGAGATCGGCATCATACGCCGGAGTGGGGATGACTTCGCGTGCCAGCGTTGGCATATCGTCGTGTGAACCGACAACAACCGACTGCTCCGTTTGCCCTAATGACCCAACAATGGCCAGGGGAACGGGATTGAGCTGAGGATCCACAACAAGGGCGGTGACGAGGCGAGCAACGCGATGGTTTCCGTCCAGCAGCGTGATTTCAAGCGGGTAGACACCGGTTGCTTCAAAGCGATCGAGATATAAGTCAGTGGTTGAGCGTTCTATAAGGACTGACCGTGACTCACCTTCACCGAGAGGCGTGAGTGACTCAGCTGAAGAACTAAACAGCCAGCCTGTTTCTTGATTTAAAACAGCCTGTTGCAAGTCTTCACGGCTCGTTGCGGGTTCCCGTACCGCCAACGTGATACGAGGATTTGCTAATGGCTTCCCTTGGCCGATAGCGAGGCGTAACTGGAGGGGCTGTGATGGGCTCAGAATACCGTTGATCGATTCAATCGTGATTAGTCGATCTGTGGTTGCTGATGTGGGAGGTGTCGGTGTTTGGCGTGGTGATGCCGGGACCGATTGGGCAATAGCAAAAGGTGTCGCCACGAAGCCACTGAGTAAGGCCAGTAGACAAGCACCAAACCAACGGATCACACCGCTCACGAAACCCGCCGTGATTGTTCGTCTTGTTCGATACGTGCCGAAAGGGGCGTCAACTGTGCAGGCGGACTGGGTGACCGGCCAACTTCAGGGCCAAAGGTATCCATCGCCTTTCGGACAAGCCGTACCTCATTTGGGTGGCTCATCTGCTTAATAGCCTCATCAATGGGAAGCCAAACCACATCGAATGCCTCTTCATCTCGACGGCTGAAATCACCACCCACATAACTCAATAAAAAGTAGTGGACATATTTGTGGTAGCGAACCCGATCCGGACGCCAAACAAACCAATAATCAATAACACCCAATTTGGCACGTACTTGGGTGTCAAGGCCCGTTTCCTCCCGGACTTCACGTATCGCCGTGTCAACTAGCGTTTCACCATCATCGATACCACCCTTTGGGAGAGTCCATAAGACGTCACCGCCAGTTGTTTCATGTGCGATCAGCACAACCCAACGGCCGTCTTCACGGTCGTCATAGACCAAACCGCCAGCACTCGTGGCGTGTTTGGTCAAATACGTCGTCTTGCGAATGCTTGCCAACGGGACCTCCAGAACACAGTCTAAGCAAGAGGCGGTATTGAGTCAGGCCGGTAAGTTGGCTGCATGCCCCAGTCCCTCCCTTTTTCAACTCCCATACCGGCCCTCGCTATTGAGCTTGGAGAAGCATTTGAACATGCTGGTCATGAGCTTGTTCTCGTGGGTGGAAGTGTTCGAGATTTGATTCTAGGCAAGGAAGATATCCCAGATTTGGACTTTGCCACCGATGCGCATCCTGAGGAAACAACACGCATTTTGAACAGGCTCACAACGACAATTTGGGACACGGGTGCACGATTTGGAACAATCAGTGCACAGATGAGCGACTCAGCTGGTGAGGTGTACATCGTTGAAGTTACAACCTACCGAAGTGAGGCTTATACAGCTGGTGACCGGCACCCAGATGTCGAATTTGGTGATGACATCAATGCCGATCTAAGCCGCCGTGATTTCACGGTCAACGCCATTGGGATACGGGTACCGTCAGGTGAGCTTGTTGACCCATTTGATGGGGTCGCAGATATGAAACGCCAGGTGCTTCGCACGCCGGCACGACCTGTTGTGAGTTTTGCTGATGATCCCCTTCGAATGATGCGTCTTGCACGGTTCGTTGGGGTACTTGGTTTTCAAGCTGACTCAGAAGCGATTGAAGCCGCAACAGCCATGGCATCACAAATTGAAACAATCAGTGCCGAACGAGTGCGTATTGAATTGGATAAATTGATTTGCGGTGACTATGCAGACCGTGGCCTTGACTTACTCTGTGAGGTTGGTATTGCAGATGTGGTGTTGCCAGAATTGCCTGCGCTGCGGATGGAGCATGATCCCCTTCATCACCATAAAGATGTCTATACCCACACCCTTGCCGTTGTGATGGGCTGTCCCGGTGACGACCCAATCTTGCGTATGGCGGCCCTTCTTCATGACATTGGTAAACCAGCAACGCGAGCGTTTCATGAGGATGGATCGGTGAGTTTCCATCAACATGACATTGTTGGTGCCCGTATGGCTCGCCATCGGCTACGTGCCTTGACCTACCCCAATCAGGCTATTCGAGAAATCAGTGAACTTGTTCGCCTACATCTACGCTTTCACGGGTACAGCGACGGTGAATGGACTGATTCAGCGGTTCGTCGTTATGTGGCTGATTGCGGGTCAGAGATTCAATATCGCCGCCTCAATTTGCTTACCCGCGCAGATGTCACCACTCGGAATAAGCGGAAGGCAAACCGATTTGCACGGGCCATGGATGACCTTGAAGCTCGTGTTGAACGGCTCAGAGAACAAGAAGCCCTGGATGCGGTTCGTCCTGCCCTTGATGGCGGACAAATCATGGCGTATTTGGGGCTGAAACCTGGTCGTGAAGTAGGGGCGATTTGGAATTGGCTTAAAGATCAAGCCCTTGAATATGGGCCGATGTCCTTTGACCAGGCGTATGGCTTGCTGGATGAATATGCAGCAGCACACGGATTCACTGTGGTGGGCGAGCGCATTGACCCCAAACCACCAAAAGAACCGAAGGAACCGCGCTCGTAACAACCAACATGGGGCGGTGAGGGGTTAGCCACCCCCAAATTCCAAAAGGCCCTCGTTCCCCACTCGAATGGTTGTGGTGTGCCATCGTTTGGAACAGCTCATTACTCACAAGCGCATAGACTGTGTCTATGGCTGATGTGTACAAAGTGACGATGGTGTGTACCGGCAATATCTGCCGTTCGGTGATGGCTGAATATATCGCGCGTGACTTGATTGAAAAGGCTGGATTGTCTGATCAGATTGAAGTTAATTCGACCGGAACAGACTGCTGGCACGTGGGGGAAGGGCCAGACGGGCGAACGATTGAAGTGCTAGACACCCTTGGCATCGATGCACGTGGGCATCGGTCAGTAAAAATCGACCGAGCGATGGCTGACGAGGTTGATCTGATTCTTGTTGCCACTCAAAAACACTATGACACGATCAAAGCAATGGGTACGGCCACCCCAATCCGGTTACTCCGAGAGTTTGATCCTGAACTCGGCAGCCGAGAAACCCTAGACCTCGCTGACCCGTGGTTTGGCGATATGAGCGACTTTGAGTCTTGTTTGGAAGAGGTGCAGCGTTCAGTGGTGCATTGGCTCAAGTTGCACCCCGTGACGTAATTAATCCTCAATGGTGTAATCCGATGGACTTACCCGCAACAAGGTTTCAGTAATTTGTGGACAGGTATAGCGTTTGTTTTTGCGCATTGATGGATCCTGAACCTGAATAATTCCTAGTTGAGAGAGATCTTTCAAAATCTGATTGGCTCGCTGATTAGATACGTTGCATTTCTCTTGTATATCAGCCGAATCAAAATTCAACTGTTCAAATGCCATATCTACGACTTGGTGCGCGGTCTCTGCCTTAAGGTTTGATTCACGAACTTGGGTATGTAAATGTTCGTTAAGGCTCGAAATCTCTTTTATCAGGTCAAGGGTTTGTGCCGATGCATGGTAGATAACCTTTGCCATAAACCTTATCCAGATATTCCAACTGCCGTGAGTACTCACCCGTAAAAGTCGACCATAATAGGCATTGCGATTATGCTCTAACCATGAGCTGATACTCAATACTGGATCACTAAGCTGACCAAGAATCACAAGCTGTAAAAGAATAAGGAGCCTGCCAAGACGCCCATTACCATCAATAAATGGGTGTAGTGTTTCGAATTGATAATGAGCCATAGCTATGGCGACAATTGGGTCTACGGAATGTTGCGGTTTGTTTATATAATCTATAAGATCTCGAAGTGCTATTTCCAGATCATGACCAGGAGGCATGGGAATAAACCTTGCCTGTTCAATGGAGTGGCCTTTTGTACCTATAAAAACTTGTTCAGTTCGAGTTCGTCCCACTTGAGTTGAATCATTCACCATTCCATTCATAAGCTCTTCTTGCATCTGAAAGAGAAGATTGATAGGAATTTGTGGACAATCTTTAACTTGTTCAAAATACCGATATGCGGTCTCAGCTACATTAACAAAGTTCATCACTTCTCGGAGTTCTGTGTTGTCCTTTTGTTTTCGCTGAGCACCAACAACTTCATGCAACAAGGTCCGAGTACCTTCAATACGACTTGTTGCCTGTGCCTCCTGGCGGAGGAGTGCTGGGCGCACAATGGGCAGTGAGCTCATCTGAGCAATATTGCCTTGAAGCAGGCTCAATGCTGAACGTGCTTCAGCAATCCACCTGTACGTTTCGTCAGAGAGGTCGACGTGAATTCTGCTCAGTGAAAAGGGAATAAACGTGATGCCGTGAGCCCCGTTGGCAAAGGTCGTCTCGTCAATACGTCCAGGAGCGGTAGGTAGGAAATCTTCGCGTTGCATAAAGCCTCCTAATACGCGTGCTGGAGCGGTTACAAGGTTGATCCGAGAACAGCCATGTTGGGTTTAGAAACATTCACCAAGTGGTTTATTCGAAATTATTATACGATAAAACTTTCGAGTACCGAGGTTGAGGTGTATTTATTTGAAATGTTTTGTACTAATGTGTTTAGTATTGTTCGGATAGGGAACCGATTTGCACTCGAACCATGTTATAAGTGTAGGAATACCCCAGCCGTGGCCACGAGCGGCAGAGATAAAACCCCAGGACGGGTGCCCTGGGGTTGAGAGAGGAAACTAGATGGGGTTATACGCTGCCCTGGTGGCGCATCGCTTCGGCAACACGCAAGTAACCAGCAATATTTGAACCGGCAACAAGGTTGCCTGGCATGCCGTAGGTTTCGGCTGCCTCCATGCCGGAGGTATGGATATTCTTCATGATGTTGCGGAGGCGTGCTTGGCTTTCCTCGAACGTCCAGTAATCACGCGCCGCGTTCTGGGCCATTTCCAGTGCACTCACGGCCACACCACCAGCATTTGCTGCCTTCCCAGGACCAAACGGCGTGTTGGAATCAAGGAATACCTCGATGGCCTCATTGGTTGAGGGCATATTGGCCCCCTCAGCAACGAGTTTGACGCCATTATCAACTAACGTCTTGGCATCATCAGCATGCAGCTCATTCTGGGTTGCACATGGGAGTGCGATATCTGTTGGTACCGTCCAAACCGATGCATCGGTAAGCAACTTGGCCCCAGGGCGGCGTTCGACATAGTCAGCAACGCGACCGCGCTCAACCTCTTTAATCTGCTGCAAAAGCTCAAGATCTACGCCTTGCTCATCGACAACCACACCAGATGAGTCACTGAAGGTGATGACCTTGGCGCCTTGTTGTTGGGCTAGTTTGATTGCATAGATGGCAACGTTGCCTGACCCACTTACAGAAACCACACGATCGGTCCAGTCCTCAGAACCAAGCATTTCGTTGGCGTACATGACTAAGCCGTAGCCAGTTGCCTCGGTGCGTATCTGGGCACCACCGCTGGAAAGGTCCTTACCGGTGATGGTGCCAGCATCCCACGCATTCCTCACACGCTTGTACTGCCCAAAGAGCCAGCCGATTTCACGGCTACCAACACCAATGTCACCAGCAGGAACATCTGTATTTGGGCCAATATGGCGTGAGAGTTCAAGCATAAAACTCTGACAGAAGCGCTGTAACTCACCCACCGACATCGTCTTGGGGTTGATATTCGCACCACCCTTACCAGCGCCAATACGCTGATTTGTCAGTGCATTCTTGAACATCTGCTCAAAGGCCAAAAAGCGTACTGTTCCAGCCGTGACCGTTGGATGAAAACGCAGGCCGCCCTTATAGGGCCCTAAGGCTGAAGAAAACTGGACACGCCAGCCTCGGTTAACCCGTTCGTTGCCCTGGTCATCAATCCAAGGAACACGGAATTCGATATGGCGTTCGGGTTCGACCATACGGCGCAGCAATGTTTCATCTGCTAACGCTGGAGTCTGTTCAACAACAGGACCCAAGGAGCTCAAAACCTCAGTTGCTGCTTGATGGAACTCGGGTTGACCTTCGTTCAAAGTAATAAGGTCATCAAGGATGCGCTGAATTACGGGGTGCATCTACCCTCCCTTTCTTTCGTACCAGGTACGAAACATCTGACATTAAATGGAGGAGCTACACCGTTGGAGCTAAACCTTGTAACAGTCTACGTGTTTAGTCTACGTAATCAGGTGATCGGGCAAGCCGGGGTCATTTGTTGGCAGGCCGACACGTGACCGCCACTGCAATTCACGATCTAACCCTATGGACCCAAAACCGCCTGGTCGACTGGGGTTTAAAAGCCACCATAACGCAACGAAACCAACCCCACCTAGGAGGGTGAGGCAAAGTAAAGCCCGTTGCATTACACCGTAATGGAATACCCATAGGCGTGAACACCCGGGGCAGGTTGATGGTCCAGTGATGGCTCACGTTCGAACCCAAGCTCATTCAATACTTCATTACGAAGTACAACGTCTTGGACCTGGGTACAAACCACACGTTTTTTGCCGAGTGCTTTGGCTTGATTAATAACGCCGTTAATCATGGCACGTGCAACACCACGCATACGGTGTTCTGTGTCTACCGCAACAAGGCGGATGGCAATGGCATCAGCCTGAGCCCCTTGCCATGTCTGGTACATCGTGAGTGTTCCAACGATCTTGTCACCTTCAAGGCAGACAAGCTGTTGACCATCGGCAACACGGCCATTCACATTCGCGATGTCATGGGCGAAGGACGACCATGCATCTGGCGACATAATGGCGGCGAGGTCGGCATAGGCATCGATCACGAGTGAAGAAACAATGTCGTACTCTTCGGGATTAGCGACACGGATTTCATACGTCATGGGACCCTCCAAAGGCGTTGGTGAGTTGAACTCTAAAGGGCGTAGAACGTTCGGTCCATATTTTCCCCGCCTTTTAACAGAGAATAAGGTCAAGGGAGTGAAAAAATTCTCGTGGCACACATCAGTGCGTCTCCCAAGGTGCGATGCGGTCAGGGATATGACGCCGACCTGCGCCCATACGGCAGGCATCTTCATAGTGGCTAATGAGTTCTTGTGTCAAGGCGAGCCATGACCGATGTTGGACCTGTTTTGCACCAGCTCTCCCCATCCGCTCTCGTTCACCAGGGTTATCAAGCAGCCATTGGACGTGTCGGCGTAATGTTCGCCGGTCATTAGGGCGGTACAGCAAACCGGTTTGGCTATGCGTAATCAAGTCCAGAGGCCCCCCAACCGCCGGAGCGATGACGGGTACCCCACTCGCTTGCGCCTCTTGAATAGTTTGGCAGAAGGTCTCGTGGTTACCCGTGTGAATGAAACAGTCCAAGGAGGCATAGGTCTGCGCTAACGACTGCCCAGACTGATAGCCCAGAAAATGGGCTTGAGGGAGTAAGCGCTGGAGCTTCTGCTGTTCTGGACCTTCACCAACGATGAGTAACTGGATGCCGTCAACCGATTTCAGGGTTTTAAGAAGGGAGACATTCTTTTCTGGGGCGAGACGGCCGACATACCCCACGATTGCATCTCCATTCGGTGCAATGCTGGTACGAAACGGGGTTGATCGGCGCATCGGAGAAAAGGTATCCAGATCAACGCCACGACCCCAAATACGCACCTTTCGGAACCCTTGACGCCGCAATTTCATGGCTGTTGATGATGAGGGTGCCAGCGTGAGTTCAGCCATTTCATGGAGTTCACGCAACCACCGCCAAATGATGCGCTCGGCGACACCGACTCGGTAGTGCCGTGCGAAGGCAGCCATATCAGTTTGAAAGATAGCCACAGCGGGGACACCGAGTTGATTAGCTGCAGTTAATCCCCAGGCCCCAAGCGCTATGGGGCCACCAAGGTGAATAACATCAGGATTAAAGCTACTTAGTGCAGCCCAGGCTCCAGCATTACCGATCCCCACAGGGATTTGGCTATATCCAGGTAAAGGTGCTGATGGAACACGGTAGACCCGCGTTGAAGAGAATGTGCTTGGGCCCTTCCCTGGGCAAATAATGAGCACCTGGTGACCCAGGCGCTCCAGTTCGATTGTTACGCGGCCCGCAGCGTTAGAAACGCCATTGACTGTAGGAAAAAAGGATTCGGTAACAATCGCAACACGCATCAGTTGTCACCAGCAGGTAACGGTGACCCATCGAATTTTTCAGGATCGGGTTTTTTGAACCGAGTGGACGGTACACCACGGGTAATGGCTGTGGTGTACGACGCCCATAATTTCGCAGGCAAGCCGCCACCGGTTTCCTTATTGGGCAACGAATCGCGGTTGTCACGGTTACCCATCCACACCACGGTTGTGTACTCGGGTGTGAATCCGGCAAACCATGCATCACCGTGTCCCTGTGTCGTACCGGTTTTACCCGCTGCTGGACGTCCGATATTGGCTCGCTTAGCAGAACCCGTTTGAATGGTGCTTTGGAGCAGTTCAATCGTTAACCGATCTACTTCTTGATTGACCACATGGTTGGTTGGTACTTGAGCTGAATAAAGCAGTTCATCGCCACGGCGAATCTCCGTGATGGTGTGTGGAATGCGTAAGACACCGTCTGCCGCAATCGTTGCGTAGGCACCAGCTAGCTCCACCGGTGTAACTTCACTCGTACCCAACACCAGTGATGCGTGGGTCGGAAGAAGGTCAGCCCGCGGTCGATCAAGAAGGGTATTGGCTACGTCGGCAACTTCTTGGAACCCAGCTTCATGGGCTAACTGGGCATACACCGTATTCACACTATTAGCCGTGGCATCAGAGAGATTGAGGTTATCGTATGACGCACCTTCAAAGTTGTTGACTGTCCAGTCCTTACCGTTATCTGCTTCGGGCATGGTAATGGATTTTGGTGCCTGGAATATCTGCTCGGGGTCGTTACCCTCTTGGAGCCATGCAATCAAGGCAAAGGGTTTAAACGTGGATCCAGGCTGACGACGAGCACGCAAGGTGTTGAATTGGTCGGCTTTGTAGTCCTTACCACCGACCGCAGAAACAATAGAGCCGGTGTCATTGTCTAACGTAATCAATGCACCTGTAGCGGTGAGGTCATCGAATGTACGGGCAAAGTGCTCTTCTGCCGTTTGTTGTTTTGTCGGATCGATCGTGGTTCGAATAGTTAGCCCGCGTCCACCTTTAAAGCCGCGCGCTTCGAGTTCTACACGCACCAGGTCGGTAAACCAGGGATACGGGTCATCAATCCGTGTAGGCCGTGGATAGGTCAGGGGACGGTTAACCTCATAATCCGTTTGTTGGGTTGGTGAGATGACCCCATCTTCAACCATGCGTCCTAGTACATATTCGTAGCGTCGCTGCGTTGCGCGAGGATTGACCAGGGGGTCATACACACTTGGTGCCGGTAGGACACCGGCAAGCATGGCTGCCTGTGGAACGCTTAAATCCTTTGCATCTACTCGGAAATAGGCTTGGGCCGCTGCCTGAATACCTGTTGCGCCACGTCCGAAGTAGACGTTATTGAGATAGAGCTCAAGGATTTTGTCCTTGCTATAGGTCTGTTCAACTTTTAATGCTTGAGCAGCTTCTTTAATTTTACGGAAAATAGTGGGTGAATCGTCCCCACTTGCCACCTTCACATACTGCTGGGTGATGGTGGACCCACCTTGCACAGCCTCTCCAGAGCGCACGTTCGCAATGAGGGCACGAATAATCGTTGATGGATTGACCCCCATGTGCGTATAGAAACTGTGGTCTTCAGCCGCCAAGACGGCCTGAGGAACATGGGAAGGTAAGGATTTTAGTTCGACATCTTCACGACCGGCGGTTTGCCGAAGATCGGTGTATTGCTGTCCAGTTACATCGAGAAGGATCCCTGGATTGGTGGCTGGAATGGTGGGCACCGAGGACATCCGCACCAACACGGCGATACCGATGACACCGACAACACCAAGGACGACGGTCAACGTCACGACGGTAGCAAATACGCGCAGGAGAAATGTCAGCCACCAAGGGTGGCCGTTGCGTTTTCGCCAAGGATTGACTGCCCACCAGAGCCGGCCGAACAGACTCCGAGGGTGGTTGAGGAGCGGTTTCCCTTGAAGAGGAACTATCTCCTCATCAATCACTAAATTCTTCCGAAACCAGCGTCGTTTTACGGTTACACGCATGGTGGGCGATAAACCCTCAACGTCAGGTTTAGCCTTATCGCGTACCGTATCTTCCAAGGGTTGGCGTCTTGCTCGAATCCTTTTATTTGCAGGACGAATCGGCGTTTTTAAGGATGATGGTCGCCTATTCATGCGAACTCACCCGCATCTGCCGTGTACGTTCAGCGAGATCATGGCCAGGTCGATGGCTAAAACCGCATAGACGCTGGGCAATTAAGTAATTCCAGCCGCAAGTTATGCAACACTCCACGGTCCAAGCCCGAAATGATGGGAAGCGGCGCTCGAAATGGCTTAAATCTGCTGGATTCTCAACTAAATGACCGTTTTTCTGGCGAAGTTCCGTGCCGTACAGCCATGTTGTTTCAACGAGTTGAGGTACTGATCGTGTCGTTTCCAGGTCATCGCCACGAGTTATTTGACAGACTGGGCAGGATCGTTGTGTTGGCATCCCAAGGAAGGTTGAGGCTCGAAGCAATTCTGGGTGCGCATCACAAACCTCGTCTGTGGAGAGCTCACCATTTACAAGACGGCGAACCACAGCGCGCTTGGCGAGTCGGTAGTCAATAGTGCTGGACATGACCTACCCAATTTGCCACGCTTTACACCTCCGGTGTGGACCGGCTATTGGCCGAGGGGTTAGGTGGCTAGTTACGCTACCGTAACTTTCGGTGTTTAATTGTTGGCGCAGGTCCTATGATGGTCCCATGTCTGAAACCCCAACCATTGCTGCTTCGAGTGTTGTAATCCGCTTTGCCGGCGATTCCGGTGACGGAATGCAATTGACCGGCGACCGGTTTACGGCCGAAAGTGCCTTGTGGGGTAATGACATCTCGACTCTGCCGAACTTTCCCGCTGAAATTCGGGCACCAGCCGGCACGGTTCCTGGTGTATCAAGTTTTCAAGTGCATATTGCTGATCACCCCATCACAACGCCGGGTGATCGCTGTGATGTACTGATTGCGATGAATCCAGCCGCATTGGCGGCGAACTGGAAGGATGTTGAACCCCAAGGCACGATCATCGTTGATGAAGGGGCATTCACGAAACGCAATATCACCAAGGCGGGCTGGGATACCAACCCGCTAGAGGGTGACCTGCTGTCCAATTACAGAGTCATCCCGATTGACCTGACTGGTATGACACTGACCGCCCTCGACGAGTTCGACCTAGGCCGTAAAGATAAAGAGCGGTCAAAAAATATGTTTGCGCTTGGGTTTGTCTGTTGGATGTACAACCGCCCGATAGAGCAGACGCTGGCCTTTATTGAGTCAAAATTCTCTAAACTTCCCGAAGTTGCAAACGCCAATATTGCTGCATTCAATGCCGGTTATGCCTTTGGTGAGACTGTTGAAGCGATCGGCCACCGTGTTGAAGTGGCCCCCGCCGCACTACCGACTGGCTTATACCGGCAGATTAGTGGGAATATGGCAATGGCTGATGGGCTGTGCGTGGGCGGCCATCTTGCAGGATTACCCCTTGTGTTTGGGGCGTATCCAATTACACCGGCCTCAGATATTCTGCACTACCTGGCTGCTCGCAAAAATATTGGGGTTACAACCATCCAGGCAGAGGACGAAATTGCTGCAGCCGGTGTTGCCTTGGGCGCGTCGTTTGCCGGTTCGTTGGGGGTGACCGCTTCAAGCGGGCCGGGTATCGCTTTGAAGAGCGAAACGTTGAGCCTTGGGGTTATGACAGAATTACCCATGGTCGTTATTGATGTGCAGCGGGCTGGACCTTCAACGGGGATGCCAACAAAAACTGAGCAGTCTGACCTATTACACGCCATGTTTGGACGTCATGGTGAGGCACCGATGCCAGTACTGGCGGCACAAAGTCCCTCAGATTGTTTTCATATCGCCGTTGAAGCGTGTCGTATTGCAATTGAATACCGCACCCCGGTGATGGTGCTCAGTGACGGCTATTTGGCCAATGGCGCTGAACCCTTTGCTATTCCCGATGTCGCGTCGATGCCGAGAATCAACACCAATATGCTGACCGAACCCAATGGTGAAGATGCTGATGGTAATCCCATATTGGTGCCCTATCAGCGTGATGAACGGTTCGTTCGCCCTTGGGTCGTGCCAGGCACACCTGGACTGGCGCATCGGTTGGGTGGGCTTGAAAAAGATGAAACAGGCAACATTAGTTATGTACCCGAGAACCATGAATGCATGGTAACGGCACGAGCTCAAAAGGTTGCCAGTATTCCAGTTCCTGAGCTCCAGGTTGATGATCCATCTGGTCAAGCCAAGGTGCTGGTATTAGGTTGGGGGTCAACATGGGGGCCGATAGCCGAAGCGATTCGGCGTGTTCGGTTGGCTGGTGGCCAGGTTGCACAGGCACACTTGCGGTACTTGAATCCGATGCCACCAAACCTTGAGCAGGTCCTACGCGGGTATGACCGCGTGGTTATTCCTGAAATGAATAT
Source organism: Stomatohabitans albus (assembly GCF_036336025.1). NCBI lineage: Bacteria > Bacillati > Actinomycetota > Nitriliruptoria > Stomatohabitantales > Stomatohabitantaceae > Stomatohabitans > Stomatohabitans albus. Next base: position 726,434 of record NZ_JAYKKE010000001.1, read on the forward strand.
GGGGCAGCTCGCTATGCTGATTCGTTCCCAAACTCTGGTCGAAGTCGAGTCGTATACGCAAGTACGTGGCTTGCCGATCGCGGTTGGGGAGCTTGGTGCTCGCTTGGCTGAACTGGTTGGCATTGACCCAGTCGGTTTAAGTAGTGCCAAACCTGGCGATCCTGTGCTGAATGGAAAGGTCACGGCCTAACGCGGCTGAGGAGATGGTATGAGTTCTGCATTAGAAGCGTTACCAATGGTTGATACCCCGCTCAAGGCGAAGGACTTTGCTACGAGCCAAGAGGTTCGCTGGTGTCCTGGGTGTGGTGACTACTCAATTCTGGCTGGGGTCCGCCAGGTGATGGCTGACCTCGGTATTGATCCAGACCATACGGTTGTGATTAGTGGCATTGGTTGTTCAAGCCGCTTCCCGTATTACATGAACACCTACGGGATGCACTCGATTCATGGGCGTGCACCGGCCATTGCAACTGGTTTGGCCGTGTCTCGGCCAGACTTAGCAGTTTTCGTAGTCACCGGCGATGGAGATGCCTTAAGTATCGGCGGTAATCATCTGATTCATGCCCTTCGGCGGAATGTCAATATGACTATTCTGCTCTTCAATAACCAGATTTATGGGCTGACAAAAGGCCAATACAGCCCCACATCTCGTCAAGGTGCAACAACAAAATCCACGCCATTTGGCAGCCTGGATCGCCCATTTAATCCGGTTTCCCTGGCACTTGGTGCGGGTGCCACCTTCGTTGCCCGTACGGTTGACTCAAATCGTAAGCACCTCGTAGAAACGATTACCGCAGCGGCGCATCATCCGGGTACGAGCCTCGTAGAGATTGCGCAAAACTGCCCCATTTTCAATGATGGTGCCTTTGAACGTGTAACGGGTAAAGAAGCCAAAGCCAACATGGTTGCTCTCGCACACGGAGAACCCGCTATTTTTGGTCTTGAAGACGAATGGGCACTCCGGCGTTCACCGGAAGGTTCCATTGAAATTGTGGCTCGTGACCAGATCAGCGAATCTGATGTTTTCGTACATGATGTTCACCGCAACGATCCGACGACTGCCTTCGCCTTATCCCAGCTTGATGATGGGATCATGAGCGGTGGCCCAATGCCCATTGGGGTATTCCGTCAGGTCATCGCACCAACCTATTGTGGTCAAGTACGCGCCCAAGTTGCACAAGCCGGTGGCAGTAATGGGGCTACAGATGAAGATATCCAAGCATTGATAACCGGCTCTGATACGTGGACAGTCTCTAGGACGGTCTAGACATCAAAGGAAACCCGTGACTATCCAATCGCTACGCACGGCATCAAAAATCTTTCTTATCGCTGGCGCGATCTTTCTTCTAGCGTTCTTGGTGTGGGTAAAAGCAACCACTGGATCTGTTGTCCAAGAGAATGTTGTGGCTGCGGAGTCTGCCTACCACCATGCCGTAATCGAATCGGCCACCGTTGTGGAAGGAAAGGATTTTTCTGACGACCCCACGGTCGCTGTTGGCACCGTAGAAGTCCAAATGACCTTGCGGCTCGATGATGGTCAAGTGGTGAGTTCGCGCGGCCTGGACGAAACAGGGCTATATAAGGCCGGTCGTCGGGTGATCGTGCAATACCAACCCGGTGCATCGGCTGAGTTTCAGTGGGGTGTTGTTGACGTTGAACGCAGCGGCCGCTTGCTTTGGTTGACCGCTGTCTTTGCCCTCGCGGTGCTGGCACTTATGGGTCGTCAAGGGGTGGCGAGTTTAATTGGGCTGGCCTTTAGTATCGCGATGATTGTGTGGATCATTGCCCCGGCTATGCTGAGCGGGCAAAACCCGCTGCTGGTGGCCACCCTAGGCGCCCTCGCGGTCATGTGGGTGACGCTTCCAATGTCGCACGGGTTCAACTGGACGACGGCTGCGGCCATGATTGGAACAGCTGTCGCGCTTGCGCTCACAGTTTTATTGACTGTTGTCAGTGTTGATGGCACGTTTATCACGGGATTGGCCAATGAAGATGCCCGAAATCTGCGCTATCTCATTGATGGATTCCAGCTTGATTTACGGGGTATCTTAATGGCCGGCATCGTTATTGGAACATTAGGCGTGCTCGATGATGTCACGGTATCCCAGGCTTCAACGGTTGCGCAGTTGCGTGCTGCTGCACCGAATGCACCTCGGGCAAAGATTGTTGCTGGTGCATTGAAGGTGGGTCGAGACCATCTCGCGGCGAGTGTGAATACCTTGTTCTTAGCTTATGCCGGTGCGAGTTTGCCGCTCCTCCTTCTGTTTGCTATCGGCGGTGTGAGCCTGGGTGAACACCTGACAAGTGAAACTGTGGCACAAGAAATTGTCCGTGCATTGGCTGGTTCGATCGGGCTCGTAGCGGCTGTTCCTATTACGACCATTCTTGCCGCCATGATTCTGGATGAGGACTCTGCTGTACTGCACGACCATGACCATGGTGAGGTTCATCCTGAACAGGAACGGCTTGTCGAGATGTATGGCGACAACAGTGATAAAACCACGTAAAAACGTCTAAATATTCGCAAACCGTTAACCATGTGTTAACTCTTTTATCTCTGCGGGCAGTCATACTGTCCACATGGAACGTGTATTAACGCCTAAAAGCACAACAAGTAATCTCATCTGGTTTCTTGTTGTCTTTTCACTTCTTTTAAGTGTGGTAGGGCTCGGTATTGCGGTACGCCCAGTATCCATACCGAAACCGCCGGTTTATCCACCGGAGGGGGTCAGTGGTGTCGCTGAGCTGGCCGTCATCACCCACCTGGTGAACGCGGTTGGAACATCAGAACACCGGGTACCCGTAGCCCACACCATTCGTATTGATCCCGCTGGTCAAGACCGTTGGGCAGCACAAGTCGCCGTTCATGATCCGGTTGCGCTGCGGATTTGGCAAGTTCGGGTACACACTGACCAGGGCATTCCTCAAACGGTTGGCTTGCCTGCCCTTGTCCCTAGTCCAACGGTCTTACCCAAGGACACGCCGACCTTCCTGCGTACCCCTTCTGATAGCAAGCTTTATCAAACGGTTGAAGCAAGTTTGTCGGCCCTGCTGACCGGTAATCCGGATCTCTCTCGATATACGAGTGCTGATTCAACAATGACACCTATTAGTCCACCGCCTTTTGTTGGTGTTGATGTTATCGGCCTTACGAAACCGATTGTCCTTGGTCAAGACCACATCGTGTTAGTTGAAGTGGAGGGGCGACGTGCAGATGGCGTTGTTATTCGCGCCCAATACCCGCTCGCACTCACCACGCAAGGAAATGAATGGGAGGTCCGAGGCATTTTGCGCGACCTGCCAGACCACTCAGTGCCTGCTAGTGAACCACAAGAAGGAGGGACCTCAGATGATTGAAACATTAACGAAGGTATTGAACGATGTCGATGGACTACTGCGAACCGCAGTGATGGTGGCTGCTATCGGCTGGGTTGCTGCCACATGGCTGCGATCTAGGGCGCTGGTCACCACTATCAGCGCCATCATTATGGCGGCCATCGTGGTATGGGCCACATCAAATGTTTCGCTGCTTCGTGACAAAGTTGGCGAGGATTTTGAAGGTGGTAGTGGCGGGTCAACGAGCCAAGAGAGCTCGGTTAATACCCTCTTGGGTCTCTAAATGGATACGACGGGGTTGGGGAATGAGGCTCAACGCGAACGGTCCGTTGTCTGGGGCCACTCGTACACCGCTGCCTATCGGTATCAGTTAGTTATGGGTAAGGTTGGTGGCTGGGCTATTCCCTATCCGCTGACCATTCCCCAAGCGGTTACTGGGCTCACAACCGTTGTTAGTATGATGATTACGGCCTCATGGTGGTATCCCTTAACGGGGGTAAGCGGGGCAGTAGCTGCCATCATCGCTCCAGTTTTGGGGATGCGGTTCATTGCTCGGATTCGACCTGAGGGGCGAGCTGTGGCTGACTGGGTACAGGGGTCACTACGGGGTTTCACTCGCTATTACAGCCCTGGCATCGTGCTTGATGTCCGTTGTGTACACCAACACCTTTCACCAGCCGTACGAACTTCACAGCCCGTAGCCGCCGTTCATTCACTAGACAAAACCACGGATAGGCCCCCATATCCGTCACATCAGCGAATGCAAGTGCAACCCGCCCGCCGTCGCTCAAGACCTTCCTGGCTGCCTCAATGGGTACGACGCAACAGTGACAACCGGAAGGGGAACTCCCTACCCTCAACGCACCCGATTCCTATGTTCGATCCTTGGGTGGTCAGTCCTTCGATCCAAAGTGAGGAACGATGATTGGACCTGCACGATTGATGCAAGTGAAAGCCAATTTGATTTGGCGTGCAGATGGGTCTATCTGGGCAGGATGGAAGGTCCTTGAGGAAACCTTCTCGCAAGCCATCGATGGAGATGAGTCACAACAATTACGTACCTTGAGAGCCTTTTTAGCCACAATCGATACGCCAACCCAACTCCTTGGGATCGCAAATCGAGTGAGTACGCGTGACCTCGCTGAGCGTTGTGTTACAGGCGTCAATGAAGCACATCGAGACCGGTGGCGACGCATGGCCATTGCTGATGCGGGATGGATTATGGCTAAACGCCCGATTGTGCGTTCATCCTACGTCTTTGCCCAGATTCAAAGCCCCCAGCCTTTGGCACAATTTCGGGTTACTACGAATCCGAAGCGGGTAAGTCAAGAACTTAAAACCCTCTATCAACGCATGGCGATTGGGCTGGCAATTGCGCCACTCACCCCACCAGAGATATACGCCCTTGAAGGACGGGTCGCTGGCATTAACGCAACGGCTCCCCTCGGGGAAATTAGAGCTTTTGAAGGTGGCCAACCCCACGAACGCGTCGGCTTGCAAGACCGTCAAATCGTGAAGATTCAACACAATAACAACGTCTTTTGGCAAGCCACAGGCATGTTGAGTTTTATGCCTGCTCAGTTTCTCTCCCCTGGTCTTGCCGCCTGGTTCCAGGCTGCCGATACGGTCAATCACCCGATGGACTGGGCAGCATTCATTACGCCTATTCCCAATGCACAAGCGCGTCATCGATGTGCCCAGCAGCGCCGACAGTTAGCCGGTCAAGAAGATGAATATGCCGGTGATCCAGCTGGAGCGCCCCCCGAACTCCAAGCCGCCCTTGAAGCCCTGGACCGTGAACAACGCGAACTTCAAGCTAATCCGAGCGAACCAGCGTTGCTGTTGTCAATGGGGTGGACCGTTCGCCACGCCCAACCTGGAGAAGTGCTTGCCGCATTTGACCAACTAAAGGCAAACTTGGAACCGCAGGGATTTGGCATTGACCGTCCCACAGGCGGCCAACTCGATGGTCTGGTTTCATTGTGTCCGGGGGTTCGAGAGCCAATCACCTTTGGTCACTACACACAACACCTTCTCCCACCTGATATTGCGGCTGGCCTACCCCTATCACCAGTCGGCGTGGGTGATGGACAGGGTATCCCTATTGGGATTGCGCCGAGAGGATATCAAGGGGCTTGTACTGCTGTGTTCTTGGACCCTTCGCTCGGGCCAGCTACAAACCGCTCTGGGTCGTTGGCGGTATTTGGTGCTCTTGGATCAGGTAAGTCCTATTTCATTAAACGCATGATTTTAGGGTCACTTGCCAGGGGTCATCGCGTCAGTGTCCTTGACCGCACCATTCACGGTGAATATGTGCAATTAGCTGGTGTGAGTGGGGTGAGTACGAGAGTTGTTTCCCTGGAGGAAGACCAAGGGCTCGACCCGTTGCGTTGTCTGCCTGGCCCAGCGGGAGAGGAACTTGCTACCGCCGTATTGAGCATCATTGCCCGTGTGCCTCCAGCCGAAGCTGACGGTATCCGCTTAGCTCATGCGGTTCATCAAGTCGCCCTCCAAGGGGGTGGGCTTGGTGATGTACCCACCTACTTAGCACACGACTCAGAAACCGTACATCTTGCGCAACGTATTGACGTGATGTTGCGACAACCACTCGCCAAAGTGCTCGTTGGTACGCCAGACGTGTCTTTAAATGATGTTGACTACTTGTGTTTTCACGCCCCAGGGTTGAGTTTGCCAGACCATGATTCAACTATTCATGCACACCTCGCCCAAGAGGTTCTGCCGGCTCAGATTATTGGTCGTGCGGTCGTACACCTTGTAACGGCAATGAGCCACTATGCCATCATGCGAAATAGGGAACGATTTGGGGTACATGTAGTTGATGAGGCTTGGGCATTGACCTCTAGCCCGGCTGGGCTTGCGATGTTGCTTGATGCCGTTCGAGATGGGCGCAAACATAATGCGGCGCTGTGGTTGTTGAGCCAAGACCCTGCCGACATTGGTGATGACGCCCTGGCACGGTTAATGGGAACAAGGGTTGTCTTTCGTTGTGACGAGGGTGCATTGGATAAAGCATCTGATCTTCTCGCCATTCCACGTAGCCAGTTAGCTGATATTCCAGATTTACCGACAGGATCGTGTGTGATACGTGACTTGTCAGGTCGGGTGAGTCGTGTGGATATCGGGCGAGCTGGTGACCCGGCTATTCATCGCGCACTGAATACCACCCCGTTAGGTGAATGACATGATCCGTCACATCCTCCTTGTGTTCGCTTGTTGTGTGTCCGTGCTGTTCACGCCACACATCGTGAGTGCCCAAAGTCAGGTACCCCAGACAGCAGCAAGTGCAAAGCCCCAGTCAAGTGAACGTCCTTCAGCCTCTCCTTCTCCGGATTCATCAGCACCCAACAGCCCGGTCATGGGTGGTAGCACAGGTATCTTCTTAAAACCAGATCCCAAACCCAGCGCCAAGAATGTTGCCGACCTGAAACCAGAACCGCGCCCATCTTCGCTGGCAAGTTCATTTTTGGGTGCTGATGATTGGTCACAATACACCTTGTCAGGGCCGCGCCCGGCATTCATTGACGGTGATCAACGCATGAGTTTGCCAGTGGCTGAACCAACGATTGAACTCGCACGGCTCTTCAATGGCCTCGCTCGAACCATTGTGGCCTTCACCCTTTGGCTCACCGATCAAGTCGTCACCTTTGGCCTTGCCCACCACATCATTCCAATCGCTATTGCGCTGGGGAGCGGCTTACAAACCGATGTCATTGGCCCCATCCGATTAGGCGATATTGCACTGATTGTGGCAATTGGTGTGATTGCCTATCGCATACTGACGGGCCAACAGGCTCACGGGATGCGGGATATGTTGATTGGGATTGGCGTTATTGGATTAGCTGCCATTGGAATGGCTGCACCGTCTGGGCCGATCTGTGCCAGTCTGTCTGTCGTAGGTGGGCTTAGTCGCTATTTTCTCGCGATAGCCAGTGGAGAGGGCAACACCGCACTGGTAGATATCTGCACAGCCCCCTCCGTGATGACCGCCTCAGTGGTTGCCCCCATCAAAGCGGGACTGTTCACCGCATTTGTTCAGGAACCATTTATGGCCTTGCAGTGGGGCCAACTGAGTGAGCAGTGTCGAACACTGGCCCAAGATATTGTCAATGCTGGATACTTCGGAGATAGTCCAGAACCACGGCACGTCATGACTTCCCACGGGTGTACCCAAGCAGCGGCATTCAATGGATCTGCAGGTATAGACCGTGCCGTTTTCGCGGCCCTCCATCTCATAGTTGTTGCCGGTTGGAGTCTGGGCATGATAGTGCTCTTAGCCCCCTTAGTGAGTGCGCAAGGTGTAGGTGCAGTACTTATTCTGAGTGCACCGATTGTCTGGACAATAGGTGTGGTGCCATCATTTGGTCACCGGCTCCTGGGGACGTGGGTATACACCGGGTTTAAAGCGGCAAGTGCAATGGTTTTGAGTGGAGCGTTGCTCGCTCTCGTATTGAAATTCAGCACCATTATTACCCCCACTGACCAGCGGCTTGTTGCTATTGCACTACCCACGATGGTGGTGATTGGCTTAGCCGGTTTGAAATGGAAACAACGGAAGGGAGTATGATGCACTGGCTAACTCGTGTCACGCTCATGTGGTTGGTAGCAACTGTGGCCATGGGAGCGGTGTATTGGGCCTATCACGACCATCAACAACGCACCGTCATTGCCACCCTTGCCCGATCAGCTCCCATCCCGAATGCAGCCGGTGAAGACGGTCCGCTAGCCCTATTCGATGGTCAAGCCATTCCAGGTGTTCCAGTCAATGGGTATCTCTGTCCCATTGCAGGAAGGCATCACTTCATTGACTCGTGGGGGTTCCCTCGGTCGGGTGGGCGCACCCATAAAGGCCAAGACATGTTTGGCGCGATTGGTACTCCATTGGTGGCCATGGTTGATGGCACAATCTCAAATATGAAGGTCAATCGAGGGCTAGGCGGTACGACCTTGTGGCTGACGAGTGCCCGCGATGGATCAGCATGGTACTACGCCCATCTCAACGGTTTTGCCCCTGGTGTGCACAATGGCCTGTTTGTAAAACAGGGTCAGGTCATCGCCTTCTTAGGCAAAACGGGAAATGCCCGATATACCCCTCCACACCTGCATATCCAATATCGACCAGGCGGGCGAGGTGGCAGAGATGTAAATAACTATTCCATTCTTCGTGCCGCTTGCCCACGGTATAAGTAAGCACAAGCGCTACCAAGATTTCACATCAACATACGCAGGATTAACATGTTCGGGGTTTGGTTGGGCCGATCCCGCCAGTTCAGTTGCGCTTGCCCCATACGCAATAGCAGTTGCTAAACACGCATCAAGATCAGCACCCGATTCATGCGCCATTACATAGCCAGCAACAGTAGCGTCACCAGCACCGATGGGGCTCTTTACATCGACTTTTGGCGGGCTTGCCCAGAGGGCGGTATCGGCATTCACCAATACTGCGCCAGCAGCTCCGAGGGTTACGAGCACGGTATCAACACCCTGGTTCGTGAGGTCAGTGGCCGCATTTACAATCGCTTCCATATTCCCCTGCATGGCATCGGCCTCCAACTGTGCAGCATCCATACCACTGAGTTGGGCGAGCTCATCACTGTTGGGTTTAATTAAATCGGGGGCAGACGCTGGAAAACGCTCAGCCAATGCGCCTAATGGTTCGTGCGATGTATCAACGGCAACCTTGCACCCTAAGGTCCGCAAGACCGGAATGACATCGCTGTACCAATGAGCTGGCATACCCGTTGGTAGTGAACCTGATAGCACGATCCAACTTGCACCCAAAGCAGCTTCAACGACGAGGTCGGTAAAGGCTTGAACTTGCGCACTTGTATATGGTCCACCAAGTTCATTAAGTTTCGTTATCACTCCATCGTGTCCACAAATGGTGAGATTCATTCTCGTAGGCGCATCAACATGAACTGATGTGTATGTCAACCCCAGCTCATCTAAAAGAGATAGGAACAAGTCACCAGGTGGAGCCGGAACAATAGCACGCACATTGCGTCCAGCCTGATGAATAGCACGTGCAACGTTTACCCCCTTACCTCCGGCTTCCACGCTCACTGCGGTGATGGGTTGAATCTTCCCAGGGCTTAGGGGTTGGTCAAGCACGATCGTGCGATCAACACTCGGATTGGCCGTAACCGTAATAATCATATTCTGGCCTCCTTTGAACAGGCGCCAACACGGGATAATGCAACCCTAACGCAATTTGGTGTCCAACCGGTATGAATCAGTGATACTCATCGATGTGGGTAAGGCCGAGTACCCACAAGAAAACCCGGCTTAATAGCCGGGTCGTGGGTCTAAGACCATTCACATTGGCTTTAGAAACCGGTAATGAACGTGGTCAGTAGGTGAGGCGGTTAGGCGTTGGCGGGGATTTCGGTACCTGCCCCACGCTTACGACTGGCGGGTTTGGGTGCATGCCCATCATGACCACCACAGCAACCGTCAACCTCAGCCACAACTGGCTCTGGTTCAAAGACTACTTCGAGTTCGGTTTCAAACTGAGCATCACCGCAAGACCCGGCAGAGGCACAATCGCCACAACCCCCACCACTGCCACACCCAGACGGGGCCACCGTGTGATTGCTTACCTGCTTGGGTAAGGCATCCACATCAATGGGCACGGGGTTTCCTTCGGCATCTTCGAGCACGAAGCCTGCGTCATGAATCATGCGCAGGTCGTCAGCACCGGCAGCACCCTCACTGGTCAGATAGTCACCAAGAAAAATGGAGTTGCACACCTCTAAGGCCATGGGCTGCATGGAGCGTAGGTATTCCTCACGGCCAGCGGCAGCGCGCACTTCGGTAGATGGGTTCAAGAATCGAACCATCGAATAGATACGTAAACAACGCTGTGGGGTGAGATGGTTTTCCATATCAGCCAACACAGTGCCATCAAAGGCCAATAAGAAGTTGATAGGGATACTGTCGGCACCGATACGGTTCAACGCCATGGCGAGGTCAACGAGTTCTTCATCGGACTCACCCATACCCGCAATCATTCCTGAGCATGAATACATACCCGCACCAGCTGCCTTTGTCACTGTGTCCTGACGATCCTGGTAGGTATGGGTTGTGCAGATTTCTTCGTAACGTTCTGGGCTGGTATTCAGGTTGTGGTTGTAGGTATCAGAGCCATACGCAGCAAGTTTGTCCGCCTGACCATCTTTCAAAAGACCCAAGCAGGTGCACACGCGTACGCTTGGGTCAAGATCCTTAATGCCCTCAATCATCTTGCCTACACGGTCAATATCACGGTCAGTTGGTCCACGACCGCTCGCAACCAGACACACACGCTGCGCACCACCGGCCACACCGGCTTTGGCTTGTTTAACAACCTCATCCGGTTTGAGCCAGGAGTACTTCAGCACATCAGCCGTACTATTCACACTCTGGGAACAATAGGAGCAGTCCTCAGGACATTTACCACTTTTCAGGTTAATCAAAAAGTTTGCTTTAACCCGATTATCAAAGAAATGCCGACGGATCCGGCCTGCAGCCATCACGATCGGCATTGTCATCGCATCACTTGCACGAAGAACCGCAAGTGCTTCATCACGGGTAACAGGCTCGCCATTGATTGCGCGAGTGGCCATGTCATCTAGTTGGGCGTAGGTGAGGTCTGCCATAACTCCCTTTCAAATAGTGATGCGAAAACTCTAGACGGATCGTTCACGTGTTAAACCTGTCTGAGGTCCTGAAACGTGAGGGCCAGTAAAGACCGTTCTTGTCCCTAAGGTTCGCACGATCTGTGCAGGCCAAAGGCAGTTTTATACCTATTGGGCCTGCACATACAAATCGTGAAGGGTGTTCTGAGAAAGAATCCTTATGCGGACACCCCACCAAGTTCAGGGTTTGCTGAAAGTAGTTGTGGGGTTGGTGCTCGCCTCCATACGACGATGAGGGCGATAGCGGAAATGACGTAGAAGGCCAATGCGATAGCGAGGGAAACGGGTTCTAGTGCGGCTTCTGGGACTACAGCATCAAGGGGCCAATCAGTATTAAAGAGGAAATGAATCCCGATGGTAAAGAACAGCCACCCAAGTCCACTACGCTTCTTTTCAAAGAGGAACTGACCCATCCCCCAACCAGCAAGGCCAGTCCAAATCATGTGGGCCAAGGGGCCAACGACCAGCCGGAGGAGCCAGGAACTCAACATAGGTTGAAGGTCACTATTGGAGTCGATGAGTGCCATATTGAGGCCATAGGAGACATTTTCGGCAAGGTCAAACCCAAATCCCACCGCCATACCAATGAGCATTGCGTGAACGGGATGTGATACCCATGCTCGTGCAAGGTAGAGCACGGCGAGTGCACAAAAGAGTTTAAAGATTTCTTCGGGTACGGCGCCACCAAGGCTCGATATCCACATCGTTGAACCAGTTAGGGTGCTGAGATTACCAACGCCAAGACCGAGGGTGATGGCAAGTCCAATCGCGTTAATAGAACCCCAAATAAATGCAGTAACGAGCACTTTCGAAGGGAGTGCGGTTCCAAATTTGGTGAATCGCAATACGAGTAAGCCGGCTACAGCCATCACAGCATAGAACACGAATGAGAGGGAAATGATCTCTGGTGAGAGACTCATCACTAGCGGCCCATATAAAAAGGCTGTCACAATTAGCCCAATAGGGGTGACAATGAGGTTAAACCACCACCAGGCATTCTTTGGTTGAATCCAAAATGATGTCATGCGTGATCCACCTCTTTAGCTGTTAAACGGGCCGATTGAATGAGCGAATGAACAACGCTGTCAATAATCTGTTGGTGGTGCGAAACCTCTTGTATCAAGGCTGAATCAGAAGGGGATACGCCGACAACGAAACCGTCTTTAGCACCGTCACCCTGAACGGCAAATGCGGCGCCATAAGGAATGATAGTTCCTTGACCAGTAGCAAGAGCCGCCTTACCACCTTCGATAGTGGTGTCCGATACCTCAAACCGATCACTATCTCGATCGAATATGGCTCGGCGAACGCCTCGGCGTGCAGCAACGTCTAACTGCTCAATGCTGTCACTGGGCATAATCGTTAGGCTCACTTCATCATCTGCTTCACCACACGACAAGGATGTCATGGTCGGGTCTTCCAGCGTTTCGCTGCAATCAACCGGAAGGGTTAGCACAAGATCATGGCTTGGTCCCTCAACCGTGATGGAATCGTTCTGTGCATGTTCAATCGTTATGGGGCCAACTTCCAGTCCCCACAAACTCAATGCCAACACCGGTGCGGCCATCGTGAGTAACGCTACACCAAGAGCCCGCCACGAACGACCCCCTTCAGCCAACACTGGAGTGATGGTCTCACCAGGTTGTACCTGGTCATTGGGTTGAGTGGCGCTCAGTTGGTGCTGCCATTGGGGGTCGTTTCCTTGGCTGCCAGGAGGGTCTGACTCGGTTGGTGGTGAAGGAGGGATAGTCATAGTGAACTTTCGGTCATTCGTTTTGACATAGTGTGGCGTGAGAACCACAGGGTGACTGTATAAAAAATTATTGAGGAAACTTTAGGTCGATACCGGCTTTGGAATAGGTAGCGATATTGGCTCACAATGGGGCTATGAGCAGTCATATCCAGATCCCCATTGAATTACCGGGTGGCCTTTCAATTCATCGCAGTATCGAAGGAGTGCTTGACACAAATGTTTGGCTAATCAGACAACCTTCTGGGGTTGCGGTGTTGATTGATCCGGCTGACAACGCACCAGGTATTCAGTCGCTCATCGGTGATGATGATGTCGCATTGGTTGTAGTGACTCATCAACATGCCGACCATATTGAAGCGCTACGGGAGATTGCAAAGACTACAGAGGCCGATGTGGTGGCGGGAACTCCCGACTGTACGGCCATTGAGTTCCATACCAGTGTGCGTCCTGATCCCGTTTGGCATGGTGACCGTATAGAGGTTGATGACATTGTGCTGGATGTGATTGGACTCGTTGGGCATACGCCAGGAGGGATAGCCCTTGCCCTCATCACAGATGGGGCGCCAGTCCATA